>JAISOL010000018.1 GCA_031275645.1 Deltaproteobacteria bacterium
CACTGCGGCTCGTCAGATTCGGAAGAATTGAATGACCCTGCAAAGAAAGTGTTTCCATGACTGATAAGGGAATAGAGAAGCTAAAATTTTTCTAAAAAATCAAGAACAGAATGACCCTGATTCCAATTTGGCAAAGCTTGCGAAATGCGGCTTTTGGGACTACAAGCCATTGTTGACATCTGTTGACATCCTCCGCGGGCTGACACGGCTTTGCCCGGCCGACAAGGAGAGTATGGAGCGGGAGAGGCAAAAAGGCAAGCCGCCCACGCTTGTCCGCGGGCGGCCTCCCAGGCATATTTCAAAGGAGAAAGGATATTTTATGAACAAGGAACTTGAAGCGCGGATTGTCGCCAGGGGCAGGGAATTTTTTGAAAGCATCAGCGGCGAGGCTCCCTCGATCTTCAACAAAGGCTGGTGGATGGGCAAGGTCATGGACTGGGCCATGCGCAACGAGGATTTTAAGGTGCAGCTTTTCCGTTTTGTGGACGTCATGCCCTATCTCAACGATTCAGAAAACCTGGTGCGGCATTTAAAGGAATATTTCGGCGGAAACGCGGGCGACGTTCCGGCCGCGCTCAAGTTCGGAGCCAATCTTTCAGGCGTCGGCGGCTCCCTGACCGGGAAAATTCTGGGCAAAACCATACGGGCCAATATCGAGAGCATGGGCCGGCAGTTCATCATAGGCGAAAACGTCCGGGAAGCTCTGGAAGGCCTTGTCAGACTCCGCAAGGATAAATTCGCCTTTACCGTCGATCTTCTGGGAGAGGCCACCGTGAGCGAGGAAGAAAGCGAAGCCTACGCCCGCGGCTACCTGGAACTCCTGGAGGCTCTTGAGCGGGAACAGGATTCCTGGCCCTCCTTCGGGCACGATTCCCTGGATTGGGCTTCCCAGCCCAAGGTGAACGCCTCCATCAAGCCTTCGGCCCTGTACTCCCAGGCCCGTCCGGTGGATGTGGAAGGCTCCGTGCGGGCCATTCTGGATCGCCTCAAGCCCATCTACCGCAAGATCGTCGGCATGGGCGCGTCCATGTGCATAGACATAGAGCAGCTCAAATACCGCGAAATCACCGTTGAACTGTTCAAGCGCCTGCGCGCCGACCCTGAATTCATCCACTACCCTCATCTGGGGCTGGTGCAGCAGGCCTATCTGAAAGATACGGAAGAGCAGGTGCGCCTCCTTCTGGATTGGGGCCGCAAAATGAAGCTGCCTTTTGCCCTGCGCCTGGTCAAGGGCGCCTATTGGGACGCGGAGACCGTGAGCGCCAGGCAAAACGGCTGGGATATACCGGTCTGGACAAGAAAGGCGGAAAGCGATCTGGCCTACGAGAAAATCGCCCGCATGCTTCTGGAGCAGCGGGATCTGGTGTATTTCTGCTGCGCCACGCACAACGTGCGGACCATTTCCGCCGTCACGGAAATGGCCCGAAGCCTGGGAGTGCCGGATTCGCGCTACGAATTCCAGGTGCTTTACGGCATGGCCGAGCCGGTGCGCAAGGGACTTCTGAATGTGGCCGGGCGGGTGCGCCTGTACTGCCCCTACGGCGAGGTTGTGCCCGGCATGGCTTATCTGGTGCGCCGTCTTCTGGAAAATACCGCCAATGAATCATTTCTGCGCCAAAGCTTTGCCGAGGGCGCGGAAAGGGATCGCCTGCTGGAGGACCCGGCCCTCACCCTGGAACGTGAAAAGGCCGGCCGGCCGGCCGCTCCTCCCAAAGCCGCCTCTCCCGTCTCCGCGGATTCCTGGCCGCCTTTCGCCAACGAACCCCCGCCCGACTTTACCGTAAAGGCCACCCGCGAAGCTTTTCCGGCGGCCATCGCCAAGGCGCGCTCCCTGGCCGGCAGGGAACTGCCCCTTTATATAGGCGGCAGGGAGGTGCGCACGGCCGAACTCATCCCCAGCACCAATCCGGCGCGCGAGGAGGAAGTGCTCGCCAGGGTGTGCCAGGCCGGAGTCGCCGAAGTGGATGCCGCCGTCGGCGCGGCCGCGGGGGCTTTTGCCGGCTGGAGGCGCGTTTCGCCGGCGGAGCGGGCTCTCTGTCTGCGCCGGGCCGCGGCGGCGGCCAGACGGCGCATCTTTGAATTCGCGGCCCTGCAGGTGCTGGAAGTGGGCAAGCAGTGGGATCAGGCCTACAATGACGTGGGCGAGGGGATTGATTTTCTGGAATACTACGCCCGGGAAATGCTGCGTCTGGGCTCTCCCCGCCGCCAGGGGCGGGCGCCGGGCGAGCTGAACACGCTTTGTTTCCAGCCCAAGGGCCCGGCCGCGGTGATTTCGCCCTGGAACTTCCCCTTCGCCATTGCCGTGGGCATGGCCGGCGCGGCCATTGTCGCCGGCAATCCGGTGGTCTTCAAGCCCGCCTCCATTGCCTCGGCGGTGGGCCACAGTCTGGTGGAAATTTTCCGCGAGGCCGGGCTGCCGGACGGCGTCTTCAACTATTGCCCCGGCCGGAGCTCCGTTATGGGAGATCATCTGGTGCGGCACCCGGATATAGCCCTGATCTCTTTCACCGGTTCCATGGAAACGGGTCTGCGCATTATTGAAAAAGCCGGGGTCACCGGCCCAGGACAGAGCCAGGTCAAACGCGTAATCGCCGAGATGGGCGGTAAAAACGCCGTGATTGTCGACGATGACGCCGATCTGGACGAGGCCGTGACCCAGGTGACCCATTCCGCCTTCGGCTTCCAGGGTCAGAAATGTTCGGCCTGCTCCCGCGTGGTGGTTCTTGATTCCATCTACGATCGCTTTGTGGGACGCCTGGTGCGCGCCGCCGCCGCTCTTAAAATCGGCCCCGCGGAAGACCCTTCCAACTTTCTGGGGCCGGTGGCGGACGCGAGTCTGGTTCCGAATATCCTGAAATATGTGGAACTGGCGGAAAAAGAGGGAAAAGTGCTGCTCAGGCGCGCGGATTACCCCGCGGGCGGAGCCTATGTTCCCCTGACCATTGTGGAGGGCATTACCCCGGAACACCGTCTGGCCCAGGAAGAGATTTTCGGTCCGGTGCTGGCGGTCATGCGGGCCGGAGATTTTGACGAGGCCCTGCGGATTGCCAACAGCACCCGCTTTGCCCTCACCGGGGCGCTGTTCTCGCGCAGCCCGGCGCATCTGGCCCGGGCGCGCGAGGAGTTCGACGTGGGCAATCTCTACCTCAACCGGGGAAGCACCGGCGCCATGGTGGATCGCCAGCCCTTCGGCGGCTACAAAATGTCCGGGGTGGGCTCAAAAACCGGCGGGCCGGAATATCTCCTGCAGTTCATGGACCCGCGCTGCATCTCGGAGAACACCGTACGCCGGGGCTTCACCCCCATCGCCGAGGATGACGACTGGATCTGAGCGCGCCCGTGGGGCTGGGCCGCCGATTTTGTTTTTCTTGCGATTTTATGGGGCTTTGGCTATGTTGGCTGGTGCATATCCAAGAATGGAGGGAGTGATGCGTAAAGGAAAAATTAAATGGCTGCACGTCGTCATTGGAACCTTGCTGGTTATCCTGGCCTTTCCCGCCTCCGGCTTCGGAGCGGAACCGCATCTTCCGGGGCAGGGACTAGGAGCTTACTGGATCATTCCCTTTGTCTGCATGCTCCTGAGCATCGCCGTCTGCCCCCTGACCGTGCCGCATTTCTGGGAACACAACTTCGGCAAGGTGGCGGTGTTCTGGGGCCTGGCCTTTCTCGTTCCCTGCGCCCTGGTCTACGGCCCGGCGACGGCTCTTTTTGAAGCCTGGCACGCCATCATTCTGGATTATGTGCCCTTCATCATCCTGCTCCTCTCCCTCTTCACCGTGGCCGGCGGGGTGCGCCTCACCGGTTCTCTGGTCGGGACTCCCCTGGTCAATACCGGCATACTCCTGATCGGAGCGCTGCTGGCAAGCTGGATGGGCACCACCGGCGCGGCCATGCTCCTGATCCGTCCCATGCTGCGGGCCAACGCCCATCGCAGGTACAAAGTCCACTCCGTGGTCTTCTTCATCTTCCTGGTGGCCAACATAGGCGGCTGCCTCACCCCTCTGGGGGATCCGCCGCTCTTTCTGGGCTTTCTGAAAGGAGTGAGCTTCTTCTGGACCTTCACGCACCTGCTGCCCATGCTTCTGGTGGAAGCCGGGCTTTTGCTGGTCGTGTACTTTATCCTGGAAACAGTTCTCTACAACAGGGAAGGGCGGCCCGTTCCCCCGGCGGAAGAAACGGAGCATACCGAGAAGCTCGGCCTGGAAGGCAAGGTCAACCTGCTCCTGCTTCTGGGCATAGTTCTGACCGTGCTGCTCAGCGGTTCGGTGAATTTCGGGTCCGTGGAGATCTATCATGTGAGCATTCCCCTGCAGAATGTTATGCAGAACGTGCTCCTGCTCCTGCTGGCCGCCCTTTCCCTCAAGCTGACTTCCAGGGAAAGCCGCCGCCGGAACAACTTCACCTGGGCGCCCATCCTGGAAGTGGGCAAGCTCTTTTTCGGCATATTCCTGAGCATGATCCCGGCCCTGGCCATTCTCCGGGCCGGAGAACAAGGCGCGCTGCACGCGGTGATCAGCCTGGTGACCCATGAAGGACAGCCGGTAAACCCCATGTACTTCTGGCTGACCGGATCCCTGTCCAGCTTCCTGGACAACGCCCCGACCTATCTGGTGTTTTTCAACACCGCCGGCGGGGATCCCGTCACCCTGATGGGGCCTATGGCCGAAACCCTGGCGGCCATTTCAGCCGGAGCGGTGTTCATGGGGGCCAACACTTATATCGGCAACGCGCCCAACTTCATGGTGCGCTCCATAGCTGAAAACCAGGGCGTGCGCATGCCCAGCTTCTTCGGCTACATGGCCTGGTCCGTCGCCATTCTGGTGCCCAGCTTCGTCCTGCTTACCTTTATCTTCATAAACTGATTTCGCGGCCATGCCTGCAAGCCGCCGGGATCGCGCGGGGAGGAAAACTCCCCCGCGATCCCGTTCCTCCCTGATCCTGCTGCTCTGCAGTCTGTTCCTGGGTCTGGGGGCTTCCTCCCTGATGATCTGCATTCAGGGGCTGCATGACCGGGTTTTTCCGGCGGATGCGGCGCTGGTGCCGGGGAACGAGATTTTTGTCGACGGCCGGCTCTCCCCCGGTATGCGGGCCAGGGTCAGAGCCGCCTACGGGCTTTACAGCCGACGTCTGGTCGGAGTGGTCATCGTCAGCGGCGGCACGGGCGCATCCGGAGCTAACGAAGCCCTGGCCATGCGGGATTATCTGCTGGAACTGGGCCTCCCGGCCAAGGACCTGATCGTCGATCCGGAAGGAGCGGACGCCGGGGCCGCGGCCAGCTTCACCGGGCGCTACCTTGAGCGGAACAACCTGGAAAGCGTCATAGCGGTGAGCCAGTTCTTCCACCTGCCCCGTCTGGTCATGCTCCTGAAAAATGAAGGCGTCCCCAGAGTGGGTTCCCTGCACGCCGATCACTTTGAAGCGCGGGACGTTTTTTCGGTGCTGCGCGAAATTCCGGCCTGTTTTGCCCACTGGAGCAGGATAAAATAGCCGCTCTTTTTTGCTTGACGACTCCGCTCTTCCCGCCTAATTCCAGAAATCAAGGTTAATCTTTGCTGCGAGGTAATCATGGAAAGCCTTAACGGAATGAACGCCCTGACCCTGGTTTTTGTTTCCCTGTGCCTCTTTGCCATAGCCTACCGTTTTCACGGCCTGTTCATGGCCGACAAGGTGCTCCGCCTGAAGGACGAACGGGCCACGCCGGCGGTCAGATACGCCGACGGCAGGGATTATGTGACCACCAACAAGAATGTGCTTTTCGGGCATCACTTCGCGGCCATTGCCGCGGCCGGCCCCCTGATCGGCCCGGTGCTGGCGGCGCAGTTCGGTTTTTTGCCCGGCGCGCTCTGGATTCTCATAGGCTGCGTCCTGGCCGGAGCCACGCACGATCTCGTCATCCTTTTCGCCTCCGTGCGCCATAAAGGGCACAGCCTGGGGAATATAGTCAGCCGGGAAATAGGCCCGGCCACCGGCGTCGTGACCGGCATAGCGGTATTTTTCATCCTGCTGCTCGGTCTGGTCGGCCTGGCCCTGGCCTGCATCAACGCCCTGTACCACGCGCCCTGGTCTCTGTTCACCGTTTTCATCACCATCCCCATTGCCGTGATTATGGGCCTGATCATGAAATCGGGCTCGAAACGCGTCGGCCTGGCCAGCGTCATCGGCCTGGTTCTGCTGGTCGGCGGCATTGTGGGCGGACATTTCCTGATGCGCCCGGATCTTCTGGGAGAAATTTTCAGCGTCGAACGCGGCACCCTGATTTTCGCCCTGCCCCTTTACGGCTTCATCGCCTCGGTGTTGCCGGTCTGGATGCTGCTCGCGCCGCGCGACTACCTTTCCACCTACCTTAAAATCGGCACTGTGCTTATGCTGGCCGTGGGCATAATTTTTGTCCATCCCAATCTGCAAATGCCGGCGGTGACGCGCTTCTTTTCCGGCGGCGGCCCCATCATCGGCGGCCCCGCCCTGCCCTTCCTCTTTATCACCATAGCCTGCGGGGCGGTGAGCGGCTTTCACGCCATCATCGGCACCGGCACCACGCCGAAAATGCTGGGGAGGGAAAGGGAAGCCCTTTTTGTGGGCTACGGGGCCATGCTGGCGGAGGGCTTCGTGGCGATCATGGCCCTGATCGCGGCCTGCGCCATGATGCCGGGCGACTATTTCGCCATCAACACTCCCGGCGCCGCCTACCCGGCCCTGCTGGCCGCCAATCCCGAGCTGGCCGCGGTCGATCTGGCCTATTTCTCCGAGCAGATCGGCATCAGCCTGCAAGATCGCACCGGCGGCGCGGTCTCCCTGGCCGTGGGCATGGCTTACATCTTTCACAACATCCCTTACATGGAGGAACTCCTGGCCTACTGGTACAACTTCGCCATCATGTTCGAGGCCGTGTTCATCCTGGCGGCCGTGGACGGAGTCACCAGGGTCGGGCGCATCGCCATCCAGGAAAGCATAGGCCTCTTTCTGCCCCGCTTCAGGGATAAAAGCTGGCTGCCCGGAATAATAACGGCCAGCGCCCTGTTCAGCTTTTTCTGGGGCTATCTGGCCTATTCCGGCAGCATCATGGCCATCTGGCCCCTTTTCGGCATAAGCAACCAGCTTTTGGGCGCCTGCGCTCTTATTGTGGGCACGACCATGCTTCTGCGGCTCGACCGGGGCAAATATTGCCTGTGCACGGCCATTCCGGGGCTGGCTCTGGCCGGCATCACCTTCTGGGCGGGAAGCCTGCAGGTCTTTCAATCCTACATCCCCAGAGGGCAGTATCTGCTGGCGGGCATGGCCATTCTGCTCATGACGCTCATGGCCTTTGTCTTTGTCTCGGCTTTCCGGAAGTGGATGGAACTGCTCCGGATCAGAATAATAGTCAGGGATGAATACGGCGAGGCCGTCAAAGCGCTGGCCCAGGAGTAATTCCGGCCGGAGGGGGGGGGCGATGGCGCGTACATTCGTCGTCAAGCTGGGCACCAGCATACTCACGGACGAGAACCTTGCCCTGAACCGGGAGCGTATGCTGGAGTTCGTCCGCTACTGCGCCAGAGCGCGGCGGCGGGGACAGCGCATCGTCCTGGTCACTTCCGGAGCCATTGCCGCCGGCCGGGCGCGCCTGGGCTTTCCGGAGCTGCCGCGTTCCGTGGCCAACCGGCAGATGCTGGCCGCCGTGGGCCAGATCCGGCTCATCCAAATCTGGGAGCAGCTTTTTGATCTCTACAATATCCGGGTGGGGCAGATGCTGCTCACCCGGGCCGACCTGGAAGACAGAGAACGCTTTCTGAACGCGCGCGACATGCTGCGTTCCCTGCTGGATCGCGGCGTCGTGCCTGTAATCAACGAAAACGACGCGGTGGCGACCAATGAAATACGGGTGGGTGACAACGACAATCTCTCGGCCCTGGCCGCGGTTCTGGCCGGGGCCGAGAGCCTTCTGCTGCTCACGGATCAGTCCGGGCTTTTCAACACCGATCCCCGCTTTCATCCGGAAGCGGAACTTATCGCCCAGGTGGACCGCATTGACGATAAAATACGCGCTCTTGCCGGCGGCAGCGTTTCCGGCCTGGGCACGGGCGGTATGAGCACCAAAATTCAGGCGGCGGAAATAGCCACCAGGGCCGGCATACAGGTCGTCATCGCCTCGGGGAAAGAGCCGGAGCTGCTCGAAAAAATCCTGACCGGCTCCCCCGCCGGCACCCGCTTCACTCCCAGCGCCTCTCCGCTGGAAAACCGCAAACGCTGGCTCTTCGGCGCGCCTCCGGCCGGAGATCTGCGCATTGACGCCGGAGCGGCCCTGGCCCTGAGCGAAAAGGGCGGCTCCCTCCTGCCCAAAGGCATTACCGGGGTGGAAGGAAATTTCCCGCGCGGCGCCGTGGTGCGCCTCATTCCCCCGCGCCGCGGCCCCCTGGCCCGGGGTGTGACCCAATATAACAGCGAGGCTCTGTCCCTGCTGGCCGGGAGGCATTCCAACGAAATTTTTTCGCTTATCGGCTATGAATACGGCCCTGTGGCCGTGCATCGCGATGACCTGATTCTGCTCGGAGTATAAGATGCCTGAATCTCTTGAAGCCGTCGGGCGCGCCGCCAAAGCGGCCTCCCGCGTCCTGGCCGGACTCGGCGCGGCCGAAAAAAACAGTCTGCTGCTGAATTTGGCGGACCTGCTGGAGGCGGAGCGGACAGCTCTGCTCGCGGCCAACGCCGCGGACATGGAAGAGGCCAAGCGCTCGGGCCTGAGTCCGGCTCTGCGGGATCGCCTCCATCTCTCCCCGGAGCGGCTCTTCTCCATGACCGGAGATCTGCGCCGGGTAGCCGCTCTGGAGGATCCGACGGGCAGGGTGCTGGACGGGCGCATTCTGGACAGCGGCCTGAGGCTTGTCCGGCGCCGGACGCCTCTGGGGGTGATTGCCGCCATTTATGAAGCCAGGCCCAATGTGACGGTGGACATAGCCTCCCTCTGCCTTAAAACCGGCAACGCCGTGATCCTGCGGGGCGGCAGGGAAACCAGGCGCAGCAACGAGGCGCTGGCCGGAATAATCCGCGGGGCTCTGCGGGAGCGCAAACTTCCAGAAGAATCCGTACAGACTCTTCCGGGAGATGACCGGAAGCTGCTTCACGCCCTGCTCCGCCTGGATCGCTATATTGATATGCTGATCCCGCGCGGCGGGCCGGAACTGCAGGAGTTCTGCCGTGAAAACTCGCGGATTCCGGTGATTGCCGGCGGCATAGGGGTCTGCCACATCTTTGTGGACAAAAGCGCCCGGCAGGATCTGGCCCTGCCGGTGCTGGCCAATGCCAAGGTCCAGCGCCCCGGAGTCTGCAACTCCGTGGAAACGGCGCTCATCCATCAGGACATAGCGCCGGACTTCGTGCCCGCCCTGGCCGCCTGCCTGGGAGATAAAGGGGTGAGCCTGCATCACGACGCGAAAGCCGGCTCCTTGCTTCCCGGGGATTGCCCCTGCCCCTTCTTTCCGCTGGAGGAGGGAGAACTGGACAGAGAATGGCTCAGCCTGGATCTCAATCTGGTCGTTGTAAGGGACCTGGACGAGGCCGTGGAGCACATCAACCGCCACGGCAGCGGACACTCCGACGCCATTCTCACGGAGAGCATGGAAAACGCCGAACGCTTTATACGCCTGGTGGATTCGGCCGCTGTCTATGTGAACGCCAGCACCAGATTCACCGACGGCGCGCAGTTCGGCCTGGGCGCGGAAGCGGCCGTGAGCACGCAAAAACTGCACGCGCGCGGCCCTCTGGCCCTGGAGGCGCTGACCACCTACAAATGGACGGGCTACGGAGCTTACAGCGTACGGGAATAGAGGAAGGGGCGGGCGCGGATATGACAAAATTTCGGGATAGCCCTTGCTCTGACGAAAAAAACAGCGTACAGTTACGCTAAGGTATTTTTCCGGGTTCAGGCCCGGCGAAAATATGTCTCCGGATAAGGCCGCGACAAAATTATCCTCAAAACTGTGGGTTCAACCATGTCCCGGATTGTTTTTCTGAGAGAGCGTTGCAAAGGCTGTATGCTGTGCGCCGATTTCTGCCCGAAGAAAATAATCGGCCGCTCTTCGCGGCTGAATAATCAAGGGTACAATCCCGCCGAGGCGCCGCGGATGGATCAATGCACCGGTTGCGCCTCCTGCGCCATGATCTGCCCGGATTGCGCCATTCGCGTCTTCCGATCCTCAAAAAGGCCGCGGCTGGAGGCGGAATATTCCGCCGGCGCGGGAAGGGGGGCATAACGTGGATTCCGGCAGACGTCTTCTCCTCAAAGGCAACGAGGCCATAGCCTACGGCGCCATAGCCGCCGGCTGCGAATGCTATTTCGGCTATCCCATAACTCCCCAGAACGAAATTCCGGAACTGCTCTCTTCCGCTCTGCCGGCGGCGGGAGGGAATTTTGTCCAGGCCGAAAGCGAGCTTGCGGCCTGCAACATGCTTCTGGGCGCGGCGGCCACAGGCGCCAGAGCCATGACCTCCTCCTCCAGCCCCGGCATTTCCCTTATGCAGGAGAGCATTTCCTACATGGCGGGCTCGGAACTGCCGGGGGTAATCGTGAACATGAACCGCGGAGGACCGGGGCTGGGAGACATAGGCCCGGCCCAGGGGGATTACTACCAGAGCACCAGGGGGGGCGGACACGGAGATTACCGCACTCCGGTTCTGGCCCCTTCCTCCTGTCAGGAAGCTTACGACATGCTCATTGCCGCTTTTGATCTGGCCTTCGGCTATCGCACTCCCGCTCTGGTTCTGGGCGACGGCATAATCGGCGCCATGAAGGAACCCGTCAATCTTTGGACGCCGGAAAGACGCGATCACGGTGAAAGCGAGTGGAGGCTGGACGGAGCCAGGGGCAGGGAAAAACGTCTCCTCCGTTCCCTTTTTCTGGAAGAGGGCCTCCTGGCGGAGCACAATCGCCACCTGAGCGCCAAATATGCCGAAATGCAGCGGGAGGCCAGGGCGGAAAGTTTCATGGCGGAAGACGCGGAGCTTATTGTGGTGGCTTACGGCTCGCTGGGCCGCATAGCAAAAAGCGCTGTCCGTAAGCTGCGCGAGGCCGGGCACAGAATAGGGCTGCTGCGCCCCCTGCTGCTTTATCCTTTTCCTTCCGCCGCGTTGCGAAAACTGGCCGAAGAAGGACGGCGTTTTCTCACTATGGAGCACAATACCGGACAGATGGTGGACGATGTGCGTCTGGCCGTGCGCCTGTGCGCCGATTCGGATTTCTACGGCCACATGCCCGGCTCCCTGCCCGGCGTTGAAGACCTTATGGCGCCCATGCTGGACGCCTTGCGGAGGAAATCATGAACGCGGAAGCCGAAATTCTCGATCTTACCCCAAGAACGGATGAAATACTGGTTTTTGACAAGCCCGCCTCCCTGCGTTCCAGAATCACGCACTACTGCCCCGGCTGCCACCACGGAGTGGCCCACCGCCTGGTGGCCGAACTTCTGGATGAAATGAGCCTGCGGGAAAGAGCCATTGCCGTCGGCTCCGTCGGCTGCTCGGTTTTCATATACAACTATCTGGACGTCGACGCCGTGGAGGCTCCGCACGGGCGCAGCCCGGCCGCGGCCACGGGCGTCAAGCGCGCCTGCCCCGACAAATTCGTCTTCACCTACCAGGGAGACGGGGATCTGGCCTCCATAGGCATGGGCGAGATCATACACGCGGCCAGCCGGGGGGAGAAAATCTCCGTGGTCTTCATCAACAACGCCGTTTACGGCATGACCGGCGGCCAGATGTCCCCCACCACGCCGCTCGGCCAGAAAACCACCACCTGCTCCGAGGGGCGCCGTCTGGAACACGAGGGCGCGCCCATCCGCATGGCCGAAATTATAGCCTCCCTGGGCGGCACGGCCTACTCCGCCCGTTGCTCCCTGGACAGCGTCAGGAACATCCTCGCCGCCAAAAAATCCCTGCGCCGCGCCTTTGAAGCCCAGGAGAAAAGAGAGGGCCTGGGCTTTGTGGAACTTCTTTCCGGCTGCCCCACCAACTGGCGCCTGGATCCGGTTCAGGCCAACGCCTATATCCGGACGGCGCTGATCCCCTGCTTTCCTCTCGGCGTCTTCAAGGATAAGCGGCTGGCCGGCTCTGAAGGAGAAGGGAAGTGAGCGCCTACCTGGATGTGATCATAGCCGGCTTCGGCGGTCAGGGCGTCATGCTCGCGGGAAACCTTCTGGCCCATGCCGGCATGGATCTGGGCCTGAACGTGACCTTTATCCCGATCTACGGCCCGGAAATGCGGGGCGGCACAGCCAACTGCACTGTGGTTATTTCCGAGGAGGAAATAGGTTCGCCCATAATCCGGCGCCCCAAGTCCGCGATCATTCTGAACCAGCCTTCCCTGGATAAATTCCAGCCGCGTATTGAGGACGGAGGCACGCAGATCGTCAATTCCTCCCTGGCGGACGTATCCCTGGTGGAGAACGAACGCCTGCGCAGCCTCTGCATCCCGGCCGACGAGATCGCGGAAAAGCTGCGCAGCCGGCGGCGCCTGACGAACATGGTGGCTCTGGGCGCCTTTATCAGGGCCACGGGCATAGTCCCGCTGGAAAAAGCCGTGGCCGTTCTTTCCAAAACGATATCCGGGCACTATACCGGGCTCATACCCCAGAACGCGGAGGCCCTGAAAGCAGGCTACAACTATACGCCGTAACCGGCAAGAGGCCGGAAAAATCCTTGAGCCATAGAGCAATTAACGCTTCAAACAATCGCTTGGCGGCGGGCAAAGCCCGCCTTGCGGCTATACGGCGGCAAGGGTTCGCCCGCGAATCCCCAGTCATATCCGGGGGTCGGGAAGCGCTGGCCAAGCGGGAACTCCTGGCCTTGCTGGAAGATCGCCGGGAAACGGCCTCTCCGGCCGGCCGGGAAAGAATTGCCCGGTACTTCGCCGGCCATGCGCAAAGTAGAAAAGCCCCCTCCCTGGCAGGGAGCTTCCGCCTGATCCACAGCCTGGACCCCTTAAATTTGGCCCGGAATTTGCAGAAGGTACTGGAAAAGCCGTCTTCCGGGACAAAGAGGCCCGCAAGCGCCGTTCAGGCGGTGCTGGCGCAGGCGCGGCCATTTCCGCGCAGGGGCTCATGTGTCCGCCCCCCCACGCGGAAGACGCGGAGGCGAGCCGCCCCCGGTTCGCCCGCCTGCGTCAAATGCGTGACAGTTTCGGGCCGAGACGGCAGAACCGACACGGGAGAGTTATGGATTTCGCAACCCTGATAGGCCTGGCGGTATCCTTTGCGTTGCTGGCGGAGGCTCTCAGCCTTGGAGGCGACCTTTCCATCTTTGTGAACGGGCCGGCCGCCCTGATTGTGCTGGGGGGAACCTTCGGCGCCACCCTGACCAATTATCCCCCGGGAGTGCTGCTCCGCGCCTCTTTGAACATAGGCCGGAGCGTATTAAGACGCGCTCCTTCCACCTCCCTGGTAATCGGGCAGTTCATGAATTTTGCCTATCTGGCCCGGCGCGAGGGCGTTCTGACCTTGGAAAACCAAATCCGGCTGCTGGACGACGCTTATCTGTGCAAGGGGTTGCAGCTCACGGTGGACGGACTGGAGCCGGAATACATACGCTCCATCCTGGAAATGGAAATAGACAGCACCCACGCCCGGAACTCGATCGGGGTGGATCTGCTGAACGTCATGGCCTCTTATGCCCCGGCTCTGGGCATGATAGGCACGGTCATCGGGCTGATGCAGATGCTGCGTACCCTGAGCGACCCCTCCAGCATAGGCCCGGCCATGGCCGTGGCCCTGATCACCACTTTTTACGGGGCTATTCTGTCCAACCTTGTTTTTCTGCCTCTCTGCGGCAAACTCAAGCATATTTCGCAGGAGGAAATCCGCGTCATGGAAATGCGGCTGGAAGGCATAATCTGCCTGGCCAAAGGC
The DNA here is from genome assembly GCA_031275645.1 of Deltaproteobacteria bacterium. Taxonomy (GTDB): domain Bacteria; phylum Desulfobacterota; class Desulfovibrionia; order Desulfovibrionales; family Desulfovibrionaceae; genus WRHT01. The sequence continues at coordinate 13,872 of JAISOL010000018.1, forward strand.
GAAAACCCCAGAGTAATCCGCGATCTTCTGGAAGGCTTTCAGTCTCCGGAGGAGAGGCGGAAAAATCCGGACATATCCCCCTTTGACCTGGGGAAAAATGAAAACGGCTAAAGGCGGATTCGCGGCCATGCGCTCCGGAAGAAGCTTTAAATCCCCCGCCCGCCAACCCTGGCTGATCATTTTTTCGGACATGATGACCCTGATGCTGACCTTTTTTATCATTCTGGCTTCCATGTCCGTGGTCAACGACAAGAACAGCATACAGGCGGTGGAATCCGTGCGCACGGTTTTCGGCCGCGCGGCGCGGGAGCTGGCGCACAACCCCCTGGTCGGGGGAGGCGCGGAAAGAGCCGAATCCGGGACGGAACATTCCCGCCAGAGCAGGCCGGGCCGGGGAGATACCGCCCTTACCGGAAATTCGCGCCTTCTGTTCGACGATAACCCGGACATACACGTGCGCTACGCGGAAGACGAGATCGTCATAGCCATTCCGGAAAATCTGCTTTTCACGGAGGGGAGCGTGGAAATACTCCCGGAGGGCAGGCAATCCCTGAATCGCCTGCTGCCCTATTTTCACGCCATGCTCCATCCGGCGAGCATCCGCGGGTACAGCGCCACAGGTCTGGGGGAGGGGCTGCGCTCGCAGATAAACAACGAGCGGGTGGTTGACCCTTCCTGGAGCCTCTCTCTGGAGCGCGCTCTGTCGGTATACAAATATTTCGGGGCCATGGGCGTGAATACTTCCCTGCTGCTTCTGGAAGCCTACGGCAGCCACCGCCCGCGTTTTTCCAACGACACGCCGGAAGGGCGCTTCAAAAACCGGCGCATCGAGCTGATTCTGGACAAGCGCAATCCCGGACTGCTCAACAGGATGGATGCCCTGAGCCCGGAACCGGCGCGGGGGCAGGAATATTACTTCCGCGACTTCCGTTTCGACCTGGATCTGCCCGGAGAAGACAGGCCGGGCGCGCGGGAGGGAGGGGACTGATGCGGGCGGCGAAAAGATCCTTCTCTTCCTTCAAACCGGCCTGGCTGATCACCTTCGCGGATCTGACCACTCTGCTGCTGGTTCTGTTTCTGATGATTTTCAGTATGTCCTCCCTGGACGATTCCGTTTTGCGCAGCATCAGCTCCGGCCTGGACAGGCGGAAGGGCCTGCCCGGCGAAGCCGCCCAGGTGCCCGAGCGCATCCGGCTGGCCGCCCAGTTGCTGCTGAAACAGGAATATATGGAGGAAAAGGAAAGCCTGGTCAAAGAGCTGCTCTTCCCTTCGGAAAGCTTGCCCCCGGACTTTGATAAAGGTACACTGGAAGACAGCGTACGCATACTGCCCCATAAAGACGGCATCATGTTCAGCCTGGACAACGCGCTGCTCTTTGAGCCCGGCAGCAGCGGCCTCCGGCCGGGAGGGCGGGATCTGCTCCGGAATCTGGCCTCGCTTGTGTATATTCTGCCGGGCGAGGTACGGCTCGACGGGCATGAGGAAGCCGGGGGGAGCGAGCCCGGAGCGGGCGGCAAAGACCCCTACCAGGCTTCCGTCGCGCGCGTTCTGGCCGCCTTGGGCGTGTTCCTGAACCAGGGGCATGCTCCGGCGCGTTTCAGCGTCAGCGCCTACGGCGGGGACAAAGCTCCTGAACCTTTCGCGGCCCGGCCCGGCAGGATGCGCGCGCGGCTTGAAATTCTGTTCAAAACCGGAAATACTTCCGACAAGGGGCCGCGGCCATAGAGCGAATTGACATCCTCAAGCGCGGGACGCTCCAGGCGGCGGCCGATTAAACAGTTTACGGAGAAAACATGTCTCAGGACGACGAAGTGCCCAAAAAGAAAAAAGGCAAATTGAAATGGGTCCTGCTTGTGTTTATCCTGCTTTTGGGCGGCGGCGGCGGAGCGGCCTACTATTTCGGCTTTCTGGACAAATTCCTGAACCGGGGAGAGGGCACGGAAGACTCCCAGGGCAAGACGCAGCAGACCGGGGCGGCCGGCGTCGTTTCGCCCACGGCGACCCTGCCCACCCTTCTGGTCAATCTTTACGATCCTCTGGGGCGGCGGTATATACAGCTGGATCTGGAGCTGGAACTGGTTTCGCCCGAAGTGGGCAAAGAAATACAGGCGCAGAACGCCCGCATCCGCGACAGCCTGATCCTGCTGCTTTCGAGCAAGACCTTTCCCGAACTCTCCTCTCAGGAAGGCAAGCATATTCTGCGCAACGAAATTCTGGATCGGCTGAATCAGGTGCTTGGAGGCCCCAAGGTTGTACGGGTGTTTTTCACAAATATGGTGATCCAGTGAACAAGGGGTTGAACCCGGGGAGCTAGTTATGAGCGATGCTGACAACCAGGATGCTCTGGCCGCGGAATGGGCCGCGGCTCTGGGAGAACAGAAAGAATCCGAAAGCGGCGCGGATGACGGCAAAAAAAGCGAAGACCAGGAATCCCTGGCCGCGGAATGGGCCGCGGCCATGGCCGGCGAGGAGCAGGCCAGCGCGAAAAAAAGCAAGGAGCAGTCCTTCCTGTCCAGCAAGGCCAAGGATGCCTCCTTCAAGGATCTGACAGAGGAAGCCAAGGCTCCGCGGGTGGATTCCGACCGCCGGGATCTGGACTTCATTCTGGACATACCCCTAGACGTATCGGCCGAACTTGGGCGCACCAGCCTTCTGATCAACGAACTTTTGCAGTTGGGGCAGGGTTCGGTGGTGGAACTTGCCAAAATGGCCGGCGAACCCCTGGAAGTATATGTGAACGGAAAGCTGGTAGCCAGGGGTGAAGCCGTGGTCATAAACGAGAAATTCGGCGTGCGCCTGACAGACATCATAAGCCCCATAGAACGGATAAAACAGTTGGGCTGAGCATGGACTCTGGGATTATTCCGGAATACAATCTGGCCGAATACTTCCTCAGTCTGGGCGTGCTCTTCGTCCTTCTGGGGCTGTGCTGGTTCGGGGTGCGCCTGCTCCGGCGCAGGGGCTCCTGGCGTTTTCTCACCCCCGCCCGGGGGCTGCAAATCGAATCCCGCCTGAGCCTGGGGCCGAAAAAATTGCTGCTGGTGCTTAAATACCGGGACAAACGCCTGCTCCTGGGGGTAACGGAACAGCAGATCTCCCTGCTGGACAGCTCTCCCCTGGAAGAGTATCCCGAGGAGGAAGAACCGGGCGAAGACGCCCCGGCGGACGTCTCAACGGAAGGCAGGCGCGCCGTCGCGGCCGGCTTGCCCGACTTCAGGAATTTGTTGCATGGACTCGGCAAAAAGAAATAGAACGCTTCCCGAGGGCGGGCGCCTCCCGGGCTTTTCCGGGAGCCGCGCGGCGGCTCTCTTGTTCTTCCTTCTGCTCTGCCTGTGGCCGGACAGTCTCCGGGCGGCTTCCCCGGACATGGTCATGCCCAATCTGCAACTCAGCCTTTCCGGCGGCGAGATGGAGCCCCGCTCCGTCTCCATGCTTCTGGAAATCCTCTTTCTGCTTACCGTACTCTCCCTGGCCCCGGCCATTGTGCTCACCGCCACCTGTTTTACGCGCATCATCATCGTCTTCCATTTTGTGCGTCAGGCCATAGGCGTGCAACAGCTCCCTCCCAACCAGGTGCTGGCGAGTCTGGCCATTTTCATGACCGTGGCCATCATGTTCCCGGTGGGAAAGCAGATCAACGACAACGCCCTGCAACCCTACCTGGACGAGCGCATTGATTTCCGACTGGCTCTGCAGCGGGCCGAGGCCCCCATGCGGGAATTTCTCTTCAAGCAGACCAGGGAAAAGGATCTCTCCATTTTTTATACCGTCACGGGCATGTCCCGTCCGCAGAACCGGGATGAAGTGCCCTTCTCCTCGCTGGTGGCCGCCTTTATCATAAGCGAGCTTAAAACCGGATTCATCATCGGCTTTTTAATTTATATTCCCTTTCTGATTCTGGACATGGTGGTTTCCAGCATACTCCTGGCCATGGGCATGATGATGCTGCCTCCCATGATGGTTTCCATGCCTTTCAAGCTGCTGCTTTTTGTGATGGTGGACGGCTGGAGCCTGCTGGTGGGCACCCTGGTCAACAGTTTTTCATGAGGGAATGACGGCATGACTCCGGAATTCATCATCGGCTTCGCGCGTCAGAGCATAGAACTGACCCTCATGATCTCCCTGCCCATGCTGGGGGTGGGGCTGGCCGTGGGACTGGTCGTAAGCATTTTTCAGGCCGCCACCCAGATTCAGGAGATGACCTTGAGCTTCATCCCCAAGATTCTCTCCATTTTTTTGGTGCTTCTCCTCACCTTTCCCTGGATCATGGATAAAATCATCACGTATACGCGGGATTTGTTTTTGAACATTCCCAACTACATCCGATAGAGCATTTCAACATTTGCCGAAATGCTCCGGCGGCCGCGCGAGCGGACGCCCGCCGCGAGGGCGCGGGCGCAATTCATTTGCGCCGGTGAGCGCCGGAGCGGGCGTGGAGCTGAAAGAACATGGATGTGCGACATCAAAGTGGAAATGCCCTAGAGCAGTTCACGAATGAAACGAGAGAACTGCTCTGCGAGGATTTGCAGGCAAATCCTCGCCGCGAAACAGGAGCAGGCGGGCTTTGCCCGCCGTAAGCGAACTGTTTCAAGCGTTAATTGCAATAAAGTTAAAATGCTTTAGACTGAAATGTTCTATATGCCCTGTGAAAAACGGGCGGCCTGATTGTCCAGGCGGTAGCCGGCCAGCTCGGAAGCCGCCATGCGCCCGTAGGTGGAGCCCGGATATTTTTCGGACAGATTTTCCAGAGCCCGGAGCCAGTCCGCCGTGTCGCCGCGCTTTTTGTAAAGACGGGAAAGCCGGTAGAGGGTGGCCTGGCCTTCCGCCGAATCTTCGCCGACATATTGCAGGTACTGCCTGGCGTAATCCATGGCCTGCTGAAGCTGCCCGGCGTCTTCGGCTATATCCATCAGGGAGATTATCTGGGTTTTGATTTTTTCGTTGTCGGCCTGATCCGGATTGGCGGCGGCCAGATCCCGCAAAAGGTTCAGGGCATCCAGCCCGACGTAGTAGGCGCTCTCCAGATCGCGGTTAAGCTTGGCGCTGCGGCCGAAATAAAAGGCGACATTGGCCTGCTGGGCCGGAGGCAGAACTTTTCTTTCATAGAGACTGCCCCAGATGGGAGCGGCCGCCTCCGGGTTCTCTCTGTTCTCGTAGGCCAGAGCCAGGGAGTAATCCAACTGGGCCTTGGCCGGGACGCTGAGCTCCCAGAGCTCGATGCGCTGGGCCAGCTCCACTATATCTCCCCAGCGCAGATGTTCCGTGAGTATGTCCAAGGCCAGATACATGGCCAGCTCGGATATTTCGCCTATTTTCCCGCCGTAAAAAAACGGCTGCAAAGTAAGCAGAGCCTCATCCATGAAGCCGCTGTTCCATTGGCTTACGGCCAGGGCCAGCCGGCTTTCCGGCACAAGGAACTCCTCCTGCGTGCGCAGGATGGGATAACGCTGCCAGACTTCGCGCGCTCTGGAGTAACGCTTGTCGTTGACATCCTCGGCTGAAAGCAGGGTAAAAGCGCCCAGAGCCACCTCACGCGCCCGCGGGACCAGGGGGCTGTTCGGAACGGCGGAAACTATTTCCGAGCACAGGTCTATGCAGTTTATGTAGTCTTTCTGCCACATGTTCCACATGGCCAACTTGAGCTTGGCCAGATAGATCAGGGGGTTCTCCGGATACTCGCGGATAATGGTGCGGTAGGCTTCAGCGGCGCGGCGGTCGTAGGGGCGATCGAAAACCTTGTACATTCCGGTCAGCGTGGGATTGTCATAGATGCCGTCCTCGGCCAGGCGCATCAGGGAGATAATCCCTCCATCCCTGGAGGGGAAACGGTTTACCGCCTCCGTATAAGCCTGAATGGCCGCGTTGTGGTATTTGCCGGCCATATATATGTCTCCCAGACGGGTCAGGATTATGTCCGCGTCCTCCGCCTCCGGAACCAGGTTGTAATAGAGCCAGTAAGAGGAGCGGGCCTTGTCCAGATCCCCTACCCGGTAGGCCACGTCGCCGAACAGACTGAGCACCGGCGGGTAGTCCAGATAATAGGAGGGCCAGCGCAGTTCGGAAAATTCCATAATTTTGTGGGCTTCCTGGAACAGCCCCATGCGATAATAGGTACGGGCAAGGCCCATGGCGGAATCACGGGATATGGGATGATCCGGATAATTCAGCACCACATGGTTGAATTGCTCCGCGGCTTCGTTCATGTTGCCCTGTTTATACTGGTAATCTCCCCAGTAATAATAGGTCAGGGGTATGTCGTTGAAGGAAGGGAATCTCCGGCGCAACAGGTTGAAATAGGCGGCGGCCTCGTAGGAATTTTCCACCTTCAGATTCAGAAAGCCGAGACGCAGATAAGCGGCGGCGTTACGCGATGAGGAGGTATTGAAATTTATGGCGGCGGTGGTGCTGTCCTGTATCTCCTGGTAATGTCCGGCCAGATCGTTTTCATACAGGGAAAAGGTGGCGTCGGCCAGACGGTGCAGGGCGGTCTCGCGCTGGGCGCGGCTCAGGTTCTGCTGTTTGACGAGTTTGCCCAGCAGATTCACCGCTCCCTGATAGTCCTGGTTGCCCATCAGGGCATCGGTTTCCTTGTTCGCGGCTTCCGGATCAAGGGGGGGCTCCACAGGACGCCCCAATTCGTCCACATAGACCACGGTTTTGGGAGGGGGAACCGGGGCGGAAGCCTCGGGAGCCGGAACTGGAGCAGCCGGAGGAGAAGGTGGGACAGAGGAGGGAGCCGGGGCGGGCGGGGCCGGAGTCCCGGAAGCCGGAGCCGCGGGCGGCGCTGGAGCGGCGGCGGGCAAAGGCGGCGGAGCCTGGGGGGAAGCGGGCGCTGAAACCTCGGGAGCCCCGGGAGACGAAGAAGAAGCCGGGACTGGAGCAACCGGAGGAGGCGCCGCCTCCAGGCTGTTTAAAGGCATATCCGCCGGCACACGCAGGATGACCGGAATCTTCCGCTCCACCCAGCCGGGATCGCGGGCGACGTTCAGTTTAGCCCTGTAAGCGAAGGGAGCTTCCACTTCCCGGTATGCCTCCCTTCCCGTCTCTCCGGCCGCTTCCGCGGCCAGGGCCGGAGCGGCGGCCAGGGGCCAGAAAGCGCTCAAAAATTCCGCCGGGCCTCCGGAGAAGCCCGCTTCCTTTGACCATCTCCGCCAGGACAGGGGATCGCCTGCCGGAGGCGGAGGCGGCGGCAGTGGCAAAGTTTCCGGCATCTCCAGAAGGGGCCAGGCGGGCAGATTGTTGTAAGGAGTTCCCTCTCTCTCCGGCCCGTTCAACAGGGGAATAGGGGCGGAGCCGGAATTTCGCCCCACCGGGGGAGGGGTGGAGTCCGGAGGCTCCGGCCGGGCCAAATCCCCGGCCCGCTCCGCCCCGGGGGCGATCGCGGGAAGCGCGGGAGGCCCGGTTACGGCCTCGGGCTCGGGCTTCGGGGCCGTGGCCGGAAGCGGCGGCGAGCGGACTTCCGGGGCCTGAGTTTTCGTCCCGGAAACGTTTTTGTCAGGCCCGTGGAGGAGAGGCGCAAAGCTTGCTCCGGCCGGCCCGCTCCAGCGGCTTCCCAGAGGATCGGCGAAAATATCCACCTGTAGCATATTTTTGCCCGGCCTGGTGGCTATATAGCCGAAGGCGTCGGTTTTCAGCCTGAGGAAAAGGCCTTCCTCCCCCTTCTCCATGCCGTCGAAAAGAAGGGCCGCTGGCGGCGCGCTCAGATTGAAATCCTCCGGAACGGAAGAAAGAGCTATGGAAACGTCTTTGGCCCCGAAACGCCTCACCTCTCCTGCCGGGCCCTCCTCAGGGGCCAGCCTGACAAGAACTCGTTCCCGCTCCCGCAGGGCCTGCCATTCGGCTGAAAGAGCCAGAGCGTCCCTCTCCGGCCAGAGAAGGGCGAAAAGCAGCGCGGGCGCGAAAAGGAGCAAAGCCTTCGGGACAAATATGCGAGCGCTCACTGAAATTTCCTTTCCGATATAAAGCAATTTATTCCGGTTCTATGCAATAATTATTCCAGCTTTCTTTTTCTGAGTTTTTCAATCAGGGTGGTGCGTTTGATGCCGAGCAGCTCCGCCGCCTGATTCTTTACCCCGGCCGCCGAGGCCAGGGCTTCCAGCAACAGGCGTTCCTCCAGGGTGTCCAGAAAATCTTTCAGATTCAGATTGTAGCGGGCAAGATCCGCCAGCGTGGGCCAGACAAAATCCGCCTTACCGGCGGGGAGCAGAGGCTGGTCCGAGGCGGCGAGCTGGGCGGCGGCCGTATCCGGAACCGGAGGCAGCGCCAGCACGTCTCCGGCCTGTTCCAATATCTTTCGCGGCAGGTCCTTGAGGCTCACCAAATCCGTTTCACACAGAATGGCGAGTCTTTCCATTATGTTTTCCAATTCCCGCACATTGCCGGGCCAGGTGTAATGTTCCAGAGCCAGACGGGCCTCCGGGGAAAAAGAGGGCTTTTTCCGCCCGTTTTTCCGGCTGAAGGCGCTGAGGAAATGATCCGCCAACAGAGCCACGTCGCCGCCTCTGTCCCGCAAGGGAGGCAGATGAATGGGAATGACGTTGAGACGGTAAAAGAGATCCTCCCTGAAGCGCCCGGCCTCCACTTCCTGCTCCAGATCGCGGTTGGTGGCCGCCACAATGCGCACATCCACCTTTTTACACCCGTTTCCGCCAACCCGCTCAATTTCTTTTTCCTGGATCACCCTCAGAATTTTTACCTGCAGCCCCGTATCCATTTCACCGATTTCGTCCAGAAAAATGGTTCCGCTGTCCGCCATTTCAAAGCGCCCCTGCCTGGTGCGCAGGGCATGGGTGAAAGCTCCCTTCTCATGGCCGAAAAGCTCGGATTCGAGCAGATCCTTGGGAATGGCTCCGCAATTTATGGGGACAAAGGGTTTGTCTCTGCGGGAGCTTTGCTGGTGCAGGGCGCGCACCAGCAGTTCCTTGCCGGTGCCGGATTCTCCGGTGACAAGCACCGTGCTGTCCGTGGGAGCCACTTTTCCCAGAAGGCGAAACACTTCCCGCAACGAAGCGCTTTGCCCGATGATGCCGCTTGGGCTTGTGTCCATCCGGATTGCTCCTTTTTCCCGTCAATATTATGACATAATCGGCCGCATGTACATAGGCCGGATATCGTCCCGGGAGTAGGAGGAATCCGGTTCATGCAGGGCGCAGCGCAGCAGGAAGGCCGGGCAGGGGTGATCAAATTCCGGAGGCAACGGGAGCGCGGGGCTTTTCCCGTCCAGGGACGCCCTGAAAAAATCGCGGTTGCGGCTCAGGCCCGAGCCCAGAATCAGCGCGGGCGCGTCCTGTTCCCGCAGGAGGGCGGCGCATTCCTCCAGCTCCAGGAAGAGCGGGGGAGAAAGGGCTTCCGGCAGCAGGGAGCCGGCGTCAACCCTCATGGCGGCAAAGCTCTGCGCCAGGATTGACCCGCGCCGGGCATGGACGAGCGCCCAGATTCGGGGAAGCCGGCGCTGAGGCCCGGCAAGCTCCCCGGAGAGGTTCAGGCTTGCGCCGGAGCGATAATCAAGAGAAGCCAGAGCGGCGGCCGCCAGCAGGGGCAGGTAAGGCAGAGCGGCTGTGCGCAGGCGCAATCCGCGGGCCAGAGCGGCGGCGCTGACGGCGGTGAGGCGCAGACCGGTAAAACCGCCCGGCCCGCTGACCACGGCCACCCGCCCGATCCGATCCGGAGCGAGCCCGAGGGCGGTCAGGGCATGATGCAGCGCCGGAACGAGCAGTTCCGCTCCCCTCGCCTTCGCCTGCCATTCCTGGGCGAAAAAAAGCTCCGTTTCCGGAGGGCCTGGGGAACTTTCAGGGGCGCAAGCGCCCAGAGCCAGCATGAGGCGGTCTTCGGCGGCGTTCAGGGCCAGGGTCAGTCCGCCCTGCCCGGGAGCGGCGTTCATCATTCCGCCCGCGGCGCTCTTTTCTCAAGCAGGAGATCAATCTCGGCCACGGCTTTTTCAAATTCGGCTATGAGAACCAAATCGGAAAGCGTTGCCATGCGTTCCGCGGAGGCCAAATTGGAGGACGAACCGCGCAGACGTTCCAGTATACCGTCCACGCGCGTGATGTCTTCCTCCAGCAGAGCCTCGCGCAAGGAAAGCAGTTCCTGGGCGTCCAGCTCCGCCCCGCCGCCCGGAGCGGAATTTTCCTCGTCCTGCAGGCGCTCGTCTATTCTGGCCGCCAGCAGGCGCAATTCCTTGAGAAAAGATTCCAAGCGCATGTGTATGGCCGGCATGTCGCAGATATTTCCGGCCTCTTCCAGGCGCGCGGCGGAGTGTGAGACTTCCATCGCGCCGATGCTGGCCGCGGCGCTTTTCAGGGCGTGCACCTGCGTAATAAAAAGACGGAGGGCCTCCGCGTCTCCGGCCGGGGGAGGTTCGCGCAGTATTTGGAGCCGCGCCCGCACATCCCGGCAGAAGAGCTTCAGCACCTCGATATAACCTTTTTCCGATCCCCCGCTTCCGGCGATTCCGGCCTCCACGTCCAGGCCTTCGATTTTCAGGCTGGAGCCGGAATCAGGTTTTTTCACCTCCGCGCTGAAGTTGAGGCGTTTGCTCGCGGGCACCCATTTGCCCATGACCTCGTTAAGCTTCGCCAGGTCTATGGGCTTGGCCAGATAGTCGTTGAAGCCGTTTTCCAGAAACATGGCGCTCACGCCGGAAAGGGCGTTGGCCGTGAGGGCGATTATGGGCATTCTCCGGAAGCGCTCTCCTTCCAGTTCCCGTATGCGCTTTGTCGCCTCCACGCCGTCCATGTCGGGCATCATATGGTCCATGAACACAAGATCGTAGTGCTGCGCTTTTACGAAGGCAATGGCCTCTCTTCCGCTCTCGCAGACATCCACCCTCATCTGGTAGGGCAGGAGAAGCCCCTGCACCACCTTGAGATTGGTCGCGATATCGTCCACAACCAGCACGCGCGTCTCCGGGGCCGTAAAACGGACCAGGCTTTTCTTGTCGTGTTCAATAGTGGGCACGCCGTTGAGCACATTGGCAATGGAAACGGCGTAGGCCGGCATGAGCAGGCTTGAGATATGCCGGACGGGAGAGGAGAAATTGCCGAAATCCATCAGGAGCACAAGGGTGGTCCGCAGCTTCATTTCCTTGATCATGGTAAAGGCTTTTTCCAGAACGGAAAGGGAAACGAAGGCGAAGGGATATGTCCCTTCCTTCAGCTTGTTGAAAAATTCCTCTTTTCCGGTGGAGAAGAATACCGGAACATTCAGGGCATGCAGAGTGTAGTAGATGGATTCGCCGTAAAGCCGGTGAGTGTTGTAGAGCAGCACCCCTTTGGATTCGGGGGATTCAACTCTGGCCAGTTCGTCATCGTTGACGAAAGTCTGCGGAAGCACAACGGTGAAAGCGGAGCCCTCCCCGTATACGCTTGAGACGGTGATTTCGCCGTCCATGGCCTGGCACAGGTTCTTGGTGATCACCAGTCCCAGGCCGGTGCCCTCCACTTCCTTGTTGCGCTCTATGTCCAGCCGGACAAAATTGCCGAAGAGCTTGCCCAGTTCCTCCTTTTTTATGCCTATGCCGCTGTCGGCGACGGACATGGTCAGGAATATCTTGTTCTCTTCGTGGAACTTTCCGGTGATGGTAAGCCGGATCTGACCGCCATGCGTATATTTCACGGCATTGCTGAGCAGATTGAAGAGGATCTGCCGGATATGCACCTCGTCGCCGATCAGATTGTTCGGAATATGCGGGTCCACATTGACGATGAAAGAAATGGGCTTTTCAAAGATACGCACCCGGACGGTGTTGATCACGTTGTTGAGCATGGAGGAGAAGGAATAGGGGTTCAGCGTGAGCTGAAGGTTGCCGGCCTCGATTTTGGAAAGATCGAGAATGTCGTTGATAATGGAGAGCAGATTCGCGCCGGACATGCGGATGCTGGTCAGGTATTCCAGCATGTTCGGTGAAACCTCCTCCCGCAGGGCCAGCTCGCTCATGCCGATGATGGCGTTCATGGGCGTGCGTATCTCATGGCTCATGCGGGCCAGAAAGGAGGATTTGGCCCGGCTGGCCTGTTCGGCCTGCTCCTTGGCCTGCAGTATCTCCGTGATATCCTGGAAAAGCAGAAGCACTCCTTCCGGGGCGCCCCGCCCATCCAGCATGGGCGAGACGGAAATCTTGTAATATTCCACCGTGCCCTTCAGCCCTATATCCATGGCCCGGCTGAAAGTGTGGCCATGCTTGTCCTCTATGACCTGAGCCAGAGCCAGGAGCATGTATTCGACGCTTTCACTGTCCGTATAGCGCTGAAAAACCTCCTGAAAGTGAAGGCCGCTGACCAGCCCGAAATGGGCGATGCCCGCGCTTTTCAAAAATTTTCTGGAGCAATAGGCAAAACGCAGTTCCTGATCCAGAAAAATCTGGATGTTGACGCTGTTTTCCAGCAACAGGGAAAAATACTTTTCCTGGGTCGATTTCTCGGTGGAGATCTTTTCCAGAAATTTATCCGTGGAATCCTTGTAAGTTTTGGCGCGATAGAGATTGGCCTGGGCCAGGGCGTAACGGCGGGTGATGGAGGCGTTTTCGGCTTCAAGCTGCCGTATTCTTTCTTCCAGCAGGCTTATCCTCTTCTCCGTTTCGCCGCTTTCAATCTGCTCGGTTTCTAACCTTCTCATCAAAATTCCCTCTATGCCCTGAAAGCTCTCCCTTCAAGGAAGGCGGATTCCGGATTGATGCCCGGCTTTCTCCGGGCAGTCCTTCGTTTAAAGCAGGCAGGCGATGATGGAATGCTGCTGAAAGCGGTTTTCCAGCCTGCCGTTTTCGGTTACCGGGCAGAATTCTCCTCCGGAATAGGCAAAGACATAGGGGAAGACCGTGCTTTGCAGCTCTTTCCGTATAAACTCGGATTCTTCCGTCGCATCCATCAGATCCAGGCTTCTGGAAAAACAGGCAAAAAACAGAAGAGCGTTCCGGAACGACTCCTCTTCGAAGCAAGCCGTCCTTATCTCCTCAATGAGTTCGGCGGCGCTTTCCAGCACGTTCCTGCCGGTGATCGCCCCCATTTCCAGGATGCCTCCGGTTTCCGGCGTATTGCCGCAAATCAGGTGCCCTTCCGGAGTCACGTCGTAAAAAACGCAGGTGGATGTTCTGCCGCCCGGGGAGCGTATGGTGGCCATAAAGAACAAAGCCGGACTGAATCTGCCTTGTTCCGCGATGCCGAGTTTTTCCAGATGCTTTATCGCCGGCATGTTGTTGATGCTGAGCAATTTGTTGCCTTCCGCCCTGGTGATGATCGCGCTCCGGCTGTTTTGGGGCGATATTGTCTTCAGAAAGAACCTGGGGGAGGCCGCTTCGCTGAGAAGCAGAATCGTCAGCCGGTCCGCGTAGGGCAGACCGTTGTGGATGATCTGCGGCGAACGGATTTTTGTCGGCATATCCAGAGCGATGGAGCCGAATATCGGCACGCCCTCCGAAACGCGGTCCAGAACGCTGGTCACCGCATCCCCCGGCAGATTGAGCAGCAGGGGTTGAAAAACAAGCATCATGGAAGGTCTTCCGGCCAGGGAAGCCGCGGTCCGCGTGTACAGGGCGCGCAGTCTCTCTTCCGCTTCCTCCTCGGAGCGCAGAAGATGGGACGAACCCATTACGGTCAGAGAAGCTGAAAGACCGACGGAAAATTCCACCGTGTCGCTGGTAAGCACAACCAGGGAGAGCATGAACTGCGCCGAGAGATCGTTCGTCGCAAGACCCTGCGTGGTGCAGCCGATCACCTTGAAAGGCAGGCGCCCGCACAAGGCGTTCACTACTCCGCTGTCAATGAAATCCAGATTACAAAACAGCAGGCCCACGGAATTTTTAAGCAATTTATTTTCTATGTCCGCGCGTTCAAGAACCTCCGCAAGCGCAAGCTCCGCGTTATCGGCTTCGGACGTATACCCCACCAGCATTTTCAACATTATTTTCTCCGCCTGCTGTTCCATATTCAAAAACAGCCGTCTCCGGCACGCGGCGCGGCTATCCGTATTCCTTGAAGCGATCGGCAATCTCAGTAAAGATGTCCACCAGCAACGGCTCAAAATGAACTCCGCTTTCTTCCCTGATAATGCCCACGGCTTTTTCGTGGGAAAAAGCCTCCTTGTACGGGCGCGCGGAGGTCAGGGCGTCGTAAACGTCGGCAATGGCCATAAGGCGGCCCAGCAGGGGGATGTCCATTCCGGTCAGACCGGCGGGATAGCCAGAGCCGTTCCATTTTTCATGGTGCGCCCCCGCCAGGATTTTGGCGTAGCGCAGAAAAACTATCTCTTCATCGCCGCCGGCGATTTTTTCGATGATCCGGACGCCGAATTCGACGTGCTTTTTCATTTCATCGAATTCCTCGCGGGTCAGTTTTCCGGGTTTTTGCAGAATGCTGTCCTGAATGGATATCTTGCCCACGTCATGCAGTTGCGAAGACTGCTGCAGCAGATTGATATCCCAGCCTTCCGTCTCCTCCCTGTACAAGTCGCGCTCGCGCAACGCGGTCGCCAATATGCCCAGACAGCGCCTGGTGCGCTGCACATGGCCGCCGGTGGTGTTGTCGCGGGACTCCACCAGATCCCCCACCGTTTCCAGAATTTTGCCCTGGAGCTTGACGACGGTGGCGGTTTTTTCAGCCACCATGCGCTGCAGATTTTCGTTGTAGTCCAGCAGTTCCCTTTTCTGCGATTCCACCAGCAGATGCACCTCAAGGCGCTTGCGCAGCAAAGGAGGAGAAAAGGGCTTGGAAATGTAGTCGATCGCCCCCAGGCTGAGCCCCTCCAGTTCGCTGCCGCTGTCGGTTTTGGCGGTCAGGAAGATGACCGGGATATCCCTGGTGGCCGGACTGTTCTTGAGCACCTTTATCGCCTCGTAGCCGTTCATCTCGGGCATGTTTATATCCAGCAGGATCAAGTCAGGCGTTTTGCGCTCCAGAAGCTCCAGCATTTTTCCGGCGGAAGGCAGGGTGAAGACATCGTACGCGTCCGACAGGGCATTCTTGCCTATTTTCAGATTGGCTATGCTGTCGTCCACCAGCATGATCATCTTGCGCTCATTTGCCATAAAAGCCTCCCCTAGGGTATTGTTGGATACTTACACCCTACCCGATCATAACGTCAATCACGGCGGAGGCTTTGTGGAACTCGGACATCAGGATCAGCTCGGAAATTTCCGCGACGAGCTTCCCGGCGGAAGGCTCCAGAGGCGAGGAGTTCAGGCTCTCCAGCAATTCGTCTATGCTTTTCATGTCCTCTTCGGCCAGGGCTTTTTTCAGGAGAAGGAGCTTTTCCCGATCCGGGCGGGCGCCGCCGCCGGCATTGTCCTGCCTGTCTCGCATGCTTTCCCCGATTCTCTCCACCAGAGCCCCCAGTCCCTCGCAGAATTTCACCAGATGCGCGCGTATGGCCTGCGTGTCGCCGGCATTCCCGGCTTCTTCCAGGCGGGTGGCCATTTCAGCCAGTTCTTTCGCCCCTATGCTGGCTGAAGCGCTTTTCAGGGCATGCACCTGGGTGGTGAAAAGGCGTAAGGCCTCCTGGTCGCCGGCGGCGGGCATCGCGCGCAGCGCCTTGAGCCTGCCGGCGGCGTCCCGGCAATACAGGGAGAGCACATTGATGTAGCCGCTTTCCGAGCCGCCTGTGCCGGCGATTCCGGCTTCCACATCCAGCCCGGGAATATCCAGCTTTGAGCGGGAAGTCCGGGACGGCGCCGGCGCTTGCGCTCTGGCCGCGACCGGCAGGCGCTTGCCCGCGGGCAGCCATCTCTCCAGAATCCCCCTGAGTTTTAAAGCCTCTATGGGTTTGGGGAGATAGTCGTTGAAGCCGTTTTTCAGGAATATTTCCCGCACGCCGGAAAGAGCGTTGGCGGTGAGAGCGATTATGGGGAGATTCCGGAAGCGCTCCCCCTCCATGGCCCGAATCCGCGCCGTCGCCTCCATGCCATCCATTCCCGGCATCATGTGATCCATGAACACAAGGTCATATTCCTGTTCGCGCACTTTGAACACGGCTTCCTGCCCGCCGGAGCAGAGCTGCACTTCCATCTGATACAGCGAGAGAAAGCCCGCCGTCACCTGCAGATTCGTATCTATATCGTCCACAACCAGCACTTTGGCCGCGGGCGCGATAAAATCCGCGCTGATTTTTTCCGGCCGCTGGAAACGAATTTCCGCCTCGTTCAGCATATTGGCCACAGAGACGCAATAAGCCGGCATGGTAAGGCCGCTCATACCCCGCCGCTCGGTGGAATCATCCAAATTCGCCAATAAAATCAGCTTTGTCCTCAGCCTTTCCTCCCTTACCGCCCGCTCGGCCCTGTCAAGGGCGTAAGAGGGGACAAAGGCGAAGGCCCAGCGCCCGCTCCGGAGTTCGGCCAGAAAGGCGTCAAGTTCAGGCGCGGCCATTGCCTCCACCCCAAGATTGTTCAGCGTCCGCAGTATGGAATCGGAGTAGCGCCTGAGCCTTGTATGAAAAAGCACGCTCTTTTTCTCCCGCTTTTCCACTTCGGCCAGAGGAACGGCCGTCTCAAAGGATTGCGGGAAGGTAAACCTGAAAAGCGACCCCTTTCCGTATTCGCTGCTCACGCTTATGTCGCCGCCCATGGCCCTGGAGATGCTTCTGGAGATCATAAGCCCCAGGCCGCTGCCTTCTATGCCCCGGTTGGATTTCGTGTCCAGACGGATAAAACTGCTGAAAAGGCTCCCCATATCCTCTTTTTTTATGCCTATGCCGCTGTCGCGGACGTCAATATTCAGGACGATCGTGTGTTCTCCGGTGAATTCGCCGCTGACGTTCATGGCTATAAATCCTTCCCGGGTGTATTTGACGGCGTTGGAAAGCAGGTTGTTCAGCACTTCGCGGATGCGCGTCTCGTCGCCGATCAGGCAGGCCGGGATGCGCGCGTCCACATTGGCCGTGAAGATAAGGGCCCGCTTGGAAATGCGCACCCGCGCGATGCTGATGGCGTCGTTGAGGACGGAGGCCAGCATATAGGGAGCGGCCTCGATTCTTAAATTGCCGGAGCCGATTTTTGACAGGTCCAGAATATCGTTGACAATGGAAAGCAGGTTTGTTCCGGATTTTTTGATGCCCGCGACGTATTCCAGAACCTTGGGCGGTTTTTCCTCATTCAGGGCCAGTTCGCTCATGCCGATGACGGCGTTCAGAGGAGTGCGGATTTCGTGGCTCATGCGGGCCAGAAAGGCGGATTTTTCGCGATTTTCTTCATCCGCCCGCATCCTGGCCCCGCTCAGGCGCAGCAGGATAAAGCTCAGGAGCATCGCCAGCGCGAGCCCCAGCAGGGAAAGAAGGGCGGCCGTGAAATGCAGGTCGCGGTAATAGGCGTAAAAAGGAACGACCAGCCCTATATTCCAGCCGTTGAACATCTGCCGGAGAAAGAACACCGCCTCTGTGCCGTCGGTGTCCTTCAGCCTGAGGGAAACGGTTTTCTGAGCGGAAGGCAGTATGCTGTATATGCGGGCGTAATCGCCCCCGATCTGCCCCAGCGGCCGGCCGAGAAATTCGCTTTTGGAATGCCCCACCACAATCATGTGCTGGTTCGCGATTATGCCGTATCCGCCCGAATATGCCAACAGCGAAGGCGCGTAGGCGCTGAACCAGGAAAAATCCGCATCCAGAGCCAGGATGCCGCAATGTTCGCCGGTCTTGTCGTAAATGTTCCGCGCCGCCGAGAAGATCATGCTGCCGGCGCGCGCATCCGCATAGGGCACGGTATAGACAGTATCGACCCCGCCGGCGCGCGTGGCCGCGTCATACCAGGGCTGCTCCTGGGGCGTGTATTCCTCGCCCGGCTGAATTATGCCGGCGCTGTCGAAAAAATCTCCGCGTATATATGCGCGGATTCTGTAAAAAGACAACACTCCGGTTCTTTTCTGGCGTATCTGGCGGGCGGCCGGCGTGGGCGCCGTTTCCGAGCCGCCTGTGCTTTTTTTCTGGCGTATCTGACGGACGGCCCTGTTGAGATACTTCAGAATGTCCTCCTGGGATTCTCCCTTGTCCAGCATATCCCGCAGGTCGTTGCCCACCTGCCCCAGCACCAGATCCACCTCCGCCAGGTCGGCTTTGATGTTCGCCTCGGCGGCGAGCAAAGTTTCCTCCGCTCCGGTAAAAAGAGCTTTCGTCAAGATGTGGTTTATGGAGACGCAACTGATCAGCACAATCAAAAAAAACGCCAGAAAAATCAAAAACAGGTATAGCCGGTTCGCTTTAATCCGCTTTTTCCATTCCATTCCGTCCGCCCCTGCTCAGTCCGCAATCGTGTTCATTGCGGAATTATGTTGACGTCTCTTTCGCGCCCGGCCATCCTTTGTCCTCATCAGAATTCCCCTTGCGGTCACAGTTCAGGCGGAAGGGGGCATGACCCGGTAGCAGACCGGATCGGCGAAAAGAACGCCTGTGGCTTTCACCTGGGCCAAAGCCCTCGCCGCGTTCACGGGGGTTGTGGCGTGAGTCATGATCACGAGCGGCACTACATCTTTCTGCCCTCTCTGAATGGCCTGGGCAATGGAAATATCGTTTCCGGCCAGCACCGCGGCCACATCCCGCAGGACGCCCGGCCGGTCCAGGACCGTCAGCCGCATATAGTAACTGGCGCTTGTCTCCTGGGGGGGGAGTATCTCCGCCTGGGGCAGCTCCGGCAGAACATAGCCCAGGTTGTTGGGGCGGGCGCCTCTGGCGATCTGCAGAATATCGGCGGCCACGGCGCTGCCCGAGGGCAGGGAGCCGGCCCCTCTCCCGTGCAGAAAGACGGAACCCGCGGCGTTGCCTTCCACCCGCACGGCGTTGTAGGAGTCCCCCACGCTGGCCAGAAGGTAATTCCGGGGCACCAGGGTAGGGAAAACCCCGGCCTCCAGGCGCGGCCTTCCGCGCGAATTTTCCGCCTCCAGGCGGGCATAGCCCAGCAGCTTGATGTTGTAGCCGAATTCGCGGGCGAAGCCTATATCTTCCGGAGCCGTCCGGCTTATGCCCTCGACCGGCAGAAGAGAAAAAGGATAATCGACTCCCCAGGCCAGGCGTATAAGCAAAGTCAGCTTGTGGGCCGCGTCCAGCCCTTCCGTGTCCATGCTGGGGTCGGCTTCCGCGAAGCCCAGTTCCTGGGCCTGCCTGAGGGCGAGATCAAAAGACATTCCCGTGGAGGTCATGGCGGAAAGAATATAGTTGCTGGTGCCGTTCAGAATTCCGAAAAGAGTGAGAATCCTGTTGGCCGACAATCCTTCCCGCAGGGTCTGCACAATGGGTATGGCGCCGCAGACGCTGGCTTCATACCCCAGATGCAGGCCCCTGCGCGCGGCCAGGCGGAAGAGCTCTCCACCTTCTTCCGCCAGCAGGGCCTTGTTGGCCGTGACCACATGCTTGCCGGCTTCCAGGGCGCCCCGGATCAGCCGCCCGGCCTCTTCCAGGCCGCCCATGAGCTCGACTACCACCTCAATATCCGGATCCCGGATCAAATCGTCCATGTCGGCGCAAATTTTCGCCTGAGGGGGAAAAGGGCAGGCCCGCGCCCTGGCGGGATCGCGCACCAGGATGGAGCGTATGCGGATGGGCCGCTCGGAACGCAGCTTGAGATTATCCCGGTTCTCATCCAGAATCCTGGCCAGGCCGCGGCCCACTGTCCCGAAACCGGCCAGACCGAGGTTGAGCGGGCGCGCGCCGCTGTCCCGCCTAATCTCCATCTCCGCCCCCGGACAGAACTTTCCTGATTCCCCTGATGGCCTGTTTTGTCCTGTGTTGGTTCTCAATCAGGGCGAAACGCACGTATTCGTCGCCATAAGCTCCGAAGCCCAGGCCCGGGGAAACCGCCACATGAGCTTCGCGCAGAAGCAGCTTGGAAAATTCCACCGACCCCATTTTGCGGAATTCCTCCGGGATGCGCGCCCAGACAAACATGGTGGCCCCGGGCGGCGGCGTATCCCAGCCTATGCGGTTCAAGCCTTCAATCAGCCAGTCGCGGCGGCGGCGATAGGTCTCGCGTATCTCCTCCACGCAATCCTGCGGCCCGTTCAGGGCGACGGCGGCGGCGATCTGTATGGGCTGGAAAATTCCGTAATCCAGATAGCTTTTAACGCGGGCCAGGGCATGCACGATTTCCCGGTTGCCGACGCAAAAACCGACGCGCCAGCCGGCCATGGAATAACTCTTGGACATGGAGTAAAACTCCACCCCCACTTCCTTGGCGCCTTCCGCCTGCAGGAAACTCGGCGGATTGCCCTCAAAGCCGAGGTCGGCGTAAGCCAAATCGTGGACGACCCAGATTTTGTGCTCACGGGCGAAATCCACCACTTTTTGGAAAAATTCCGGAGTGGCCAGTTGGGTGGTGGGATTATGCGGAAAACTGATAATCAGCAGTTTGGGTTGAGGCCAGGTCTGGCGCGTGGCCTGGAGCAAATCTTCAAAAAAATCCCGATCGCGGCCAATGGGGATACGCCGCGCGTCCGCTCCGGCGATAATGGGAGCATAGGTATGTATGGGATAGGTGGGATCAGGGGTAAAAACCACGTCGCCGGGCGAAAGCATGGCCAGGGAAAGATGCGCCAGGCCTTCCTTCACCCCGATGGTGGCCACGGCTTCGCTGGCCGGATCAATGGAAACGCCGTAACGGCGCATGTAAAAATCGCTGATGGCCCTGCGCAGCCCGGGAATGCCGGCCGAGGCGGAATAGCGGTGATTGACCGGCTTTTGCGCCGCTTCCAGCAGCTTCTCCACAATATGCGGCGGCGTGGGCAGATCCGGATTACCCATGCTGAAATCCACAATATCAACATTCTGACGCCTTAACTGCATCTTAAGTTCCCCCACCAAGGCGAAAACATAGGGAGGCAGACGCAGCATACGTGGAAATTCGCTCATTACCTTAACTCCTGGAAATTTAGAGCAGATTATATACTTTTGGGGGAGATAATACTTGCGATCCCCGGACCAGTCAATTTAGAGCAGATTAGAATAACGGACACAGGTTTTGCCGGCCGGAGGCGCGGAATTTTTTTGAATTAAAAAAATAAAACTTTCTGTTTACAAAATTTTTTAATTTATATAACAGGAACTATTACTAATAAAAAATGACACGAGGAGGCTGCAATGACTAAAACCGATAAAAACCTCATGGACGCTTTTGCGGGAGAATCTCAAGCCAACCGCAAATATCTGGCCTATGCCGCCCAGGCGGACAAAGAGGGCTTCCCCCAGGCGGCCAGGCTTTTCCGGGCCGCGGCGGCCGCTGAAACCATACACTCCCACGCCCACCTGCGCAACGCCGGCAAGGTGCGTGACACTCTGGGCAATCTCAGGGACGCCCTGGAGGGCGAAACCCATGAGTACACCAGCATGTACCCCCAGATGATCAAAGAAGCCCAGGAAGAGGGCAACAAGGCGGTGGCCCAGTATCTTCAGTGGGTGAACAAAGTGGAGGAAGTACACGCCGGTCTTTACAAAAAGGCTCTGGACGCGGGCGGCAGGGCCGAAAATGTGGACTATTATCTTTGTCCGGTATGCGGCTATACCCACGAAGGGCCTCTGTCCGGTAAGTGCCCGGTGTGCGGCGCTCCCGGCGCGAGTCTGAAAAAAACGGATTAAAGCATTTGGCTCTAGTTGCTTTAATTATTGAAATGTAGTAGATGGTCGGTCAGAGGTGAACATGAAAAGAAGAGATTTTTCAGCTTTTCTGACCAAAATCTGCTCATTGAGTCCAAA
>JAISOL010000034.1 GCA_031275645.1 Deltaproteobacteria bacterium
CGTCTGCCCAACTACCTCACTTGGCGGCGCTTACATGAATGTCCCCTTATTTCACCTCAAGACTGGCTTCAGGCAATCATAAAAGGGAAAATACACACTAAACGCAACTAGAGCCTTTTGATTCCAATCTGCGGGGGCACGCCACGGCCAATTTGAAGCTGGAGCAGAGGCAGACCGCGCAGACCCTGGAGGCGGCCTACAGGGAGACTCTTCTCGGCCTGTTCAACAGCTTCGGCAAAAGCATCACCAGAGTGGATTCCGACTGGCTGAAGAGCGCGGTGCGCGAGGAAAGGGAGCGGGAAGTCAAAAAGCAGTTTGACCGGGTCAAGGAACTGATGAAGATTCTGTGAAGAGGAGATTCTGATGAAAAATATTTTTAGATTGCTGACGCTTACATTGTGCCTGCCGCTTCTTTTATATCCGGCCCCTACGGCCGGGGCCTCGGAAGTCAAGGGCAATGCTTCCGTCACTTACGACGCGTCTTTTTTCAGCGGTTCCCCGCCTGATGACGTGCGCGAAAAAGCGCTGAGCGCCGCCAAGCTGAGCGCCTGGAAAAACTACATCGCTTCCAAAAGCCCCTCGGATCAGAAGCAGTACCAGAAGATTGAGCAGGATATCCTGAATAATCTGGATGATTATTTAAGCGATGTAACCGTGATCGCGGAAAAGGTGGACAAGGACAAAAAGGCCTATTCCATCGCTGTCCGGGTTAATGTCAACGACACGGCTTTCAACCTCAGGATTAACTCCAGCGCCTCCACGTCCTCCGGCGAAGGCAGCATGTTCTCCTTTATGTTTGTGGCGCGGGAGTTAACCGAATCCAAAGAATTCGCGGATAAACAGACAGCCATAGTCCAGCTTGACGTGGACAGGTCTTCCTCAAGCCGGGATTCTCTGGATGGCGGCGGGGCGTCCGTGGCGCAGAGCTCATCCGAGCGGGCAATGGCCGTCAGCGGAGGCAACGTGGAGAGAAAAGGCGCGCGGGAAAAATACAGCCTGCTCGCCACCACGGATTTTGACTCCGCCTTTAACCAGGTTTTAACGGACTTCGGCTATGAAATTATTGATTACACGGATGTGGTCTCCGAGTGCGGGGGCGCGCGGGAAAATGAGATAAAAAATGAATTCGCCGCCAAGGACGAGGTTTCCGACGTTGTGCGCAAAAAAGCCATCGCGGGCGCCAGGGATTGCGAAGTGCGCTTTTTCGCTCTGGGCTTCATGAACGTGGGTCTGGCGGCGCGGGATTCCGTTTCCGGGGAATTGAAAGTACCTGTCTCCGTCAATGGCCAGGTTTGGAATCTGGATAAAAGGCTGCCCACAAGGGTGGCCTCTGTCGGCCCGGTACAGTTTTTCGGGCTGGGGCCGGATAAAAACACGGCCCGGCGCAACGCCCTGGATCTGGCCGCGAAAAAAGCGGCTCAGATTATCGCCAGCCAGCTTTCCAGCAAAAATCTCAATTAACCTTATTCTTTATTAACCGTTAAATATCGGAGTTTAGCATGCTCAAAAAAAACGTGATGTTGCTGTTCGGCGCAGCCCTGTTGGCGGGTTGTTCACTTTTGGGCTCAGTGGGTATTGTGCCGCCGGAAATAGCCCAGAATAACGCGATCATGCTACAGAGATGCCGTGACGTGAATGGAGATTTCCAGGCCGCCCAAATGGATATGGCGACTGCTCTCGGCCTGCAGAAAGAGGTTGAGGATAAGATTGCCGCAATAAAAACCACCGGCGAGGGTACGGAAGCTGACGTTGATAAACTATATGAAACCTCCAGGGAAATAAACGAAATTATTTTGGAAAAGATGCGGGAGTCAGAACCTCTTTCGGACGCAGCCAAGAAACTTATGCGAACCGGTCTGTTGAAGTATGCCACTGGCACGACAAAAATGGCCGTTTTGGGCAAAGATACTTTGGTATACGTCAATGACATTAAGAACAAAGCCATGAGTGCGTCTCCCACGGATAAAATCGCCATGCTCGGTTCTATAGATACTTTGGCAACACTGGTCGGAGAAATGCCAGGAATGTTGACGGACGTGGTCGACACCGGCAAGCAGTTTATCACCTACGCCCAAGGCCAGGGCATCGACACCAAACAAGCCGCCGCCGCTCTCACGCAGGCTGAGGATGCGGATAAATAATTGAAACCGGCGCGGGGGCGGGAGGACGTTTTTCCTCCCGCGCCTTTACTCTCATCAAGCGCTGCCCGGACGCGGGAAAGCAGGAGGAAACAACAACATGAAAAAAATATGGCTGATGCTGTCTTTGGCGGCGATGCTGAGCGCCGTATCGGCCGTGGCGGCCGAATTCGGCGAAAAAGCGGATACAGATGACGCAACGGCTGAAGAAACAAGCCTTGAAATTCCTCTTGTATACGAAGACGGGGGAACGGAGGTGGTCTATGCCGCCCAGGCCGGCCCCGGCCTGGCCTATGCGGAAGGAAAGTCGGCGGAGGAGCAGCTTCGGGAATACGCCTCCGCGAGAGGATGGAATGAAGGCTGGGATGAGGCTAAAGGCCGTTATTTCGTTATAGGACAAGCCGCATTCCAGTTGAGCGACGACCCGGCTTATGCCGAAAACCTCATGCCGCTGCGGGAAACTTTTGTCAAAAGGGCTGTTCTTGAGGCCAAGGCGGACGTCATTTATTTTGTCAATACAACAATGAGCGCCAGGGATCAGTTGACCACGCCCGGTACTCCCGTATTTGAAGAACTGAACGAAAAATATAACGCGGTTATGAAGAAGGTATTGGCCCAACAGAAGGCTCTGGCCAAATTGCTGGAAAATGTTGACGCCGCCGAGGCCAGGGCTTTGGCCGGCGCGACCTATGGAGACCGGCTCAACGCCTTGATGGAAGCGGCCATAAAACGGCTGGGCGGCCATTTTGACGCCGCGGCCGTTGATGCCGAGAATAAAAAACGCTACGAAGCCGCGAAACAGCGTTATGAGGAGGCTGCCAGCGAGTTCGGCGCTCTTGAGGCGGAGGCCGAAAGCCTCAAGGGCGAGGTCCAGAGCACATTCAGCAGCGTTAACGACATGCGGGCGGCCATGACCCTGACAGGCGCCACGGTCATTCAACAGGCCGAATCCTGGGATGAAGACAAACGCACATACGAGGTCGCGGTTTTACTTTGCTGGTCCAAGGCCCTGGAAAATTCCGCCCGCGCGGCCCTGACCGGTCAACTTATCGTGGAAGACAAGCCTGACGCCGAGGGCCGCTCAATCCACGACTGGCTGAAGCAGCAGGATCTGTCCGTCATGATCGGGCCGCGCCAGTTTGTTGATGCCGAGGGGCAGCGTTATTTTTTGGGCG
Organism: Deltaproteobacteria bacterium; assembly: GCA_031275645.1. Lineage (GTDB taxonomy): Bacteria > Desulfobacterota > Desulfovibrionia > Desulfovibrionales > Desulfovibrionaceae > WRHT01. Next base: position 3,314 of record JAISOL010000034.1, read on the forward strand.
TCACCGCCCGTGAGGCCGTACGGAACACAGCCTTGGACAGCAAAAATCGTACTCTGGCGGACATGTTCGCGGCCCAGGTGGCGGTTTTCTCTCTCTTTGCCGATGTCGACGCAAAGAGGATAGCGGAACAGGCAATGCAGGAACGGAGCGGCGGTTTGGGCGACAGCACGGCAGTAACCGCCGAATCCTTGGAAACTGCAATGTCGCAGAGCGTACAGAAGCTTCAGGTGCAGGGCCTTGGCCCCCTGTTGCGGAAAAAGGTCACCCACGCGATCAGCGGCCAGGAAATTCACGTGGCGGTATACGGCATAAGCCCCAAGTCGGCCGCCGCGGCCATGCGCCTGGAGCGCCAGGCGGCTCTGGCATCCATTGAAGTGAACAGGGATCAGGCTTTCAAACAGGCGCGCAGCCAGGAGTTGCGGAGAGCGGTTGAAACATCGCGCAACGATCCCGCCGCCGGGCGGGCCGGAGCGCGAGCCGGGCGGGCGGAGCTTGAGGCCGCTCAAAAACAGGCCGCCTCATCCTCCGGCGGCTCCGCCGCGAAGCCGGCGGGCGGCAGGAGCGCTTCCGGCTCATTCATGGGCGGTAGCGTAAAGGATGATTTTTAGGGCAATTTCAAAAGGAGCTGTATGTTCAGACGCGTTTTGACGGCCCTTCTGTCGCTCATCCTTGCATGGCCCGTTATGGAAGCGGCCGGCGCGGCTCTTGTCCTGGGAGACGCGCATAAAGCGTATAACGCGGAAAAATACGCCGCTACCGGGGTATATGCCGAGGGTAGCGTGCTGTTTGTGGTGCAGAACTTGCCCCTGGACGGAAAAAGCCGCGACGCTCTCACGAGCCGCGCCATGCTCCAGAGCAGCGAGATGCTTTGGGAATATCTGGAAAAATACCACCGCGACCCAAAGCACAGGATACAGCCCTGTTCTCTGAAAACGCTTTTTCCCGATTCCCTGGCCCTGGCCAGAGAGAGCATGCGGGAGGCCCGCCCGCAGCTCAAGGCGGCGAGCCGGGTGCTGGAAAACAAGTTTTCAAATTCCGTTTATCGCTACGTTATTGCCGTAAGTCTTACGGATCTGCTTGGGAATATTTCGGAAAACGTCCTGTACGCCGAGCCCTCGCAGGAAGAAATGGCAACAGGCTTACGCCGGACCTGGCAAAAGCGGGAGCGGAGCGGCCGCCTGCCGGAGATGGCTCGCGCCTTCGGCTTGCTGGAAGACCTGTTCCGTCCGGATTATGCCCTGATGGCCGCTGATTGGCCGGGAGCGCCCTGGTTGAAGTTTTCCTCCGGGCTGAACGTCAGGGCTGTGGCCTCAGCCTGGGAACAAGCCGGAAAAACGCTCACTTCCTCCAAAGCGGGGAGGGAGGAAGAATTACGCGAGGTTCTTGGCGGCGCTCCTCCGCTCCCTTCCATGCTGGCCTGGTTGGCGGATCGGGCAGCAAGCGACGGGAAAACAGGTAAAGCCGTACTATGGATCCTTTGGCAGGGTTCAGACAAAAAGCGCCTTGCGGTTTTTCTGGATAAATTGGGCGAGGCGGAAGGCAAGGCGGAGTTTAAAGACGCGGCCAACGAATACAAAATCCTGGCGGAGCAGTTCTCGGACTTGCAGCCGCCGACCGGCCTTTTTGCCAAGGACGCCGCCTCTCCCCTGGCCTCCGCCTGGCTTTGCCTCGGTCATGCTGATTTTAGCCAGGCAAAAAAAACTTTGCCGCCGGAATATGCTGAAGCGCTCCAGCTATTTGAAAAAGGCGCTGAACTTGAAAAGATTATCCGGCTATCGGCCAAAGCGGCGGACACAGCCCCGGCGAATCCGGCCGGTTGGGCTTTGCTGGGTAAAGCTCTGTATGCAAAGAAGCAATTTGCCGTATCCCTGCCTTTTTTGACCCAGGCTTTCTGGCTTGACCCGCGGGATGCTGAAACCCGGATCTATCTGGCTTGGGCATATAAAAATCTGAACCTGCGGAAATTGGCTTCGGGTATGGCGGCGTCAGTCTATTTCGCCTGCCCGGAACCTTCTTCGTGGGCCTCAGGCAAGGCGGACGAGATACTCGCTGGAAATTGAAATGAAGCCGGAATCTCAAGCCGTAAAGGGAGTTTTGATGAAGAGATACCTTATTTTGCCGCTGCTTGGCCTCTTTCTGGCCGGAACCATCCCGCTTCCGGCCGCCACCCTCACGGAAGAGATTCTTGTTTCCGGATATGGCCGGAGTCAGGATCAGGCTGTGACCAAGGCTCTGGTCGAAGCCGTAAGGCAGGCCTTTGGCCTGAGCCTGGACTCGGAGGAAATGGGCGCGTTAGCCGCTTTTTCTTCCGATGAGCGCGTCCGTGACGGCGCAGGCGAGACATCCGTAAACGTGCAACACCTGCGGGAAGCCATGCAAAGCAGCGTTTCCATGAAAAGCAAGGGGACAATCTCCTCTTACCGGGTTCTCTCTTCAGATAAGACGGAAGATGGTGGATATGAAGTTTCTCTGCGGGTGGTTTTCGACAAATACGTTATCCCCGGAGTCGGCGATACCCGGCGCAGGATTGCCGTAATCGGCATCCGGGCGGACAGGGCCGGGGCGGCCGGAGTGCCCGGCCCGGAAGAACTGGCCGATGCCCTGACCCAGGAATTTGTGGCCAAATTCACGGCCACGCGCAAATTTTCCGTGCTGGATCGGGATAACGAGTTTGCCTACGCCCTTGAAAAAGAACTGCTGCAAAGCGACGACGCGGCCAGAGGCGAGACCGCCAAACTCGGCAACGTGTACGGCGCGGATTACATTCTGACCGGAGGCATCAAAAACCTGAACATAGCGGATGTTAAAAGAAGCATCCAGATTTCCGGAGCTGTGGTCAGCGGTAAAACGGCTGAGGCGGATATAGAGTATCGGCTTTTAACCTTTGCCAATCGCCAGGTCAAAATGGCCTCCACCATTCACGTCAGCTTGCCGCAGGCTGAAATACGCTCCCTGAGCGGAGCGCAGATAGCAAACCGCATCATCAGCCAGGGCGTCGAGCAGATTGTCAACGCCTGCCTGGAAAGTATCTACCCCCCTCAGATTGTGAGCAGGAGCGGAAACCGGATTACCCTCAATCTGGGAGGAGAAAGCGTTGCCAAAGGTCAGTATTTTACTGTCTATCAGCTGGGGGAAGAACTGTTTGATCCCTATACCAAGGAGTCTTTGGGGGCCGAGGAGGAGGAAATCGCCGTGGTCAGAGCGGTGGATGTAAAGCCCAAAGTTTCGGTGGCGGAGATAGTTTCAGGCCGGAGTTCGGAAGTGGAGGTCGGGCAGATCTGCCGGAAGCGTGAGGCTCCGGCTGCCGCCAAACCCGCGGGTCCAGCCCGGAAACCGCAACAAAGAAATTTGAACGATGAATGGTGACGCCTTGCGGCGGAGTTCCGGCCTGTGCCGCCTGCTCTTCGCTCTCCCGCTGCTGCTTGCCGCCTGCGCCGCGCCGGAACCGGAACGACGGCAGACGGAGGCGCCGCCGGACTGGTACTTTGACCGCGAGGCCGGGTATCCCTCCGCCCGGTATGTTTCAGGCGCCGGCACCGGAAGAACGCGCAAGGAGGCGGAGGCCCAGGCCGTCAGCGCCCTCGCTTTGTTCTTTGAAACCAATATAGCCTTTAGCGGCGAAATTTTTGTCGAGGCACGGGAAAGCGGCGCTCCGGACAAGCTTTCCGTGAGCAGGGACACCAGAGTGAAGGATACGATAAGCCTCAATACGCAGAAGGAGCTTTTCGGCGTACGTTTTGAGGCGGCTTATCTCACGGAGCAAAGGCAGTGGGCGGCCCTGGTCAGCATGGACCGCCGGGAGGCCTCGGCGATTTACACCGGGCTGATAATGGACAATATGCTTGAAATTGAAAAGGCTCTGGAACTGGCCGGCCGGGAGGAAGACCCCTGGCGCGCCTCCGTCCTTTTGCAAAAGGTCCTGCCTGACGGCCTGGAAGCTGAAAAACATCTGAAAATACTCCGCCTGCTGGCGGATGAGCCTTCTTCCTCTGCTTACGTGGAAAGACAGTTGGGGCGGTTGCGGGAGTTGAAGGAAGTCCTGGCGGCCAGGCGTGCCGCGCTGACTTTTGAGGTTTTGGATTTTACCGGCCGGGAGGACGCGATCCGGGTAAAAATAGAAAATTTGCTCAGGGCGGGCGGTTTTGCTCTGCGCCGGGATAATCCGGCTTATCTTGTCGTCGCGCGTTTAAACTGTCTGGAAGAAGAACGCCCCGGCCTGAAATACAACGTTTCCGGCTCCCTGGAAATAAACGTGGAGCACGGCGGCAAAATCGTGTTTTCCTATTCCGGAATTTATGAGCGGGTAGGCCACCCCTTTTCCCGAGCCCTTGCTTTCAGCATGTTGCGCAATGAGATTGAACAGGACCTGGAGAATAATTTTATGTTTGCGTTCAGTTCCGCGCTGGGTCTGGAATAAAAATATGAGGCTTCAAACCATAAGGAAATTTCTATGAAAAGACTTCTCAGCTTGTTCTGTTTTGCCCTTGTCCTGCTCCCGGCCGCTTGCGGTGTAGAAAAGCAGGAAGCCGCTCCGGATGCTCCAGCCGCTCCAACGCTTCAGTTACAGGGTGCGCCGCCAATTGTCGATCACAAGGCCGCGGTGATTGGCGGAAAACTGCCCGCCTGGGTGGAGTATGCCGTATATGACGATTATGGCGCCATTGCCGCCCTCCCGGAGTTCAAAGGAAGAACGCCTTTTATCATGCACGCTTCAGGAGCTGATCTGGAAATAACCCAGGCCAAGCTCGACAGAAACATGGAAGCCGGTATAGCCCTCATGCTCAGGCAAACCGTGGCGGCCAAATTCAGTTATGCCCTGAACGGGAATGACCGGGATAAAATTGATTTTGTCAATTCCATGATCGCCACCTTTTCTGAAAGAAGCTTCAGCGGACTGCGTAAGGATAAGGATTACTGGATTAAACGCAGAATACAGGATGGCGAATCCCGGTCGCACGCGGAGTATGTATGCTACCAGCTAAGTTCCATTGATGAAAATTATCTGCGAGCCCAGCTTGACGAGGCAATCGGCAGGATTCCGGCCAGAACCCAGGAAGAAAAGGCCATGATCAACGATCTCAAAGAAATTATGGATAAAGCGGAATACGCTCACTTCCTGGATGCGAACGAGAGCAGGTAAAGGACTATGCGCGTGTTTATGCCGGCAATCTTTGTTTTACTGTTCTGTACGCTGTTCACATCGTCCGCCCCGGCCGCCGTTTCCGCCGGCAAAAGGGTTGAATACGAACTGGTTTGTACCTCGCCCTGCCCGGAAGTGTATATAGACGGAAAGTACGCGGGCGAGTCCGGAAAAGTGCAGTTGGAAGCTGGCCGCACCTATACGCTTGAGTACAAGTTGTCCGGCCATCAAAGCAGAAGAGCCGAACTTACGGTTACGGAGCCCTTCGCCGGAGTGAAGCGCATTCCCCTTGTCAGCCCGGTGATGAAGAGCAACCCGGAAGGGGTGGATGCCGAAAGCGTGGCGGCGCAGGCCGCTTTGGAAATGCGCGCGAAAATATCTCCGCGCACCAGAACCGCCTTTGTCAACACATCCAAAGATAATTCCGAACTCACCGCCTATATTCTGGATTCCCTCCTGGCCGCCGTATCCGGCGGCACGGAGCTGCTTATCTTGGATCGCGACGACAACGCGGCCTTACAGGCTGAACGCAAATTACAGCAATCCGCTGATATAAGCGATAAGACCATTGCCGCGATCGGGCGGCAGCTTGGGGCGCAAACCATCGTAAGTTGCAGCGTGGTCGGCTCCGGAGCTTTACGGCGCCTGTCCCTCAAAGCCGTGGACGTGGCCACCGCGCAAATACAGTTTATCGGAGCCTACAACATTTGACGCTGTGAGATAAGCTTCAATCCGCAGCCGGCTCCGGCCCGGCGGCAAACTCCAGGCGCCTGCCGGGACAAAAGGGCAGAGCCTTCGGAGCATAAAGGAAACTTTGATGAAAAGATTTATCCCTTTGGCATTGAAGCCGGCAAGGCTGAGGCGAATCATAGGCCTGACAGGTTCGCTTTTTTTTATAGGCTGCCTGCCGCTGTGGAGCGAGCCGGCCAGGGCGGCCGCCTCAGATCCGAGCTTCTCCGCGGAGGATGAGCTTTATTTTCTGATGCCGCCTTTAATGTACACTCCGCGTGTGTCTTCGGGTTTTTCCACGGCCAGGCTCGACCCCGTAAGCCGGAAAACAGTCAGACCTCATTGCGCGGTGGATCTGGCCGCTCCTTCGGGAACGATAATCCTGGCCTCGGGTAAAGGCGTGCTGGTAAAACAGCATGAAGATCCGTACAAGGGGAAATATGTGGAACTTGAGCATCCCAACGGATACAAAAGCCGCTACTTTCACTTGAGCCGGCACAACCAGTCCATAAAAATAGGCGATACCGTCAGCCGGGGCGCAAGCATAGGCTATGTGGGCACAACCGGAAACTCCACCGGCCCGCATCTGCATTATATGCTGTCGCAAAAAGGCAATTATATCGACCCGCAGGATTTTGATTCCAAAAAAAATTCCGGGATAAGCTATAAAGACACGTTTATTCCTCTGGTCTATTACAGAGAGGATAAACCGCAGAATCAATGCTCAAGCAGCGGCGTTCCGGCTCCGGAAGGCGCTCTGCTCTATTATGGGGACAAGCGGGTATTCGACCGGAAAACCTGGGACGGGCTTCAGCCTCTCTTCCACGCCAACGGCAAGCCTTATTTGACTGTGGAAATGATAAACGGAAAAAGGATAGAAAAAACATACTATGAAAACGGTAACCTGAAATCGCAGTCTGACGGAAGGATCTTAATCACCTATTACCCCACCGGCCAGAAACAGGGTGAATTTCCCTTGAACAAAAACGGCAGCCTCGAAGGAGAGTACAAGGTTTACAGTGATAAGGGAGAATTGACTGAAGAAGGCGGCCTTGCGGATAATGAGCTTGACGGTGAAAGCAGGCATTACGGTCAGAACGGAGTTCAGCGGCAGGTTAACTACTATTTTGAAGGCATGCGCACCACCAGAGAACAAATGCTGCGCTGGCAGGAGGAGAGGCGGCAGAAGCTCCTGCAGTTTCAGGAAGACAAGCGCGGCCAGATTGAACGGATGAAAACCGACGAGCTGCGCCGTATTGAAGAAATGAAAGAAAGAGTCAGGGGCGGTCAGCTTTTTTAGCAAGGTATACATTGAAGGAGTTGCTCTATGGCAAAAATATTTTCACTGCTGGCCATGTCCGTCTTATTCGCCTGCGCGGGAACGGACGAGAGCGGGGTGGAAGCAGTGCAGTCAACGGAAATAAAATACGAAATATATCTTAATGACGTGTCCAAACCCGAGGTGCTTGAGTACATTAAAATTATGACGCGCAAAGCCTCCTATCGGGGACACAGGCTGCTCAAACTGAACGATTCCTATGCGGAAATCGTTTACACGGCTCTGGAATTGCCGGAAGTGGTCTATGGCGACACTGCCGATTTTTTTAAAGATTATACGGTGGACATCGCGACCCATGTAATAAAGGTGCGCAGGTAAACGAGGGAGCCGGCGCGTTATGCTCTAAAAAAGGATGAAAGCCCCAATTCGGGTTTTCCGGAGAGGGGCTTTTGTTTTAATGCCGGCGTCTTCCTACTTTCCCACACATGAATATGCAGTATCATCGGCGATGGAGGGCTTAACTT
>JAISOL010000065.1 GCA_031275645.1 Deltaproteobacteria bacterium
TTACTTTGCTCCATCTGCTGGGGTATGAAAATATCACTGAGGGGATAGAAATCCTCGCGGAAAACAAACAAACAGCACTGCGGCTCGTCAGATTCGGAAGAATTGAATGACCCTGCGGAGATAGATTTCATGTTGCGCATAATCGCAGGAGAACATAAGGGCAGGACGCTCAAAACCACGGAAGGGCCGGGATATCGCCCGGCCATGGGAAAAGTGCGCGGCGCGCTTTTTTCCATGCTGGAGGCGCGGGGTGTCTTCTGGCCTGAATGCAGAGTTCTGGATTTGTTCGCGGGCAGCGGCAGCCTGGGTTTTGAAGCCCTGAGCCGGGGCGCGGCCGAAGTCTGCTTTGTGGAATCCAACCCCGCGGCCGCGGCCCTGATCCGTGAAAACGCGATCCGGCTGGGGCTTGCCCCGCGACGCTGGAGTGTGCTGGCGGAAGAAGCGCGCAGGGTTCTCACGCGCGCCACGCCGGAAAGAGGAGCGGCTTCCGGCCGCCTTTCCTATGATCTGGTTTTTATAGACCCTCCCTATGGCCAGCGTCTGCTCGCTTCTTCCATCAGGGCCGTTTTAGGCAACGGCTGGCTGCGGGAAGGTGGGATTCTGCACGCTGAAACGGAAAGCAGGTCCGAATTGGACCCGGAGCTGGAAAATCCGGCTCTGGAGGTTCTTTGCGAGCGCAAGTACGGGCAGACAAGGATTCTATTATGGAGAATGAAAACGAAAGAAGCGTCATCTATCCCGGCACTTTCGATCCCCTCACCAACGGCCACGTCAGCCTGATTCGCCGGGGTTGCGAGATTTTCGGCAGAATAATCGTGGCCGTGGCCAACGACACGCCCAAAAATACGCTTTTCACCGTGGGAGAGCGGGTGGGAATGGCTCAGGAAGTCTTTGCCGGGCATCCCCGGGTGAGAGTGGAGCCTTTTTCCGGCCTGCTGGTGGATTACGCCGAGCGCACGGGCAGCAACGTTATCCTGCGCGGCCTGAGGGCTGTTTCCGACTTCGATTACGAGTTCCAGCTGGCTCTGCTGAACCGCAAGCTCAACCGGCACGTGCAGAGCGTCTTTCTCATGACCGATTATCAGTGGTTGTTCACCAGCTCCACCCTGGTCAAGAATATCGCTTCCCTGGGCGGCGAAATCCGCGGTCTGGTGCCTGATCCCGTTTACCGCGCCCTGCGGGAAAAATTCGGATACCCCTATCCGCTGGTGGAAACGGATGAAAATCAGCGCTTTTGAAACATGCTACCTCAGAGCCTGGCGCAATGCCGCCTCCATCTGTCCGGGAGTGACCAGATCCCGGAGCACCAGAGGGGCCAGGGGGGCGCGCGCCGGAATTACGGCCAGAAAGGGTATGGAGACGCTTCCCAAAGCGTGCAGCAAAGCCTCGCCCTGGGGGAAAGGGCGGGTCAAATCCACCTTGATATAGCGCAGGGCATAGAGTTCAGCCCAACGGGCCAGACGCTCGTCGGACAGGGTGGAGAGTTCCAGAGCCCGGCAGTTGATGCACCAGTCCGCGGTAAAATCCAGAAGCAGGTTGTCCCGGCCGAGTCTTTCCCGGAAAGAGTCCGGGCTGAAGGACTGCCAGCGGGTATCCGGAACATTCCGCATAAAAGGCAGGAGCAGAGCGGCGGGGATCAGGATTGCGGCGCAAATGCGGGAAGGGATGGATTTGGTCGCCGGCAGCCGGAGGCAGAAAGCCAGGAGCAGGAAAGAAAGCAGCAGGAAGGGCACCTTGCCGGCAGGCAGCAGACTGAGCAGGTAGATTACCGTGCCCAGAAGCATGAAACCCATGAAGTTTTCCAGCGTTCTGTTCCAGGCGCCGGGTTTGGGCATATGCCTGACCATGCCCGGACGTATGCCCAGCAGGAGGAAAGGCGCCGACATGCCCAGAGCCACGCTGCACAGGGTCAGCCCCAGGTAGAACAGAGACTGGCCCACGGCCCAGGCCAGCACTCCGCCCAGCAGAGGGCCGCTGCAGGGCGTGGCCAGCAGGGTGGCCAGCATCCCGCCCAAAAAAGCCTGACAGGGCAAAGAAGCGCGCTGGTCCGGCTCAATGCGGGGGGCCGGCAGACGCAACAGGCCGAGCAGGCGCAGGGCCAGAAGAAAGAGCAGCAGGCTCAGGCCTATAAGCAGGGTCTGGCTTTGAAAAAACTGTCCCCACATCAGTCCGGCCAGACCCATCACGGCGAAAAGAAAGGCGAACCAGGTGAAGACGCCCGAAGCGAAACAAAGGGAATAGAGGCGCAAGCGCCGGCGCCCGCGCCGCGCCGCGGGAGTATCGCCCGTCAGGCTTTCCGCTCCGCCCAGACCCAGCAGGCCGCCCAGCTTGAGAGTTATCACCGGCAGCACGCAGGGCATGAAATTCAAAATAAACCCGGCCGGGAAACCCAGAAGCACAGCCTGCCCGAGGCCGGAAACTTCCAGTTCCCGCTCCGGAGAACGCGGGGAAAGACTGGCCAGATAGTCCGCGAATCCGCCCTGCCCCGCCCAAGCCTGTTTTTCCGTTTCCTGCCGTCTTCCCGCGGGAAAATCCGGGGCCGCCAGCTGTTTGTCCGGTAAATTGAAAGGTTCGGAGCGATAGAGGCGCAGCTTTTCTTCCGCCGGCAGGAAAGGAGGAGAATTATCCGCAGCCGCCAGCTCCGCGGGCGCTTCCAGCCTCAAAGGCCAAGAGCGGCTGAAGGGCGCGCAGGACTTATCCGTGCAAAGCACGGCGCTCAAGCGCAGCTCCGCCTCCTTTCCCCGTAAGCCTTCCGGAATGAAAGCCAGGATCAGGGCTTCTCCGGCATAGACGGGCAGGGAGATGCCGGAGAAGGGATCCGCCTTGATTTCGCCGGGGGGATAGTAAAAAGTCACTCCCTCCAGGATTCTTTCATCCCCGCCCCTGAGCTCCAGCCTGAGGGCGGGCGGCACGGCGGCGGGCGGGGAAGTGTCCGCCTCCGGCCCTTCTCCGGCAAAAGGAGCATAGAAATAGCCGCCCCGAGGCGCTGCTTCCAGCAGGAGGAGCAGCCACAGGCCTTCAGCCGCGCCCAGGCCCAAGCCCGTATACTCATCAAAGCGCCGGACTAGCCTCATCTCCGGGTTGTCAGGAATTTCCCTGTTCTCCGCCTGCCGCGGGGCAAACAAATGCTCCAAGGGGTTTTGTCCGGCAAAGAGAGGCCAGGCCTGAAAGAACAAGGCAAGGAACAGGACGGCCCGGATGAGGAAAAGCCTCCGGCAAAGGGATTGCTTGTTATGGACGTTGCCTGCGCGCATCGGCGGACCGGATTTTTTTCTTGACTTGGCCCTGTTCGGGGTTTAACTGGAAGAACTCGGGGCTATTAGCTCAATTGGTAGAGCAGCTGACTCTTAATCAGGAGGTTGCAGGTTCGAGTCCTGCATGGCCCACCAGGCAAAAATCCCGGAAAAGCCCCACAAAGTCTTGAGAGCCTTGTGGGGCTCCGTCATCAAAGCTGCTCTGGGGTCTCCTTCCCAGAATCATAATTTACCATATGCCGCGGAGCCTTGTATAGATGAAAATTGTCTGCCTGGGAGACAGCCTGACCTATGGCTATGAAGTCCGGCGTTCCGCCGTGTGGACGACCCTGGCCGGACGCGAGAGCGGCGCCCTGGTGCTCAACCGCGGCGTCAACGGCATGATGACCTCCGGCATGTTGGAGCGCTTCAGGCGGGACGTGCTGGAGGAAAGGCCGGACGCCGCGCTGCTCATGGGCGGAGCCAACGATATTCTCTTTGAACTTGACGCGGCGGGCGCTGAAAATAATATGGCGGACATGGCGCGCCGGGCGAGGGAGGCGGGCATACGCCCCTTCATAGGCATTCCCGCTCCCTTTTGCCCTCCGGTGCGCAAAGACTGGAGATCCATGGCCGATTTCCCCGGCGCGGCTCCGCTTTACGAAGCGTATATACAGCGCCTGTACGCTCTTTCGGAAGAAAACGCATACGAGCGGGCGGATTTTTACGGCGCCGTCCTCAAGCACGCGGCTGAAAGCGGGGAGGATCTCCGCTCTCTCTACCATGACGGCCTGCACCTGAACGAACGCGGGCACCGGGTCTTCGCGGCCTGTCTTGTCCGCACCCTGCGGGAGGCCGGGCTTGTCCCGCCGGCGGATGAAATTCTTTCCGGAGGCGGAGCGCGATGATGTATTATATCGAAAGCCCTTCCACAGACCCCCGCTTCAATCTGGCTCTGGAGCAATACGTATTTGACGTTTTCGACCCGGCGCACGAATACTTTATGCTCTGGCGCAACCACAACGCCGTTATTGTGGGCAAATTCCAGAATACGGCGGCGGAAATCAACGCCTCTTACGTCAAAGAGAACGGCATCAGCGTGGTCAGGAGGCTTTCGGGCGGAGGAGCGGTCTACCACGATCTGGGCAACGTCAACTTCACCTTCATCGTCCGGGCCGGTGATCTGGGAGCCTTCGATTTTGCCTCTTTCTGCCGGCCGGTGGTCAGGGCGCTGGCCTCTCTGGGAGTGCGGGCGGAAATCAACGGCCGCAACGATATGACCATAGGCGGCAAAAAATTTTCAGGCAACGCGCAATATTACAAACGCGGCAGAATCATGCACCACGGCACCATACTCTACGATTCGGATCTTTCCGTCGTGGGCAGGGCCCTGGCGGTATCCAAAGACAAAATCGAATCCAAGGGCGTCAAATCCGTACAAAGCCGGATTACCAACGTAAAAAGCCATATGCGGGAGGAGGTTCCCGTGGAGGGCTTTATGGCTGCCCTGCGCGAGGCCATGTTTCTGGAAAACAGCCTGCTTCCCCATGAACTCTCTCCCGAAGAACTTCTGGGAGTGCGCGCCCTGCAAAGAGATGTCTATGACACATGGGAATGGAATTACGGCGCTTCTCCGCCCTGCAGCATCAGGAAGGAGAGGCGGGTGGAAGGCTGCGGCAAACTGGAGATACATATGAATGTGGAGCGGGGCGTGCTTGCCGACATAGCTTTTTTCGGCGATTATTTCGGGCGGGAGGATCCCGCCGGGCTGGCCTCCCTGCTTCGCGGCCGCCGTCTGGAAAGAGGAGAAATCTCTTCTGTCCTTGCCGGCCTCGATCTGGACGCCTACTTTCACAATCTGGACGCCGGGCAGTTTCTGGATATTCTTATGGGATCCGGAAATTGACTTTACTTGCTCCCCCGGTTATTTGTCACTTGGAGCACATTTTCCGGAATCGCGCCTAAGCCGCGCTCCGCCGGAGCGCCGGTCTGAATTGAGCTTTTCGCATACGAAAGGCTCAAGCGCAAACCGCCGCAGCGCGGCTGTATTCCGGCGTCCGCAAAAGCACCGGCAACATCTGGGAATACTTGACGAAATCTTTATCTGAGGGAAGCGCCATGTTCAAACAAAATCTCCTTTTACTGCTGATTTCCTTTTTCCTTTTCGGCGGCACGGCCCTGGCGGCCCAGAAAACCTACATCAACGGCATTGACGCCAACTATCCTCCTCATGCCTATGTGGGCAAATCCGGTCAGCCCGAAGGTTTTGACGTGGAAGCCCTGGACTGGATAGCCCTGAAAATGGGTTTCCAGGTCAAACATCAGCCCATGGATTGGGACGCCATTGTCGCCAGCCTTCTGGCCAAAAAGATCGACATGGTCTGTTCCGGCATGAGCATTACGCCGGAGCGCCAGGCAGTGGTCAACTTCAGCGCTCCCTATTTTTCCGTGCGCAAGGTGCTGCTGGTAAACGCGGACAAGCCTCTCTCCAAGGAGGAAATTCTCAAGGGAAACAAGATCTTGGGCGTGCAGCGCGGCACCAACGAGGCCGAATGGCTGGTTCAGAACCGGGAAGCCAACGGCTGGAATTATACCCTGCGCTATTATGATTCCGCGCCCCTGGCCATAGAGGATCTGGTCAACAGGCGCCCGGACGCCGTGGCTGTGGATTCGGCTCCGGCCAACGACGCCATCAAGAAGGGCGGGAAAGACGTGCGCATTGTCGGAGAATTCGCCGAGGCCGATGATTTCGGCGTGGCTGTCCGCAAAGAGGACGAGGAACTTCTGCGTCTGATCAACGAAGGCTTCAAGCTGCTCATGCAGGATCCTTTCTGGCAGAAATTGCAAGATAAATACGATACCCAGCTTTAGGCCGGGCCTTCCGGATTTTTGATGCTCGCATACCTTGCAGCCGTAGCCGGGGAAGCGCCGTATATACTCTCCGGTTCTCTGGTCACGCTGGGCGTGGTCTGCGCTTCTCTGGGACTGGGTTTCTGTATGGGAGTGCCCCTGGCCCTGGCGCAGGTTTACGGCCTTCCCACGGCGCGGCGCCTGGTCGCGGTTTATACCTGGTTTTTCAGGGGCACGCCTATTCTGGTGCTTCTGTACCTGTTTCACTTCGGCCTGTTTGACGCCCTGAATCTGAACATGCCGGCTCTGGTCTCGGCCTGCATAGTGCTGGGGCTGGCCAGCTCCGCCTACCAGTCGCAGATCTTCCGGGGCTCTCTGGAGGCTCTCCCGGCGGGCCAGTTCAAGGCCGCGCGCGCCCTGGGCTTCAGCTCCGTCCAGAGCGTCAGGCATATTATCCTGCCCCAGGCCCTGCGTTTGTCCCTGCCCGGATGGTCCAACGAATATTCCATTCTGCTCAAGGACTCCGCTCTGGTTTATGTGCTGGGAGTGCCGGAAATCATGACGCGCGCCCATTTTGTGGCCTCCCGCACCTCCTGGCATGTCACCTATTATATCCTGGCGGCGCTTTTATACCTGGCCATAACAGCTCTGGGGCTGAAACTGCTGCGCCTTCTGGAAAAAAAGACGCGCCTGCCCGGCTACAACCTGTGAACGCGATCATGAACGAAAAAACGGGAACTTTTCCTGAACCGGCCCTGCGTCTGGAAGAAATCAGCAAGAGTCTGGGCGGACGCCTGATCCTCGACGCCGTTTCACTGGATCTGCGCAAAGGAGAGAGGAAAGTGCTGATCGGCCCTTCGGGAGCCGGCAAAAGCACCTTGCTGCAATGCGTGAACTGCCTCGTCCTGCCGGACAGGGGCAGAATTTTTCTGAAGGGAGAGGAGCTGGATCAGAGCGACAACCGGGCCTTACGCCTGTTTCGCCGGCGGGTGGGCATGATTTTTCAGGATTTCAACCTGTTCGATCACCTCACAGCCCTGGGCAACGTGGGCATAGCCCTGCAAAAAGTGCGCGGCCTGCCCAAGGCGGAGGCGGAGAGCCGGGCCGTGGAGGAGCTTGCCCGCGTGGGTCTGGAAGGCAAAGCCTCCATGTATCCGGCGGAACTATCCGGCGGGCAGAAGCAGCGGGTGGCCATAGCCCGCGCTCTGGCCATGGACCCGGAAGTGATTTTGCTGGATGAACCCACCTCAGCTTTGGACCCCGAACTGGCGGGCGAAGTTCTGACCGTGATCCGCGATCTGGCCGACGGCGGCATGACCATGCTCATGGCCACGCATCAGATGGATTTCGCCCTGGCCCTGGCCGACGAAATTCTCTTTATGGAACAAGGGCGCATCATCGAACAGGGAGTTCCCTCCCTTCTGCTTGCCCCCGGCTCCGGCACCCGCACCCTGGATTTCTGCAGCCGCCTCGCTCTGGGAGCGGAAGGCAGAATATGATGGACTGGCCCTTTTATCTGGACAGCGTCTTTCCGGCGCTCAACCGCGGACTCGGCGTAAGCCTGCAGCTCATAGTTCCCTCGGCCCTGCTCGGTCTGGCGGGAGGAGTGCTTCTGGGTTCTCTCCGGGTTTTCGGCTCCCCCCGCCTGCGCCGGGCGGGGGATATGTATACGGCGGTGCTACGCGGCGTGCCTCTGGTCATACAGCTCTTCATACTCTACTACGTCCTGCCGAAAATCGGCCTGTATCTTGACGGCTTCAGCGCGGCCGTCCTGGGTTTTATCCTGTGCAGCGCGGCCTACCATTCGGAATATGTGCGCGGCGCCTTTCTTTCCATACGCCAGGGGCAGCTTAAGGCGGCCCAAGCCCTGGGCTTCAGTCCCCTGCAGAGCATACGCTTCATTCTTCTCCCCCAGGCCATGCGTCTGGCCCTGCCGGGCTGCGGTAATGAAATCGTTTACCTCATCAAATATTCCTCTCTGGCCTATATGACCACCTGCGTGGAACTGACCGGAGAGGCCAAGGTGCTGGCCTCCCGCCACTGGCGCTATACGGAGATTTTTCTGGCAGCCGGGCTCTATTATCTCTGCCTGACCAGCCTGGCCTCCTTTATCCTGCATAAAATTGAAGCCAGGGCGCATATACCCGGTTTCGGCCGGCAGAAATAAACCGCCCGAGGACTTCGCCGAGCCAGCCCGCATTATCTCATCAGAAAAACCTGAAGCCTCAGCTTCCTCAATCAAAAAAGTCCACAGAATCCAGGCTATATCGGCCCGCTCCCGCCTGGACGGTAAAGTAAACAGACTCGAGAGGAGAGGAGTGCGGCAAGGGAAAAACAAAGGCCCTGGCTCCCTCCGCGGCGTCGTACGCTCCAATTTCAACGGGCTCGCCGTTATCGGTATAGGTGATATTGGCATATCCGCCGGGCGAGCTGAAGGATATCCTGACGAAATCACAGCGCGCTTGCGGTGGAGTTATGGCGAACGTAAGGCCGCCCGTCCCGGCGATGCTCTCTCCCGTTGCATATGCCGCCTGCCCGCCATCGCGCAGTAAAACCACGCTTTGTTCCGGAAGCGACGGCGGGCCGCCCGCGGACTGTTCCCAATACGCCTGTCCCAAAGTCTGCACGACGCCGGTAATGCCGAGCACATCGCTTCTGTACCGCCAGCGTATATCAGGGTCCTGCCATTGCCGCACTCCGCTCAGCAACACATCCCTGATGCCGTCCGGCGGGAGGGTTCCGGACCTCAACCTGTAGCGCGCTTCCTGCAGGCTCTGAAAAAGGGCGTATTCGCCGTCCGCGCGGCGGGCCGCGCCCGCCAGCTTCGCCAGGGCCTCAACCGGCAGCCGGGCGGCGTTGGTGTAATATATTTCCTGCCCCAGCCCCGGCCGCGTCGGGGCGTCGGGAAGTCTCTCAAAATATTTGGCTCTAGTTGCGTTTAGTGTGTATTTTCCCTTTTATGATTGCCTGAAGCCAGTCTTGAGGTGAAATAAGGGGACATTCATGTAAGCGCCGCCAAGTGAGGTAGTTGGGCAGAC
>JAISOL010000077.1 GCA_031275645.1 Deltaproteobacteria bacterium
GACCTGCACGAATGGCGTAACGATCTCCACACTGTCTCGGCCAGAGACTCGGTGAAATTGAAGTCGCGGTGAAAATGCCGTGTACCCGCAGAAAGACGGAAAGACCCTGTGCACCTTTACTATAGCTTGACATTGGGATTTGGACCTGCATGTGTAGGATAGGTGGGAGGCATTGAAACCTGTACGCCAGTACGGGCGGAGCCGCTGTTGAAATACCACCCTTGTTTTTTCAGGTCCCTAACCCCAAGCCGTGATCCGGCTGGGGGACATTGTCTGGCGGGTAGTTTGACTGGGGCGGTCGCCTCCTAAAGAGTAACGGAGGCATGCAAAGGTTCCCTCAGGCTGATTGGAAACCAGCCGTTGAGTGCAAACGCAGAAGGGAGCTTGACTGTAAGAGAGACATCTCGAGCAGGTACGAAAGTAGGTGTTAGTGATCCGGTGGTCCCGTATGGAAGGGCCATCGCTCATTGGATAAAAGGTACGCCGGGGATAACAGGCTGATCGCATCCAAGAGTTCACATCGACGATGCGGTTTGGCACCTCGATGTCGGCTCATCACATCCTGGGGCTGAAGCAGGTCCCAAGGGTACGGCTGTTCGCCGTTTAAAGTGGTACGTGAGTTGGGTTTAAAACGTCGTGAGACAGTTTGGTCCCTATCTACTGTGGGCGCAGGAGATTTGAGAGGGTCTGTTCCCAGTACGAGAGGACCGGAATGGACGGACCCCTGGTGTTCCTGTTGTGGCGCCAGCCGCAACGCAGGGTAGCCAAGTCCGGAATGGATAACCGCTGAAAGCATCTAAGCGGGAAACCAGCCTCAAGATAAGATCTCCCCGAAGACCCCTGGAAGACCACCAGGTTGATAGACCGGAGGTGGAAGCGCGGCGACGCGTGAAGCTTACCGGCACTAACAGGTCGTTTGCCTTGTTTCCCCTTTTCCTTCCTCCCCTGTTTGATTTCAAAGTCAAACGGCGTATTCGGACCCGCGCCCCCAGGCGCCCCCGCGCCCCGAGGCGCAAGCCCGAAATTTGCCGGCGTTCATAGAGGAGGGGGTACACCCGGCTCCATTCCGAACCCGGAAGTTAAGCCCTCCATCGCCGATGATACTGCATATTCATGTGTGGGAAAGTAGGAAGACGCCGGCATTAAAACAAAAGCCCCTCTCCGGAAAACCCGAATTGGGGCTTTCGCCTTTTTTAGAGCATAACGCGCCGGCTCCCTCGTTTACCTGCGCGCCTTTATTGCATGGGTCGCGATTGTCCGCCGTCCGGCGGCCGCCCCGGACTCAGTTGTTGTTCAGAGCCATCTTGTTGTAGAGGCTGCGCCCGCGCAGATTAAGATTCCGCTCCTGACCCGGAGGCGGGGACGGAGATCCGCGCAAATTCCTGGCATGGCCCGCGACTTCGTTCTCCTGGCGCAGATTCAGTTGCGCCGTGGCGGTCTGGGCTTCCGCCGTATTCTGAATCTGGGCGAAGGCGTCGCGCAGGCCGCTCAGAACCTGAATGACCCCGTCTATGAGCTTTTTATCCATCTTCAGATTGGCCAGGGCCAGACGCGTATTGCACAAAAAATACAACTGGTGCAGGTTGTCGGCTATATCCCCGCCCTTTTCCCGGTTCAGGGAAGAGCTGAGCTCATTGATGATGTCTATGGCCTTACCGATAAGTATGCCTTTCCGGGCGTAATCTTTGAGATCAATCTGCTCCTTGGCCCGGTTCAGAAAGGACACCGCCCCGTCGTAAAGAGCCAGAATGGTCTCTCCGGGGGAACAGGTGGTCAGATTGGTCTGGAGGTAAGCATAGGCCGCTTTTTGCATTATGATTCCCTTTTGAAACGTTGTTCAGCCGACATTTTTTACGGCCGGCCGCCTCGCTCCGCCGCCTTCGGCGGCTAGTCGCTGCTGCTACCGCTGCCCAACTGGCTGATCAGGCTTTCAAGCTGCGTCTGCAGACCCTCATAGGTTTTAAGAGTGGCGTCCAACCTGGCGTAACGCGCATCCATCCGGGTACGCCAGAGACTTATGCGTTCGTCTTCCTTCACTATCTTCTCGTTGATATTGTCGATGACTTTTTTGTACTGAGTCTTGAGCACCGGGATCGTCCCTTTCACCTTGTCCGTGTCTCCGCTGTCGGGGTCCATAAAGTCCACGTCCACCATGTTGATCACGGTATTGAGAAAACCGTTTTTGACCCGTACCGAGCCGGTGTGCGGAGAGCCGGGCGTGGTGGGGGTATTGTTGAAAATATCCAGCAGTATGCCGTCCGCATCGTTGTCCGGGCCATCGCCGCGCACCAGCATGATCTGGTTGGTGTCCTCGTAATACTTGGCGGCCTTGCCGTTGATGAAAATAGTGCCGGCTATAAGCTTGCCCGCAGCGTCCACCTCGTAGCTCACATCGTATTCGCCGGCTTTGGCCTGCCCGGAGACCAGGTTGGAAAAGCCGAAATTGCCGGATTCCACGCTCACTTTTTCCTTGGCGGCGAAAAGCTCGGCAATGCCCTGAGGGTCCATCAGTATGGCATCGTCCAGAGTGATGGCCTCGGTTGTCTTGTTCAGAACTGTATTGAACTTGTCCTCAAAAATGAGCAGGCCATAGGTGGGAGAGCCCTCCACCGCATCGGTCTTGATGCCCAGATGGGCCAGAGAGGCGAATATGTCGCCGCTTATGGGGTTGCCGGCGGCGTCAACCTCCAGGTATTCAAACCCGGCGGGCTTGCTCATGATCGCGGTCTTCAGCTTGCTGGCGATAAGCTGTACGCCGTAATTGCCGGTGAGCACGGCTCCCTTCTGGGTCTCGAACTGCGATTCCGCGTAGTCGGTTTCCACCGTGCTTTTGGCGGAATCCACGACGGTAAGCGAGTTTATGACGGAGCGCAAGGTATTGGTCGCTTCCACGAAGGTGTGGATGTTCTCTTTGATCTGTTCCACGTCCAGGCCTATGCTCACGCTGGTTTCGCCCACGGAGAGCAGGTTTATGCTCAGGCCGGGAATGGAATTCACGCTGTTGCCGGAGAACTCCATCCAGCCGCTCGCCGGATAGCCGTCAATGCGCACCTTGGCGTTCTGCCCCGCCTGGTACTGCCAGCCGCCGGAGCTGAGCAGGGCCGGATCCAGGAAAGCATCGGCCGTGACGGCTATATCCGTGCCCGTGCCCGTCTCGCTGCTGTAGAGCTGGAGCATCTGCTTTCCACCCAGGTCAATGATGGTGGCCTTCATTCCCAAAGTCCCGGAGGCGGCGCTGCCGAATTTCTGGTTCAGCAGGTTTTTCAGGCCTTCCAAGGTGGTGTTGGGAGGAACGTCCAGGCTGTGGGCCACGCCTCCCAAGGTGAACTCAAAAACTCCCATGCCGCCGGTGTCGTTGATGGAAGAGGTTTTATTCGCCAGATCGAAAACCAGGCTGGCGTAACTGTTGCCGGCCAACTGCTCCACCTTTATATTGTGGGTCATGTCGTCCGCCGTGCCGGAGGCCTTGACGGAAGCCACATAGGCGTTGGAAGAGCTGACGCTTTTGACCAGAAACTTGTCTTCCGTGTTAATGGCCTTCAGAGCGCTGCTGTATGCCGTAAGGGCTGTACCCAGTTGATCGAAAGCGTCCAGGCGGGTCTGCCAGTCTTTTTTCCATTTGTTCAATTGCACGGCGTGCGTCAGCTCTATCGTCTCCAGCTTGTCGATCATGGCGCTCCAATCCGTGCCGTTGCCCAAACCCTGAATATTCACACTGCCCGACATAGTTATATCCTCCTCGCGCGCCCCGAACCCGACGATCCGGGGCAGCCTGGGAAATTTTTTCCGCTTGCGGACGACGCAAGCCCGCTCGCGGGGATTTTATGCAAGGGCGGTGCCAGCGGCCCTTATTTCCCGGCTTCCTGTAAGCTTATCGGGAGGAAAAGCTTAAACTTTAAGAGAAAACTCCGCCGCTCTTTTTGCTTGCTCTGGACGCGGGGCTGTGCGAATATGGAGCATGTTCCCGACAGCGCCGCGATATGCCATCCTCAGCGGCAACGATGAAGCTGCCGGGCATTATGATTTTCATAATTCAGCTTTGTTACTTTTCGCGTCGGGCGGAGGTTTGTTTTGAACCAACTTTACCGGAATATAGCTGTGTGGGTGCTGGTTATTCTGCTCATGGTGCTGTTTTTCAACCTTTTCAACCAGCCCAAGACCGCGCAGGATCAGTTGAGTTACAGCGACCTGATGAATTATGTGCAGCAGGGCCGCATTTCCGAGGTGGTCATACAGGGGGAGAACATCACCGGTACCATGGACGGAGGCAGAACTTTCCGCACCTTCGCTCCGCGCGACGCCGGCATGGTGGAGCGCCTGATGCAGTCCGGGGTCGCCGTCCGGGCGGAGCCTCAGGAAGAATCGCCCTGGTACATGACCCTGCTTATCTCCTGGCTGCCCATGCTCCTGCTCATAGGAGTCTGGGTTTTCTTCATGCGCCAGATGCAGGGAACAAACGGCAAAACCCTGTCTTTCGGGCGTTCCAGGGCGCGCATGGTCAGCGCCGAACAGGGCCGGGTCACCTTTGCCGATGTGGCCGGGGTGGACGAAGCCAAGGAAGAACTGACCGAGGTTGTGGATTTTCTTTCAAATCCCAAAAAATTTACCCGCCTGGGGGGACGCATCCCCAAGGGGGTGCTTCTGGTGGGTTCACCGGGCACGGGCAAGACCCTTCTGGCCAAAGCCGTGGCCGGTGAGGCCGGAGTGCCCTTCTTTTCCATCTCCGGATCGGATTTTGTGGAAATGTTCGTGGGCGTGGGAGCTTCCCGCGTGCGCGACCTTTTCGCCCAGGGCAAAAAGAACGCGCCCTGTCTTATTTTTATCGACGAAATTGACGCCGTGGGCCGCCAGCGCGGCGCCGGCCTGGGCGGCGGCCATGACGAGCGCGAGCAGACCCTGAATCAGCTCCTGGTGGAAATGGACGGATTTGAGGCCAATGAAGGCGTTATCCTCATCGCCGCCACCAACCGCCCGGATGTGCTGGATCCCGCCCTGCTCCGGCCAGGGCGCTTCGACCGTCAGGTGGTCGTGCCCACTCCGGACGTACGCGGCCGGAAGCGCATTCTGGAAGTGCATTCCAGACGCACTCCTCTGGCCGGCAATGTGGATCTGGAGCGTCTGGCCAGGGGCACCCCGGGCATGTCCGGGGCGGATCTGGAAAATCTGGTCAACGAGGCCGCCCTGCTGGCGGCCAAGGGGAACAAAGATTTTGTGGACATGAGCGATTTCGAGGAAGCCAAGGACAAGCTGATCATGGGCAAGGCCAGGCGCACCATGGTGCTTTCCGACGACGAGAAGCGCAATACCGCCTATCATGAGGCGGGGCACGCTCTGGTTTCCAAATTCACCCCCGAAAGCACCCCGGTGCACAAGATAACCATTATCCCGCGCGGCCGCGCCCTGGGTTTTACCGCCTATATTCCGGACGAGGATAAATACACCGTCACCCGCACCGCTCTGGAGAGCCGCATCGCTATGGCTCTGGGAGGACGCGCCGCCGAGATCATCATTTTCGGCAATTACACTTCCGGGGCCATGCAGGATATACAGATGGCCACCAAAACCGCCCGCCAGATGGTCTGTGAACTGGGCATGAGCGAAAAAATCGGCCCCATATCCATAGGCGAAAGCAACAATGAAGTCTTTATCGGGCGCGAGTGGGTGTCTTCCAAGAACCACAGCGAGGAAACCTCGCGCCTGGTGGATGAGGAAGTCAAGCGCATCATTGAGGAAGGCATGCGCAAGGCCACGGAAATTTTGGAGGAACATACCGATCTTCTGCACAAAACCGCCGAGGCTCTGCTGGAATATGAAACTATCACCGGGGAGGATCTGGACGCGCTGATCCAGGGCAAGCCCATGCCCACGGCCTCTATGGAGAAAAAGGACGGCAGGAGCGAAGCGTCGGAAGCCTCAAAGGCGCGGGGCAAAGCCTCCGATGCGGCGCCCGAAAGCAAGGACGGGGCTGAAAATCAGGAACAGCGGCGCGAGGACGATGACTTCACCCTGGATTGAGCCCGCGCCCCCCCTGTGGCTCATCCGCGGGGAAAGGGCCGTCGCGCTCGACCCCCCCGTGGCGGCCGGAATCATCAATGTAACGCCGGATTCCTTTTCGGACGGCGGACTTTACGCTGAGCCGCCCGAGGCCGTGCGGCACGCTCTTGAGCTTTACGACGAAGGCGCGGCTATCCTGGATCTGGGCGGCGAATCCACCCGCCCCGGAGCCTCCTGCGCGGGAGAAGAAGAGGAGCAGGCCCGCCTGCTGCCCGTGCTGGAGGAACTGGCCGCCGGACGCGACTCCCGGAAGAGCGCCGTTGCTCCTTCCCCCTCCCCTTTCCTCTTTTTCCCCCTTCTTTCCATAGATACCTGGCGCGCTTCCACTGCCGGGCTGCTTCTGGAAAAAGGAGCGGACATCATCAACGATATTTCCGGGGGACTTTTCGATCCGGCTATGGACGAGGTTCTGGCCACCTTCCGGCCGGGCTATATCCTGGGGCACTGCCCGGAAAAGCCGCGCGACATGCAGAAGGCTCCGCGCTACTCCAACGCGCTGGAAGAAATATACGCCTGGTTTTCCACCCGCCTGGAAGCCCTGGATAAAGCCGGACTGCCGCCGGAACACGTTGTTCTGGACCCCGGCCTGGGTTTCGGCAAAACTCTGGAACACAATCTGGAAATACTGCGCGGCCTGGAACGCCTGCACAGCCTGGGCCGGCCTCTGTGCCTGGGCATATCCCGCAAAAGCTTTTTCGGCGACCTGCTGGGCCTGAGGCAGGGCCGGGAGCGCGATGAGGCTACCCGCATCCTGGTTGCCCTGCTGGCCGCGCGCGGGGTGCGGATCCACCGGGTGCACGATGTCGGGGGAGCCATGCTGGCCCTGAAGCTGGCCCGCTCCGTCTCGCCGCTTCCGGAGAGCCTGGTTCAGACCCGGAACAATTGAAAAAGATCCGCCAGGAGAAGCTCAAAGGCCTGCTGTTCGTCATATTCGCCGCTGAGCACCCCCTTGTGCGCCCGCAAAGCCAGATCCCAGATGCGGGCCAGACCTCCGAAATCCAGACTACGGGCCAGAGATTCCTTGTCCGCTCTCACGTAATCCGGAAGGCCCGGCGTAGCCTCTCCGGCCAGAATCTGCCAGAGAGCGCGCCCTTCGCGCAGGAGCAATCCCAGAAAGGCAAAAAGACTGTTGTTTTCCTTTCTGAGCATGTTCTTGTGGAAGCGGGCCCAGACCCGCTCCGGGGATCTCCCGCTTTGCAGCCCCTTGAGGAAGGCGAAAATATCCATATCCGGTTCCGCCTCAAGCAGGCGCAAGGCTTCAGGGGCAAGCGCCCCGGCGGAATCGGAGGCCAGAGAGAGCTTGGCCAGTTCCAGGCGCATGGCTCCGGCGTCCTGAGGCAGGGCCAGGAGAAGCTGGTTCAGTTCCTCCGCTTTCAGACGCAGGCCGAGGCCGGAGGCTTCCTTTTGGATGAAAAGTTTTTTCGCGCGCGCATCCAGGGGAGGTATCTCCCGTATCCAGCCTTTTTTCCTGGCGAAAACATAGCATTGCAGCCGGGTTATATGGGCGGCCAGTTTGGGTTTTCCGCGCTCAAACTCTGTTTCCAGGCAGAGAAAAAGCCAGACTTCGGGATTCGCCCGGCCCAGAGCGGAGGATATCTCCTTGAGGATGCCGGCTTCCAGAAGTTGAGCCTGACGCAGGAGTATGGCCCGCGGCCTCCGGAAGAGGCTCTGCATGGTGAGTTTACTCCAAAAATCGTTATCCAGGTCTTTTTTCCTCTCAGCCCAAAAAACCCAGCGCTCCCAGGAAAGGCCCGGCGCGGGAGGCCAGGCCGCAAGCTGCTCCGCCATATAATCCTTGAGCAGGGTCGAATCCTGGCTGATGCACAGGCTGAAGCCCGGACGCGCGGGATTCCGCGGAGTATGGGAGGAAGTATGGCGCATGTTCGGAAAACTCCGCTCAGAAGGTATGGCGCATCCTGTCAGCCAGAAGACGCGCGGCCTGAGCAAAAAGCAGGCGGGCCGCGTTCTCTTCGTCGCCGCTTTCAAAGGTGTCGGAGTAACTTACCCGCGTGCGCCAGGCTTCCCGGCCGTTATTGTCACTCCCGCGCCTGTAAAGGACGGCGGAAATCGTCACCGAGCCGGAGTAAAGCAGGGGAGCGTCCAGCCTGCTTCTGACGCTGGAGCGCATGGTCAGCGCTTCCACCCGCAGGCGCAGGCTGTAATCGGCTTCTCCCTCGTCCACCCAGACGGCCAGATTTCTGGAGGCGATTTCGTCCCGTAGCGAGGAGCGCAGGGTATAATTCACCCAGGGGAAGACGGTGGGCTGTTCAATGGAAACCAGAGTCAGCGTGGCCTCGCGTCCGCCCATGACCGAAGGGGCGCCGCCGGCGGGGGCATAACCGCATCCTCCCGAAACGGCGGCCAGCAACAGACACAACAGCAGCAGGGTCCTCTTTGCCGAAAACATGCGGCTGAACTCAGGAAGCCACAACATTGACCAGTTTTCCGGGGACGTAGAGAACTTTTTTTATTTCCAGCCCGGCGACGTGTTTTTTGACATTGGCGTCGGCCAGAGCCGCGGCTTCCGCCCCGGCGGAGGAAATATCCGCCGGCAGTTCCAGCCTGGAGCGAAGCTTGCCGTTAACCTGCACGACCACGGTGATGAGCTTGCGCCGCAGGGCGTCCTCCCGGTATACGGGCCAGGGGCGGTCGCCCGCGCGTCCGGCAAAGCCGAGGCGCAGCCACAATTCCTCGGAAAGATGCGGAGTGAAGGGCGAAAGCAGGGCCAGGAGGCTGGCCACGGCCGAAGCCAGGACGGCGCGGCCTTCCGCGCTCCCCAGAAGCTCGTCCCGCGCCTGATACAGATGGTTGACCAGTTCCATGATGGCGGCGATGGCCGTATTGAATTGGAAACGATCCGTGATGTCGCCGCCGACTTTCCTGATGCAGGCGTGTTCCCGCCGCAGGGTCTCCCCCATGACTCCCTCCTCTCCCGGAGGAAGCGCGCAGGCCGAAGCCGGCAGGGAAGCGGGAATTTTTCCGGCCAGATCCAGGCCCAGGCGCCAGACGCGCTGCACAAAGCGGTAAGCTCCTTCAATTCCGCTTTCCGTCCAGTCAAAATCGCGCTCCGGCGGCGCGGCAAAGAGACAGAACAGGCGCACCGTATCCGCCCCGTAGCGGGCGATCATTCCAGAAGGATCGACCGTGTTGCCCTTGGACTTGGACATTTTGGAGCCATCCATCAGCACCATGCCCTGGGTGAGCAGGCTGGCGAAGGGCTCGTCCAGACCGCGCACGAAACCGGCGTCACGCAGGGCTTTGACGAAGAAACGGGCATAGAGCAGATGCAGAATGGCGTGTTCCACTCCGCCTATGTATTGATCCACGGGCAGCCAGTAATTTATGGCCTCAAGGTCGAAGGGGAGCTTTGCCGACTCTCCGGCGGCGTGACGCAAAAAATACCAGGACGAATCCACAAAGGTATCCATAGTGTCGGTTTCCCGCCGGGCCGGGCCGGAGCAGCGCGGGCAGACCGTCCGGTAAAATTCCGGCGTTTCCGGCAGAGGAGAGCGCCCGTCGGGACGGGTTTTCACCTCCAGAGGCAGGACAACGGGCAGATTTTCCTCCTTTTCCGGCACCACCCCGCAGCGTTCGCAGTACACGGCCGGAATGGGAGCGCCCCAGTAACGCTGGCGGGAAATGTTCCAGTCGCGCAGCCTCCAGTTGGTACGACCCCTGCCCCGCCCGATCTCTTCCAGCCTTTTTATTATGGCGGCCTTGGCGCTTTCGCTTTCCATGCCGGTATAAGGGCCGGAATTCACCAGCCGCCCGGGGCCTTCCCAGGCTCTCTCCATGCTCTCGGGGCGCAATTCCGCCTCCTTCTCCGGCTGGATCACCACCCGCACGGGCAGAGAGTATTTGCGGGCGAAGTCGAAATCGCGCTGATCGTGCGCGGGCACGGCCATTACCGCGCCGGTGCCGTAGCCGGCCAGAACGAAATTGGCCACCCATATGGGCATGCTGGCCCCGGTGAAGGGATTTTCGCAGCAGGCTCCGGTAAAACGGCCTTCCTTTTCCAGGGAATCCACCGCCTCCGGAGCGATGGCGGCCTTGCGTATGCCCGCGGCAAAGGCGCGGACCTCGGCCTCCTGCTTTCTGCCCGCGATAAGCCCTTCCAGCAGGGGATGCTCCGCTGAAATGCTCATGAAAGTCGCGCCGAAAACGGTATCCGGGCGGGTGGTGAACACCCGGAGCGCTTCCCGGCCCCCTTCCAGGGGGAAATCAATTTCAGCGCCCACGGATTTACCGATCCAGTTGCGCTGCATGGCCAGCACCCGTTCGGGCCAGGAGCCGCTCAGCTTGTCCAGATCCGCCAGCAGCTCCTCGGCATAGTCGGTGATGCGCAAAAACCACTGGGTCAGTTCCTTCTGCTCCACAGCGGAGTCGCAGCGCCAGCAGCGCCCTTCCAGCACCTGTTCGTTGGCCAGAACGGTATTGCAGCCGGGGCACCAGTTCTGCGCGGCCTTTTTGCGGTAGGCCAGGCCCTTTTCCATGAAGCGTATAAAAAAAAGCTGCTCCCAGCGGTAATAATCCTCCCGGCAAGTGGTCACTTCCCGTCCCCAGTCGTGGGAATAGCCAAGTCTCTGCATCTGTTTTTTCATATAGGCTATATTGTCCAGGGTCCAGGCGGCCGGATGGACGCCGTGCTGTATGGCCGCGTTTTCAGCGGGCAGCCCGAAGGAATCCCAGCCCATGGGGTAGAGCACGTTGAAGCCCTGCATGCGTTTGAAGCGGGCCAGCACGTCGCCTATGGAATAGTTGCGCACGTGCCCCATGTGGATTTTTCCGGAAGGATAGGGAAACATCTCCAGGCAGTAAAATTTGGGTTTATCCGGCTTCTCTCCGGCGGGGCCGGAGGGGGAGCTTTTGAAGGCTCCTTCCTCTTCCCAGATCTTCTGCCATTTAAGTTCAATCTCCTGGGGATCGTATTTCATCGGAACTTCCTTTATGGTCTGGAAGCTGTTTAGCTTGTTTTCCTCCGCTTGTCGACAGCGGAAAACGCCCGCCGCGAGGAGCTCCCGAAAAAATTTTCTCCATGAAGAACCTCTTGCCATTCGCCCCGCAATCGGGTATCTATGCTTCCGGTGTGACTATATCAGGCTGGCCTGGTTGTCGTGTGCGGCTTTCCGGCATTGTAGGGTTGAATTGTATCCTTTTCGGACGGGTGGAATGAAAATACGGGCGCTGAAGATTTTCTGCTTCCGGCAGGCTGAAACCAGTGGTTCCGGCCTGTTTTTTGCACACACACACACACACACACACACACACACACACCGCCGCATAACGCGCTCTACATCAGGAACGGCGCGCTTTTTCCGTTTCCGGAAAAAGCTCCGCTTCCCTGTCGGAAACCCGGGCTTTTTCTGCTTCCGCGTCTCTTCACATGGCCGGTATTCTGAGAACCTTCATGGTTGAGCGCGGCTCCTCCAGCCCTGTCGCGCCTCAAGCGCAGTCCGGCAAAAGCGGAACTTTCGCGGATTACGCC
The DNA here is from genome assembly GCA_031275645.1 of Deltaproteobacteria bacterium. Lineage (GTDB taxonomy): Bacteria > Desulfobacterota > Desulfovibrionia > Desulfovibrionales > Desulfovibrionaceae > WRHT01. The sequence continues at coordinate 11,540 of JAISOL010000077.1, forward strand.
GGCTTGTCTGTGGCCATGCTCCTAGGCGACATGAGCCGGGGAGGAGTGGAGGCCGTGGTCATGAACTACATCCGCCGTCTGGCCGGCAGGAAGTTGGAAATAGACGTCATCCTGAATAAAGACAGTTCTTTTCCCCAACGCCGCGAGCTTGAATCCCTGAATGTGCATTTCCACCTGATTCCGGCCTATTCCAATCCCCTGGCTTACCACAGAGCGCTCTTCGCCTTGTTCAGGCAGCGGCGCTACACTATTGTGCATGCCCATCTCAACACCATAAACCTGTTCCCTCTGCTGGCCGCTTGGCGAGCGCATATTCCCGTCCGCATATGCCATAATCACTCCACGGCCTATTGGGGAGAAGGCCTGAAAACGCTCCTTAAATATGTCTTCAAAATCCCGGCGAGGCTGTATGCCACGGATTATTTCGCCTGCGGAGAATACTCCGGGCGCTGGATGTTCGGAAACAGACTTTTTAGTGACGGCCGGGTTTTCGTATTGCCGAACGCCATTGAAGCCGGCTTGTATTCCTTCAACCCGGAGAGGAGACGGGAGAAGCGCGTGGGCCTGGGGCTGGAGGATTCTTGCTTTGCGGTCGGGCATGTGGGGCGCTTCGTCTATCAGAAGAATCATGATTTTCTTCTGAAGATTTTCGCGGCCGTAAAACGGCAGCGGCCGGACGCCAGCCTGCTTTTAATCGGCGAAGGAGAATTGGAACAGCGAATACGGCATAAGGCGGAGGACATGAAACTCTCCGATTCCGTAAAATTTCTCGGAGTCAGGGACTCCCCAGGAGACTGGTACTCCCTGATGGATATCCTCATTCTGCCGAGTTTTTATGAGGGCATGCCGCTGGTGGCCGTGGAGGCGCAGGCCAACGGACTGCCTTGTCTGTTCTCTGATCGCGTCACTTCGGAAGCGCTGATAACGGAGAATACCGTCCGCCTCTCCCTTGACCAGTCGCCCGAGGTTTGGGCCGCCGAAGCCTTGCGGCTTTCCCGCTGCTGTTCCGAATATTTTCCCGCTGCCTACTCGGTGGAGATACAGGCGGAAACATTGTTTGCGGCATACAGGCACCTTGCCCGGCGGGCCTTGGGACCGCAGGAACAAAGAGTTCATTCCGGGCGGGAAAATTACGCAACTACCCTACCATGACAGATGCCAGCGCCAAAAATAACCTCGCTTTGGCCAGGATGATCTTCTGGCGGGAGTTCCGCGCCATGTACCGGCGCACGGCCCTGGGGCCGCAGTTGATATAAGCGAACCAGAGTATCCCGATGTTATTCCCTTTTTCCTTGTTCAAAAAGCAGAAACAGCCGGAAATCAAGATTTTCCGGCCGGAAAAATCCGATGTCCGGAAAGAATACTTTGAGGTTCAAATTGAGCGGACATTAGTAAAGAGCTGTAACCTGTCCGACAAGGACCAGTTCGTTAAAGCCAGTCGTCTTGCCAAGATAGTTGAATACATGGATATTTCAAAAGTTCAAAAAGCCCTGGTCATCGGCTGCAGAAACAGCGTTGAACTGGATCTGCTTGAATCCGCTGGAGCCGCTCGCGTAGCGGCCATTGATCTCGTTTCCGTCGATCCGCGTATTCTCGTCTGCGATATGCATGACATAGCGATTGCCGACAATGGAGAGTATGATTTTGTTTTTTGTTCGCATGCGCTTGAGCACGCCTTGGACTATGTAAAGGTGCTGCGGGAGATTCGCAGAGTCCTCTCGGCCGGAGGCGCGGCTTTTTTTGAGGTTCCCACCCGGTACACCCCCTCCGGCGCGGATTTGCATGATTTTTCGAATGCCGCGAACCTCAGAAAAATTATCGAGTCGGTCTTCGGCGGAATAGAAGTTTTATATGCGGAAGATCTCGACTCGGAAGCATCCATACATGGCACCCATACCGCACGAATCCTGTTCAGTACCCCTGAATGAATTTTTATTAAAGGTGCCCTCCCCGGATGAACAAGCATTCTCTCTTCTCAGGTCCCAGCATCACATTAGGCAAGATGCTTTTCTGGCGCGAGTTCCGTACCATGTACCGCCGTACGGCTTTCGGCCCATTATGGGCCGTTGCCGCGCCCGTGGCCTTTATTTTCGTCTTCATTTTTTTCCGGCTGCTGTTCGGCATTGAGGCGACCGACGGCATTCCCACGATTCCATTCCTGTTTTCCGGCCTGGCGAACTGGATGCTGTTCACCACCGTACTGCTGGGGACTTTTCCAGCCCTCACCCGCAACGTGATTCTTCTGAAAAAGATGCCGATCAACCCGCTGGTTTTCGTTTTTTCAGGCGCGCTGCTCCCGCTTGTGACCTACCTTGTCTATTTCGTTGTCTTAGAGGGCATGGCTGCCTTTTACGGCTATCTTCCCGGCGTGCGCCATATGCTCCTGCCCCTGCTCGCCCTGATCATCCTGTTGTTTTCCGTAGGGCTCGGCCTGCTGGTTGCGGCGATCGGCCTGTACAAGCAGGACATTATCCTGCTGCTTCCCGTCATTCTGCAACTCGGCATGTTCGCGACTCCGATTTTTTTCCCGAAATCCATTGTTCCCGAGCCGCTGCACTGGGTTATCGCCATCAATCCCATGGCGCACTGCATCCAGATGTTCCGGGATATCATGTTTTTCGCCCAATGGCCCGACTGGCTTCTGCTCGGCAAAACGACACTCGTTGTCGCGATCTTGTGGGCGCTCGCGCTCCCTCTCTTTAAACGGACCACCAGATATCTGGCGGACATGTTCTGAACGTCATGGCAAGAGATTCGATCATCGAAGTAAGCAACGTCTGGAAGCGATACGGCCTTCCTCCTTTCCTGCCGTGGAAGAAACGCACGGTTAAAGACTCCGAATGGGCCTTGCGGGATATCTCCTTTTCCGTGCCCCGCGGCGGTTCGTTGGGCATACTCGGGCGGAACGGCGCCGGAAAGTCGACCCTGCTCAAGGTGCTCGCCGGCGTGACGCCTCCGGATAAAGGTTCTGTTGTCATATCCGGATCAATTTTTTCCATGATCGAGCTTGCCGCGGGCATGAGTATGGAACTTACCGGCCTGGAAAACATCCAGGTTTTAGGCGCAATTATGGGCCTCAGCCAGGCGGAACTGCGCAAAATCACCCCGCAAGTGGAGAAATTCAGCGAACTGGGGGAATGGCTCGCCAAACCCGTATGGCAATATTCCAGCGGCATGGTGGGCAGGCTGGCCTTCGGCATAGCGGTCAATATCCGGGCGGATATCCTGCTGGTGGATGAAGTGCTTTCCACCGGCGACATCATGTTCCAGAAAAAATGCCAGTTGAAGGTTCAGGAAGTACTGGCTGGCGGAACAACGCTCCTTTTTGTTTCCCATAGCCCCTATCAGGTGGAAAAACTCTGTGAAGACGGCATGCTGCTGGAAAAAGGCGCCTGCGTGTTCAAGGGCGGCTCTACGGAAGCGATGCGGGAATATCTGCGACGCACCGTTTCCGCAAAAGTTACGCTCGGAAAAACGGACCTCGAAAAACAAATGGACATGCGGCCGGGCACGGGCGATGTCCGGGTGACACGCTGCTACTTCACGGATGAGGATGGCCGGGAAATTTCCAGCCTGACCACGGGCCAGCCCGTGACGGTCAACATCGACTACGTCGCGAAGGAAGATGTTTTTCCGGTGAATGTTTCTCTCACCCTGTTTGACACAAGCAACGTGCCCATCGCCATACTATCCCCCGCGCGCGAAAAGGGGTACACGGAAAAAATGCGAAAAGGCAACGGGACGATTCGTTGCCATATACCCAGGTTTCCCGCCCTGGGTATGGGTTTGTACTTCAACATCCGCATCAATTCGACCTACCCGCTGGACATGGTGGAAAACGCGCTCATCTTTGACGCCGTTCCCACCCCGGAAATCGCGCAGCAGACCGCCTCAAGGGGGATTATTTTTTGCGAGAGCCAATGGACTCAGATGTGAAGGAGCCTCCAAGATGGATCAATACTTTTTTTCTTATTCCGAAATGCTCAGCGCCAGGGAAGAGTGCGTCCGGCGATTCGGCAATATTTTTTCTCTGCCTGTTCTTCCCGGCAGTCCTTTGGACGCGCTTTCAAAACGTGTCCCCCCCCCCCGGCATATGCTGGACTTCGGCGCCGGGCCGCAACGCCTCAAATCTTTCATAACCAGCAGCTTTCCCGGCATGGCCTATCATTCCCTTGATGCGGACACATCCTACGGATGCGACTGGGCGTGTATTGACGATATACCGGTGGACATGACTTTTTCTCTCATCTGCGCGGATCAGGTGCTGGAACATATCCCTCTGGAGGATTCTTTGCGGATTATGCGAATTATTGGCGACAAACTTGCGCCGGGGGGAATTTTCTATGCCTCTGTTCCCAATGTCGCCCACCCTGTCAGATATTGGAGTAATATAGAACACTGCACCCATGTATCATTTGTTGACCTGTATTACTATTGCTCCCACGCCGGACTGAAAACCCTGGCCCTTTACAGATACGGCAAGCGGCACATCAGAGGATGGATTGAGAAGTTTTTCGCGAAAAGAATCCAGGACATCTACCGTATGGACTATGCGGACTCCATCTGCATTGTCGCCGAAAAACCCGGCAGATCTTTATAAGCTTGCGAGAATAGCGTTGGTAACCCGGAAACTCCAGCTTGACGGCGCAGAATACTCTCTCGTCCTCCGGGAGAGGCATCCCGCCCCCTCCGGCGGGGAGCCGGTCTTATGCCTTGTCAGTTACCTTCCTAACCGGGCCGCTACGGATATAATCCGCATCGCGGTCGAGAGCATTCGCAAATACACGACATCGCCGTATTCGCTTTGGGTAGTGGACAACGCTTCGCCCCCGGAACATCTGGAATGGCTGCGCGGACAGAGGGACATAACGCTGGTTGAAAACCTCACGCCACCCAAAGAAGCCGGAAGTTACGCCAACGCGGCGGCGCTGGAAATCTGCCGACGCCTGATTCCGCCTGAAACCGCCCGCTTCATGGCGCTGCACCAGGACATCCTGGCCTGCAAGGCCGGCTGGCTGGAATATCTTCTCTCCAAATTTTCCGAAAAAATCCGGGCTGTGGGCGTCAGAGAAGACAAAGTCAGAGTGCCTGAAGGAATTTTACATGTTCTCGGCTATATTATCGATTTTCAGCTTTTCAAGGAGCTGAAGCTGGATTTTTATCCCCGCCTTCCGGGTTACGATGCCGGCGACCTGGCCATTCACGCTCTGCGCCAGGCCGGGTATGAGTATTTCGCAGCGCCCAACACCATGTGGCGGCCGGAACTTGCCGCCACGCTACCGGAGCCGTATTCCGGCCTCGGCTTTGACCGCGCTCTGGACGACGCCGGCGATGTGTTCTTCATGCATCTGGGCCGTGGCTCCCTGAAGACCTCTCCCGGCTTCGCGCAGGATGAAGGGAAATCTCTTGCCCGGTGGCGCGCTTTCGCCCGTGAGACGTTGGGAATAACTCTCCCTCTGGAGATCGCGCCGCGTTATGATGAACCCAAGCCTTTTATCCGTACATTCCGTCGCTGGCATCTGGATGCTTTTCTCGGCGCGTTGCCCTGGCGCGGCAGGGTGCTGGACGTGGGCGGCCGCAAGGGCATCTACCGGGGCTCGTTCAGGCCGCCCTTCGCTCAGGTGGAGTCTTGGGAATACGTCAATATCAATCCTGCAACCAACCCTGACTATCTCGCTTCGGCCGACGACCTGCCCATTGCATCGGATTCCAGAGATATCGTTCTGCTGTCGGAGGTTTTGGAGCATCTGCGCTATCCGGAAAAGGCGTTGGCCGAAGCTTGGCGCGTCTTGGCGCCTGGCGGGCATGTTTTTCTTCTGGCCCCCTTTCTTTATCCTTTGCACGCCGATCCTGAGGATTATCAACGCTGGCTGCCTTCTAAATATGGCGTTGCATTGGGCGAAACCGGCTTTGAGGATGTGCGGATCCAGCCCATGGGCGGTTTTTTTGCCGTGGTCTATGACCTGTTCTACGCGGCCTCGAATTTCAGCATGAAACGACCCGGCAGAAAGGCGATATTTCTCAGAAAACTTCTGCCGCTGGCGAACAGACTCTGTCTGAAACTTGAAAAAAGATATCCGGACTTCTCAAGCTTTATCACAACAGGATACTGTGTGTGCGCCCGCAAACGCGGGACGTCTCCGGAGAAAACCGATAGCGGAACATGTGGCAAATGAACATCCATACCGGCGAAGGCAACTATTATGACAGGACGCGCCTTGATCTGTCGCTGAGCGGGCGGTGAGACGAAAGTGCGTTTTATAACCTCCGCCTATGGCAATGACTATGCCGCCTTGCTGGCGGTTTTTCTCAAAAGCCTGCACGCGTATTGCCCGGAACTTCCCGTAACGGTTTACTGGCAGGATATGGACGATGACATCATGGCCGCCTTGCGCGCCGTTTTCCCCCGCGTTGCCTGCGTCAAAACGGAGTTCTCCATTGCCGGAAGCCCGCATCAAAAAATTTCCTCCAAAATGAAGCTGTGGCTGCGGGCCGTGGAAGAGGCGCGGGATGAAACCCTGTGCCTGATCGACAGCGACACTGTGGTTCAACGCCCGCTCAAGGGCTTTTTGAATGGATATGACTGCATATTCACCGACAAGGAAGAACAATTTCACCTTAATACAGGAGTGGTAATTTTGCGCAATACGCCGTCAAGCTCTGAATTTCTCCAGGCGTGGACGGAAAAAACCCTCAGCATCGTGAACGATGCGGCGCTGCTGGAGCAGGCTGTTTCCGTGGAGAATCATTATGGAGCAGCGGACCAGATGGCTCTGTACACGCTTATTGATTACCATCCGGAAAGAAAGGAATACGCGTATTCCGCAAAAGGCGGAAAATTCACCCTGAAAGCCGTTCCTTGCACTGTTCTCAACCAGACGAACTCGGTTCCCCTCTCGCCGGACATCTATGTTTACCACTACAAAGGAGGATGGCGCGGCGTGCTGCTCAAGGGCATCCATTCCCCGTACAGGACGAAAAAAGCGTGTCTTCCCATGCAGATTCAATATCTGAGGCTGTACCGGGATGTTCTGAACTCTCTGCGCCGGGAAGCTACGTCGCAAGAAAGCATCAATAAAATCCGTCTGCATGTGCCTTCGTATTTTGATCTGGACAGCGGCGCATTCCTGCCCTGGCGCTTCCGCCTGGAACTGGCCAAAGATACTCTGAAAAAATGGATCGGGGCATGAGCAGGCCGCGCTTTCACATCCTTTTCGACTTTTGCGACGGTCCCTTTGGAGGCGGGAACCAGTTCCTCAAAGCTCTTAGGGAAGCGTTTCGCAAATATGCCCTGTATGCCGAAGACCCTTCCGGAGCTGATGTGTTTCTGTACAATTCCCATCATGTGCCCGAAAGAGTCTGGGATATGAGGAAAAAATACAGCAAGGCTATATTCATCCACCGTATGGACGGCCCCATGAGCAAGTACAGTCGAGACAAGGACGTCCGGGATACCATCGCCTACCTGTTAGGAGAATTCGCGGACGCGACCGTCTTCCAATCCCGGTACAGCATGAAGGCAAACCTTGATCAGGGCATGATACTGAGAGAACCGTATGCCCTGATCGGCAATGCGCCCGATCCGGATATTTTCTACCTTGGAGAGGCTAAAAAAACCTCCGGAAAATTTTCCATCGCCGCCACCTCATGGTCCGGAAACATCAATAAAGGGTTTGAAGTCTACGAGTGGCTTGACAACAATCTGGACTTTTCCCGTTACGACATGACATTCATAGGCAACTCGCCCGCCGATTTCAAAAACATTACCCTGATTCCCCCTCTGCCCAGCGCCCAACTGGCGGATGAACTACGTAAACGGCATGTCTATATCACGGCGTCGCTCAGCGATCCCTGCTCAAACGCCCTGATCGAGGCCCTCAATTGCGGTCTTGTTCCTATCGCCCGCAACAGTGGGGGACATCCGGAAATTGTCCGCGACGAATCATTGTTGTTCGACGAGGCGACAGAGATTCCGGGGATACTGGATCGGATTGCCGCGGAACACGAGCGTATCCTGCAACGGCTGACCGTGTGGACCATTGAGGATATAGCCGGACAATACTGTGACTTTGCCCGCTACGTCATACAAAAAGGAAGAAAGTATCTGCCGGAAAAAACATTCAAGAAAACAGTTGGGTTCTTGCGGGAGATTTTGGGCGTAAAAGAAAAAAAAAGGCTCTGGAAGAAGATGTTCATAAGTTACAATATCTTTCCATGGAGAAATAATTGACAAACGCTATAAAAAGACATTTTAACGGAACCCGTCTTGTATGGCACAGATCATCTGAACCCATGGATTGGGACAGGCATTGGGCTGAAGCAATTTCTCCGGCGCTCTACCCTCCACATTCAACCGGCCTCGGCCCTCTGTCGTTTATTGCCGAAGCCATGCCGAGACAGGGCAAAATTCTGGAAGCAGGCTGCGGCATGGGGCATATCGTCCATGAACTGCGGATGCAGGGGTTTGATTGCGAGGGCGTGGACAACGCAAAACAGACCATTGCCCGAATCCGTGAAATCAATCCCGATCTGCCGGTTTTCGCCGGAGATGTGTTGCATTTGGGCGCTCCTGACGGCCATTACGCGGGATATATCTCTCTGGGCGTGGTGGAACACCGCGAGGAAGGGCCGGAGCCTTTTCTGAGGGAAGCCTGGCGCGTGCTTGCAAACAATGGTCGCGCCATCTTCACTGTGCCCTTTTTCAATACCGTTCGACGCCACAAGGCTAAAATCGGCTGTTACCCCCCCCCCCCCCGAAAACAACACGATCTGGTCTTTTACCAATACGCCTTTATGCGGGAGGAATTCACGAACCTCTTGGAACAGCACGGTTTCACCATCCGCGCCGTTACTTATTATGACCCCTGGAAGGGTTTGAAAGACGAATTGCCGCCTTTCGCCTGGCTGAACAGCCGGGCCAAAGCGGCAACCAAAGGCCGGCAATGGGCCGACAGAAACTCTTGGCTTTATCCTTTGGCGGCGCACATGCTGGCGCTAATCTGCGAGAAATAGCCCCTGAATTGGATATGGACAACTTGGTCTACATGGTCATATTTGGCTATTTTTGAACAAACGACCGGAGAGGGAGAAAGGCCATGAAAACATTACCGCTGGCGGAAGCCAAGGCTCAATTGTCGGCTATATGGCGGAACGCCCTGGTTCAATGGCAGGGGACATTGACAGTGGCCCTGGTTTTTGGCATGTTAAATATTATTTTTAGAATGTCAAACATGGGAAAAAGATTATGGCCAATATCCAGATAAAAGTGGATGATTCCCTGCGTGATGCCGCTCAAATGGTAGCAAGTCAAATAGGACTTGATGTCGCAACGGCGGTGCGTATGTTTTTAGTTCAAATGGTGAAAGCCAATGGCTTGCCATTTCAAGCGGTTGCTGACCCATTCTATAGTGTTGCGAATCAGCGATATTTGGAACGCGCGGCTGAAGCTATAAAAAACGACGTTAATATTGTGCATCATGATATAATTGAGGAGTAATCATGCGTTTATCCTGGTATTCTGACGCATGGGAAGATTATATTTACTGGCAAAAGCATGATAAAAAAATACTCAAAAAAATTAACGATCTTTTAAAGGATATAGCGCGTAACAAATATACAGGCATTGGAAAGCCTGAGCCTTTAAAAGAAAACCTTGTAGGATGGTGGAGTCGCCGTATCAATGATGAAGATCGTTTGGTGTATAGAATTGATGAAGAAAATTGTTTAATTTTGCAATGTAAGGGACATTATGATAGTTAATAATCAATCTTCCGTGAACCTCCTCCTCTTCATGACCCGCGGCATGTCCCTGGCCGCCTGGAAGCGGAACGGCTCCCTCACCCGCGAGCTGGCCCTGTACGAAAGGCTGGCGGAGCGCGGCCTGCGCACTTCCGTCATTTCCTGGGGCGGAAAGGAGGACATCGCCATTGCCGCCGCTTTCCCCTGGTTGAGCGTATACTTCAATACGCGCGGCTTGGCGCGGGAGCGCTATGAACGCCTGCTGCCGCTTATCCATGCCCTCCCCCTGTTGCGGGCGGACATAATCAAATCCAACCAGATCAACGGCGCGGATCTGGCCCTGCGCTGCGCCCGCTTCTGGAAAAAACCCTTCATCGCCCGCTGCGGCTATTTGTGGAGCAATATCTGCGCTCAACAACATCCCGAGTTGCTGGCCGGAGTGCAAGCGCTTGAAAAAGAGGTTTTTACGCATGCCTCATTATGCGTGGTAACCACGGAAGCCATCCGCGACGCAGTGCTGCGCGCCTGTAAGCTGCCGGTCGAACAGGTCACGTGCGTCCCCAATTATGTGCCTGATTATTTCTACAGGGTGCCGCCTGGAGACGGCGCCAAACCCTCTATTGTCACTGCGGTGGGGCGTCTGTCGCCTGAAAAAAACCTCTTCGCCCTCATTGACGCCTGCGCCGGGCTGGACCTGACCCTGCGCCTCATGGGCGAAGGGGAGCAGAGGGCGGAGCTGGCCGCCCGCGCCGTAGCCAGAGGGGTACGTCTGGAAATGCCCGGCAACATGCCCCATCAGGATTTGCCTCGCCTCCTGGCGGAAAGCGCCGTCTGCGTGCTGGTCTCGCTCTTTGAGGGCCACCCCAAGGCCCTCATCGAATACATGGCCTGCGGCCGCGCCGTGCTGGGCACAAAAGTGGAGGGCATAGCCCCGCTCATCCGGGACGGCGAAAACGGCCTTCTCTGCGCCACGGACGCCGCCTCCATCCGCCAGGGACTGCAAAGGCTGCTTGCGGACGCTTCCTTGCGCCGCCGGCTCGGGCAACAGGCCAGGGAGGACGCCCGGCGCTTTTCCCTGGAGCGCATAGCCGAACAGGAACTGGACTTGTATGGAAAGCTGCCGCGCTCAAGCTTCAGCGCCAGCCTGGGGCAAGGAATACGGCACTGCCTGGGCGCGGCCTTCAGGGCTGCCCGGCACCGGAGAATCCGGCGGCCGACAAAACCGCCCCCCCCCGGAACCTCCTCCAGTGCTGAAGTTTCGGTTCGCTCCCGCGAGGCTTTCGTGGAAAAAACTCTGGCCGGCATCCAGGACTGGCTGGCGGACAAAAGTCCGGCTGACGCCCTGCGCCTGCTCTTCACCCTTGACCAGCGGCTCTATGCCCTGCAAGGGGCGCGGGCCGTGGCCTACGATAACGGCGTCCATACCAAGCACCGGCACACCCGCTATCACGATTTTTTCGTCAAGCGCCTGCACCCCGGCGAACGGGTGCTGGACATCGGCTGCGGCAACGGGTTCCTGGCCTGGGATATGGCGGAAAAGGGCGGCGCTCTGGTTACCGGCATTGATCTTGCGCCGGAGAATATCCGCATCGCCCGGGAGCGTTTCTCCCATCCACGGGTGACCCATATCCGCGGCGACGCCCTCAGGGATCTTCCGGAGGGTGAATATGAGACAGTGGTTCTGTCCAACGTGCTGGAACATCTGCCGGAGTGCGCCGCCTTTCTGCGCAAGGCGCTGGCGGCCCTGCGACCGGCGCGCTGCCTGATCCGGGTGCCGCTCTTTGAACGGGACTGGCGCGTGCCCCTGAAAAAGGAACTCGGCCTGGAATGGCGGCTGGATGCCACGCATGAAACCGAATACACCCTGGAATCTTTCGCGGAGGAAATGGACGCCGCCGGGCTGGCTGTCATCCATCAGGAAATCCGCTGGAGCGAAATATGGTGCGAAGCATGTCCTCGCTGAATGCCAAGCGACAGCCTGTTCATCCCCCATCTGTAGGGATAGTCATTGTTTCATATAATGCATCTGATGCGCTATGCCTTACTCTTTCCAGTCTCGCTATCGCCAAATCAGATATCAATGCAAAAATAGCACTTGTTGACAATGCCTCATCCGCAACCGAACGTAAAAAAATACATAAAATTTTTGACAACTATGCGGATTCTCCAAACAAAAAATGGAATTTTTTCCAATCGGAAACCAATCTCGGCTTTTCAGGTGGAAACAATATTGGTATTGAATTTTTTCTTAATGATGAAGATATAACACATATCTGCCTTCTCAATTCCGATACCATTGTTTCTGATTATTGGATTGACAGGCTGGTTGATAAAAATGTTCCTATAATAAGCCCTGTAACAAACAAATCTGACAGTATTCAATACGTGCCGACTGAATATAAATTTAAGATATGTAATGCTTTGGATGGAAATTTGATTAACAAACATGTGTTTGCAACTATCAATGACTTTTCTCAGCGGCGTTTTAATTTGTTTAAAGGCTACATGATTTCTGATGAAATAACTTTTTTTTGTGTTCTTCTGACAAAAGAGGTTGTGCGGAAAGTCGGCTTTCTTGATACCGCTTTTTTCCCCGGAGGCTTTGAGGATGATGACTATTGTCTACGCGCCAGGGCTTGCGGATTCGAATGCTTTAACGCTCGAGACGTGTTTGTTCATCATTGGGGATCGATGTCTTTTAAACTTTTGGGTCATAACTATTTTCAGCAACATGTCGTAAAGAACAGACAATACCTGGAAGCTAAGCATGGCATCACATGGCGCATGAGGACGCATAAGGCTTTTTCCTCGTATCGCCTGGATCTTATGTTCCTTCTTAAACGGAGAGAAAACGCGCATGCGGGTATACTCCACAGGCTTTTCAGAGATAGTCTTGATCCCCTTCTCCGGTATTTTGCCGATGATTTTTTTTCATTACGCACCCGCGCCGTTGCCGCGTCCGGTTTCCCCAGCCATTTGCTTCCTCCGCCTGATCTGGAAGAATCGACGCGCAATCTTCCTCGTCTATGGGGCAATCTCCTCCAAGACGTCAATAAAGCTGTTGCGTGCGTGATGCAAAGCAATTTTCTGAAACAGCTGGAACGGGATTTTCTCTACCTTGAAAACTGCGTACAGGAAACCGTGGAGGCAAGTCGCGCTATCCAAACCTGGTTTAAGCAAAACAACCCGGCCTGTTGGAGCGGCTGGCATGAACGAGCCACAAAAATTATAGGTTTCGTTCGAAAGGTAGGACATGCGCTTCTGAAGCGTCAGGGGATTATTTTTTTTGGAGGCTATTTTTATAGAGAAAGAGAGCAGGACGGGTATTTTCAACGAATCGCCGCCATCGACAGTCTTTTTGACGATACTCTGCGTATCTATGTGGATTTTCATGCGCGTCCGGCCTATTATGAGGTCAGATGGATTACTCGCCCGGCTCCGTCGACCGTTGTATTCAGCTGTACCGGATCAAGACTGCGCTTAGTACGTATAGCTGTCTGCATTGCGGTATTGGCCATACGATATCGCAGGATATATTTTCACAGCGTTCTTGCCATGCGTTGGCCGTTTTTTTATCTTTTACGCATTCCGGGCATGCGAAGCGTAATGGATGTCCACGGAGTTGTACCTGAGGAGTTCCGCTATCACAATGATTTTTACAGCGCTGTTCGCTTTGAAAAACTGGAAGGATTTGCGATCAGATATGCCAGGTTTATTATTGTTGTCACTGAATCAATGGGCCACTATCTGCGACTGAAGTACCGCGAATGTTTGCGTGGACGACTCGCATCCTTTCCCATCTTACCGATTGTGATGCCTGAATCGGGCCATACCAAACGAAATGCGGAAAAACCTGTTGTGGTGTATGCCGGGGGGCTGCACAAATGGCAATTGCTCCCAAGGATGGCGGAAGCCATAGCGAAGCAGCCCAATCTGTGCCTGTACAGGATATTCACACCCCAGCCCGAAGAATTCAGAAAGTTGTTGCCGGAACATTTACGAGACTATCCGACAATCCTGGTAGACAGCAAATCCCGCGAGGAACTTATGTTCCACTATCAGAGTTGTGACTATGGTTTTATCCTCCGTGATGATTGCGTCGTTAATCATGTGGCATGTCCTACAAAACTTGTGGAATATATGGCCGTAGGCATCGTCCCTATTGTCAATTGTCCAAAAATCGGGGATTTTGCCGAAAAAGGATTCCGTTATATCACATTGGCGGATTTTGAACGTGGTATACTGCCGGACGAAAAAACACGCCGCTGTATGGCCTCTGAAAATCTGGTCATATATGAACGCATGAAGGCAGAATACAATGCGGGTATAGAAACATTACGCGCATATGTCTGCGCTCCCCAAATTTATCGTCCACAGAAATGAAGTGATTAGAGAGAGATGATGCGAACTCCTATAACTGTGCTCATGTCAATATACAATGGCGAGGCGCATCTGGCCGAGACCATGGAAAGCGTTTTGGGGCAGACGTTTGCCGACTTTGCGTTCCTTATTATTGATGACGCCTCAACAGACGTCACTGCCGTCATGCTGGCCCGCTACGCCGCTATGGACAGGCGCGTGAAAATTCTCACCAATAAGTACAACCTGGGGCTGACCGCCAGCCTGAACAAGGGGTTGGCTCTCGTTGACACGCCCTATGTCGCCCGCATGGACGCGGACGACATCAGCCTGCCGGAGCGCCTGGAAAAGCAGTTGGCCCGCATGACGGCCCAACCCGGAATTGCGGCTCTGGGTACATGGGTTGAACCCATAGGACCGGCCGGCGAAATGGTGGAAGCCTCCTGGTTCGCATATATCAGGCAATTCGCAGACCCAGCAGATATTCGCAAGGCTCTGCTGCAAGGATACTCCGTGCTTGTCCACCCTTCGGCGATGATGCGCACGGAGGTCGTGAAAAGCATCGGCGCTTACCGCACATGTTTTCGTTATGCCCAGGATTACGACCTATGGCTGCGGCTCACTGAAGTGGGAGAACCGGCTGTGCTGCCGGAGGTTCTGCTGCGCTACCGGGTAAGCTCGCATTCGCTGTCAGTCACGCAACTCCCCTTGCAGATGGTCGGCAATGTCTGCGCCCTTGCCTCCGCCTTGATTCGGAGCCAGGGCCGGGACGATCCGCTCAAAGACCGCAAGACTGAGGTGGATAGGGATAGTATGGCCGCCCTGGCCGAGGCCGCCGGCGCAAAAGCGTATAACAGATGGCTGGAGTACTGCGCGAACGGAGAATACGCGATTACAAAACAGGATATGCTTTTCGTCTTTGAGAAAGGCATCCCGGCTTTCTTTAATGACGAAATGTTCAAAATCCTGAACGCCGTGTTCCGCGCTCATACGGACAAGTGCAAAGAATTTATTGAAATAATAGAAGAAAAACTATCTTGCATTGATGAGCCGCAACACAGCGCTATGCTGAAAATTAAAAATGCCGCCCTGGATGCCATAAATTCCAGGTAACGGCATATCATTTCGCTCTTGCGGCCGCGATTTTCTGGATAGAGGCTGATAAAGCACCGGCCCGCGCAAGCCAGCTGTTTTCCACAGCCAATTGTTTCATCTTTTCCCCGGTATCCGGGATCTCCGCAATGCGGATCGCCTCGTCAATACGTTCGGAAAAAGCCGCGGAGCCATGCGCGTGCAACACGAGGGGAAAACGGATGCATTCAAGCATATCCGAAGTGACGACAACGGGCTTGCCCAAAGCGAAATATTCAAAAAGCTTCAAAGGAGAAGTGGACTTGGCGATATCTCCAGGCTCAAAAGGTATCCAGCAGATATCGAACCAAAGCGCGTAGTTCGGCAGCTCCATATAGTCAATAGCCCCCAGCAGAAGGCAATTGTCCGCCCTGGCGAACCTGCGCAGGCTGTTGCCGTAATCCGGCCCGATAAAGACAAAGCCGATATCTGTGCGCGAAGCTATGAGCGCATTCATGAGATCATAGTCAAGCCACGGCGCCAGGACGCCGAAATAACCGACTATTTTTTTGTGGCGCGACAGGAAAGGGGCCATCCGGGAAGGAGGTGAGCTCGCGCGGGTGAAAGAAAAATAGTGAGCGGCATCCACCCCGTTTTGCAGCAGCACCACTTCCGCGGCCGATGAAGCCTTTGCTTCGTCGTACAATACTTTGGCTGAAGCCGTCACAATATCGGCATCGCGAAACATGAACTCCTTGTTCAAGCGCAGCCTAGCGATTATGCCACCGGAAATTTTCTCGTCAATATGATCGATATAGTCATAGATAATAATATCACCGGAAGAAAGACGATGAAAATAAGATTCAGGGTAATCGTACGTACTGAAAAAAATGTGGGCTGCATCATGAGGCCCGTCAATCATGGCCGTATCGACAACCCAGACGTTATCCGCAACTTTGGCCGCTCCATCCAGAAATTGATATTGTTTGTAGATAACGGAGTGGCCAAGCCGCCCGAGCGCCAAGGCCAATTGCTGTGGCCGCTGAAACAGCGCGTGATCCCAGGGCATGCTGCTTTCTATTATAATCCTGGAACGTCCGTCATGTGTGTCCAGGTATTTTTGAAATTTTTTTACATTCCATACAGCTTTTCTGCGTAATACTCTGAAAAATTTTCCCCCCATGAACATGACGAAACAAGTCTTCAGCTTTTGTTTGACATAAAAAGAATATTTCTCAGGCAGCAAAGAAAGAGCAAATTTCAGCAGTAGAATGGCGAATGAATAAGCTTTTTTTCTTGCCAAAGAAATTACCTCAGGCCCCCTGCGCCTGGTGAGGCGCAGGGGGGTGTCGAGGCGCAAGAGACTGTCAACGTCTTCCGGCAGCAGAGCGCGGGGGTCGGCTGGCGCCGGCGGCAGCCGGCCCAGCATATCCGTCCAGCTTTCAGCTGAAGACTGAGGAGACCGCCCGTCCAGAAGTTCCGTTACCAGCTGATCGTAGCGGGCATAAGTCCGCGTGGAGGCAAAGGCCTCAAGGATCTCGCGCGGCAGGTTCGGGCGAATCCGGCTCCGGCAGCTTTGGAGCATGGCCAGGGCCAGATCGGCGACAAGCTCTGGCGCCGGGCCAAGCGCTTCGGGATCGGTGAAAGCTTCCGGAACGGCATAAGAGAAACGCCGCTCCACGATCCGAATGCCGGGGCAGGCCTTGAAATGCCGCGCAAAGCCCACATCCGTGGTGACCACGGCCAAGTTGGCCGCCAGAGCCTCCAGAAGCGTGAGCTGTCCTCCTTCAATAGCCGAGGCGTGAACAAAAGCGTCGGCCATGAGATAAAGCCGCTCCGGCGCGGCGGCGTGGCCGAGATACCGGACGCGCTCCTGCAAATCGTTCTGTTCAATATAGGAGAGGATCTCATCCCGGTAGGCCGTGTCGTAGGGATACCCCGCCAGCGCCAGCCTGGCTTCCGGCGCGAGATCGCGGAGGCGGCAGAAGGCCCGGACCAAGGCCGAAATTCTTTTGACGCGGTTCACGGAGGCCATGCCGACAAAAACATAATCTTCGGCGGAAAAACCCAAATCCGCGCGCAGGCGCGAGGCGCCCTCGCCGGCTTCGGAAGTAAAGCCGGAAAGATCAATGCCGTTGGGTATGGTCAGGCATTTTTCCGCCGCCACGCCCAGAGCCTGTATGCTGTATTCCCTGACCGCCTCGGAAACGGCCACAAAAAGCCTGGTATGTTCCGCGGCCAGGGCGAAGCGGGTTCTGTCCGCCTCGGAAAACCAGGCATAGATGTTGTGCAGAACCTGGATGAAAGGTATGTCTAAGGCCTTGTAAAGGTGGGCGGCCTGAAAGGAGTAATGGGCGAAGACCAGCCTGGGGGGGCGCCGCTCCAGTTCCAGCCGGAGTTTCGCTTCATCATAGGGAAGGACGCATACGCGCAGGCCGCGCCGGACGGCCTTGCGCGCGCCTTCGCCCACATCTCCCAGCACCAGGACGGCAACTCTGTATCCCCTCCTCTCCAGAGCGAGGGACAGATCAATGACCACATTTTCCAGGCCGCCTTCCAACATGTTGTCCAACTGCATGAGGATGTCGCAGTCGGGCAGGGAGGCAACAAAGCCGGAGGCATCCGGCGGAGAAAGGTCGGGCATGGGCGCTCTCCAAAGGGAATATTTCTGGCATAACCCGCGCAAAGCAAACGAAGATATTTACAATACGCGCTCCGCCCTGTAAATCATTTCGATGAAAAAAATCCTCCTGTTCATCGGCACCCGGCCGGAAGCCGTCAAAATGGTTCCTGTGCTACGGGCGCTACGCGTTGGATACTCCTTTGAGGCCCGCCTCGCCGCCACCGGCCAGCACCGGGAAATGCTGGCCCAGGCTCTGGCGGATTTCGGCGAAACCCCGGACATAAACCTGGATGTCATGACCGTCGGCCAAAGTTTGGCCGGGCTTTCCGCCCGCCTTTTCGAGGCCGTGGACGGCCTGCTCGCCCTGGAGCGCCCCGCCGCGATCCTGGCGCAGGGAGACACCACCACCGTGCAGGTGGCCGCCCTGTGCGCCTTTTACCGGCGCATTCCCGTGGGGCATGTGGAAGCGGGTTTACGCAGCCGCGACCTTTCGGCGCCTTTTCCTGAAGAACTGAACCGCCGTATCGCCGGACTGGTCAGCACCCTGCATTTCGCGCCCACGAATCGCGCCCGCGACAACTTGCTGGCCGAGGGCGTGCCGGCGGAAAATCTCCTGGTCACCGGCAACACCGTCATTGACGCGCTGCTCTGGATGCGGGAGCAAGTGCGGCGCGCTCCCCCGCCCCTGCCCGCCCGGATTGAGGAAGCCCTGGCCGCCGGGCGGCGTATTGTGCTGGTCACCGGGCACAGGAGGGAAAATTTCGGCGAAGGTTTCCGGAACATCTGCGCGGCCTTGCGGGAACTCGCCCTCTCCTTCCAGGATGCGCGTATCGTATATCCGGTGCACCTGAATCCTCAGGTGCGCGGCGAGGTGCTGCGATCCTTGGGCGGCACGCCGGGCGTCATTCTGGAAGAACCGCTTACCTATAAGCCCTTTGTCCGGCTGATGGACGCCTCGCATATAATTCTGACCGACTCCGGCGGCATCCAGGAAGAAGGCCCTTCCCTGGGCAAACCGGTACTGGTGATGCGCGAGGTGACTGAGCGGCCCGAGGGAGTGGAGGCCGGCGTAAACAAGCTGGTGGGGACAGACCCCCGGCGCATTGTGGATGAGACAACGCGCCTGCTGAAAGATGACGCCGCATATGGTCGTATGGCCCAGGCGCGCAATCCCTACGGCGATGGCCACGCCGCCGGCCGCATCGCGGATTTTCTCAGGCGCCGGCTATGAAGCCCTTTTCCGCCCTGACCTCCCGCGCGCGCGGCAGCCTGATCCGGCAGGCTCGACAAGCCGGCCTCTTGCCTGACGACAGACGCGGCATAGTTTTCCTCGCTCCGCACCCTGCGGAGCTGGACGCGGCGGACGGCTTCGCGCGGCGAATAAGGAGCATCGACGCTACATTCAAAGAGTCGCCGCGCTGGTATGTCCGGACCGGATTCGTCGGCAAACCCGGTATCCATCGCTATGCGGACGGAAGCTTTTCCATTCGCTTGCCCTTGTGGCATCTTCCTCTGTTTTTTGCTGTACTCGGCCTTATTCTGCACAATAAAATCCAGTACCTGCACGGCGTGTGGAACTGCGCGCGCGGAATAGACACGCTTATACAATATCTGCCGGACATATTTCGCATTGTCGATTTGCACGGAGCTGTCCCCGAAGAGAGCCGCTACCTGGGCAGATCTGTGCCGCGCCGCGCCATTTTGAGTTTTGTTGAAAGAATATGCGTCAGGCGGGCAAGTCTCATCATCGGTGTGAGCAACAAACTGATCGAACATATTGCCGGCAAGTATCCGGGCCTGCGTTGCCGCACGCTTGCCATTCCCGTCTTCTCTTCCGGCGCGTCCGCAAGGGAGGACTCCGCGGAGATTGAACGCCTATTCCCTCCCGATGCCATGAACCTGCCGGGCGTTATTTATGCCGGAAGCCTTCATGCCTGGCAACTGCTGCCGCGCATGTTCGCCGCCATTTCGGGCCGCCTGGAGCAGGCCCGCTATCTCGTGCTGACCCCGGCTCCGCCGGCCTTGCCTCCGGCCTTGTCCGAAGCGCTCTCGCGCGGCGGACACCTGCGCCTGGCGCGAGCCGCGCCGGAGCAGGTAGCCGCGCTCTACAAATTCTTTCAATACGGTTTCATTATCCGGGAACCCAGCATCGTGAACAAAGTCGCCTGTCCGACCAAACTGATTGAATATCTGGAACATGAAATCATTCCCATTATGCTTTCACGGGAAATAGGCGATTTCGCGGAGCTAGGGCTACGTTACCTGCCCTTGGAAGAATTTGAGCGTGGACGCTTGCTTGGCCGGGAAGAATTCGACTCCGCCGTGAAAGAAAACAAGAGAGTGCTGCAACGCTTGTCAATGATGCGGGAGCAGGGCCTGTCGGCCTTGTGCGCCATCGTGCGCGAAAGACAGTAGCCTTCCAGGGTATGGGGAGCTGAAATAAAATGCAGGTTAGCGGAACGCTGCCATCCGGATTCATCGCCAACATCAGGCTCCCGGTCACGCGACGCGAAATCCTGCTCCAGCGACCTGAAATCGCAGGCAAAGATGACCGCCGAACGGACGGAGAAGCGAAATCATCAAAACGAACCCTATTGTCGGATCAAGTCTGAACTACTACAGGTAACCGGCAGGCTCATCAGGACGTGAGACTGGCGGCAAGCCGCTTCACTTCGTCAAGGGAAAGAGCTGAAAAAACGCATCCAGTTGCCTAATTGCGTTCCATCAGTTTTGCGTATCTTGGGCATCTCCAAGAGGTCTATTTCTATGGATTCAGGGAAATGCGCTCCGGTTATGTATGATAGACATCATTCTCTTTGATCAACACAAAATCAGTTATCAAGATGCTGATTACATTGGTCGCGTTAAATGTTGAACATGTGATTCCGCTGCGTTTCAGGCAAAGCTCTGTTCCCGCACCGGGTAGCGGCCGCAGGTGAATTTTCCGCCCTCCGGGCAATAGCCCAGTCTTTCGCAGCGCGCTCCGGCGTGGCGAAAAATCACAGGCAGAGCCTCCCGGCACAAAGCAAGGCAGATGTGGGCCAGGCGGCGTATCTCCCACTGCGCCCGGTTGCAGCAGCGCTGCTCGAAAAAATTCAGCAGAGAACGGCAGTTCATGGTAAAGACAATACGGGTCACGGCCGCCTGGGGCAGGACAAAGCGGGCGTCCTCGGCCGCCAGATCCCCCCGGCCGTCGGCCTCCAGCAGAGACTTGAGCCGGCGGTAGGTTTTCCGCAGGCCCTCCATACAGCTGGAAAAGGCAGCCTCTCCTTCGGGGTTGCCCTTGATGGCCGGAGGCAGGATATAGTCGAAATTTCCGCCGTCAACATAGCGCTGGCTTTGTTGGGAAAAAGAGGCCAGACGATGCCGGACCAGCTGATGGGTCAGGGCGCGCGAAACCCCTTCCGCCGCGAAGGTAAAGGAAACATGCTCCACCGGGCTCACATGTCCTGAAGACAGCACATTCTCGATAAATTCCGCCTGTTTTTCCCGGCCGATTTCGCCGCTGAGCAGGAGCGGCCACAGGTCGGCCACAAATCCGGCGTGATAGCACTGCCTGAAAGCCGCGTAAATTAATTCCACGCTGTTGGGAGTGCAGGACAGGAGTTCAACTCTGGGTTCAACCGGGGGCATGGCCGTATATTCTCCCTATCCCGGCAATTTTTTCAAATGCCGGTAAGCTCTGTGGGTGGCCACGCGCCCGCGGGAGGTGCGCTTCAAAAATCCCATCCGCATAAGATACGGTTCATGGATGTCCTCCAGGGTGCGCTCGTCCTCGCTGCAGGCCGCGGCCAGAGTTTTCAGGCCCACAGGCCCCCCCTCGTAGTGTTCTATAATGACGGAAAGGAGCTTGCGGTCCATATGGTCCAGGCCGCTCTCGTCCACCTCCATGCGGCTCAGGGCGAAGGCGGCCTCCTCGGCTTCGACCGAGGATTTCCCGTTCACCAGGCAGAAATCCCATACCCGGCGGAGCAGACGGTTGGCTATGCGCGGGGTGCCGCGCGCGCGGCGGCCTATCTCCAGAGCGCCCTCGGAGCTGACGGCGACTCCCAGAATGCGCGCGGAACGCGCCACGATACGCGCCAAATCCTCAGGAGAATAAAAATCCAGGTGCAGGGCTATGCCGAAGCGATCCTGCAGAGGAGCCGACAAAAGTCCAGTACGGGTGGTAGCGCCCACCAGGGTGAAAGGTTTCAGATCCAGCTTGACCGTCCTGGCGCCGGCTCCCTGTCCGACCACCAGATCCAGCGTGAAATCCTCCATAGCCGGGTAAAGCACCTCTTCCACCGCTATGGGCATACGGTGGATTTCATCGACAAACAGCAGATCATTCTGTTCCAGCCCTGTCAGGATGGCGGCCAAATCCCCGCTGCGTTCCAGCACCGGCCCGGAAGTGGAAACCAGATTCACGCCCAGCTCGCTGGCCATGATCCGGGCCAGCGTGGTTTTGCCCAGGCCGGGGCTGCCGTGAAAAATGGTATGATCCATGGCCTGGCGGCGTTCCCGCGCGGCTTGAAGATAGACCCGCAGGTTGGCTTTCAATGTGCTGTGCCCGATGAATTCATCCAGGCTGCGCGGCCTGACATTGTCATCCGGCAGGAACGGGCCGGAAGAGCCCGGAACGGCCCCTACCTCTCCGTGTGAGGCAAAAATGCTGTCTTTTGTCGCCATAACGCTCTTTCCGGATCCGGCTTATCTGCGCCTCGAGGAGAGACGCTTCAGGGCGGCGCGCAGAAGCTCGCCCATATCCGCGCCCTTTTCCGCGCCCAGACTCTCCCTGAGCGCGTCCGCCGCCTCCTCTTCGGCATAGCCGAGATTGACCAGACCCGCAAGCGCATCCCGGAACAAAGCGGATGAGTCTCCCTTATCCCCAAGCGCGCCCGTTCCGGTCAGAGCCGACAGTTTCAGCTTGTACTTCAACTCAAGAAAAATCTGCTGCGCGCCTTTTCTGCCTATGCCGGAAACTCTGGAAAGCCCCAGAACATCATCCTCCAGCACCAGACGGCGCAGACCCTCCGGGCTGAACACTCCCAGGATGGCCTGCGCTGTCCTGGGCCCCACCCGGTTGATGCCGAGCAGCAACTGAAAGGTCTCACGCTCGTCCCAAGTCTCGAAGCCATATAAGCCCAAAGAATTCTCGCTCACCTGGGTATAAACGTAAAAATTCACCTCCCTCCCTTTTCCCGGCAGACGGGCCAAAGAGGAATCCGTGAGAGAAAGCTCGTACCCCACTCCGCCGCTGCACAGAACCAGACAGGAGTGCTCGGTTTTTTCCAGCAAAGTTCCGCGGACAAAGCCTATCATGTCGATTCCTCGCCCGGAGTCATTTTTGCGCCCACAAAGCGGACAGGGCCGCAAGTTCCTCTCCGGAGCAGGAAGGGCGGTCGTACAATCCGGCGGCGGCCCGCTGCCGCGAGGCTTCGTAAAGGATCAGGGCGGCGGCCACGGAGACGTTGAAACTCTGGATCATGCCGTACATGGGTATATGGATGGCGTCGTCCGCCAGGGAGAAAAGCTCCTCCGCCACCCCGCCGTGTTCGTTGCCCAGGATGAAGGCGCTGGGCCCGGTAAAATCACAGGCGTGTACAGGCCGTGAATCCGCGGTACAAACAGCGGCGTAAACGCGCATACCCCCGGATCGGAGATCTTTCAGCAGCGCGCCGGCATCGGCATAGCGGCGGCTCTCCACCCATTTGCGGGCCGAGGCCGAACTTTTGGCGCTGAGGAGGGGAAAGGAGTTGCCTGTATAATATAAATGCACGCAAGGCACGCCGAAAGCGTCGCAGCTCCGGTAAATGGCGGAGACATTATGGGGATCGTGTATGTTATCCAGAATCAGAGTCAAATCTTTTTGACGGCGTTCCAGGACAAGCCGGATTTTTTCCATCCGTGAAGGGGTGCGGGGATTGTTCATATCGCAGCGTGGACCGGGATCGAAAATTTCAGGCGGGCCCGGTCCGATTATCCGCAAACTCGGCAAGACTCCGCAAAAGGCGCAGGGTTTCCTCCGCTTCTTCCACTTCCAGCCGGCGCAGGGCGAACCCGGCGTGCACAATCAGGTAGTCGCCCGACTGCGCCGGCTCCTCCAGCAAGGCGTCCGAAACCACAACAAAAGTATCGCTCTGGCCAGCGCGGCAACGCAACATGCCCGCCTCCAGCAGCTCTTCCACCCGTACCGGGACAGCCACACACATAACTTGCTCCAATATGGTCAGCAGTCCGCATCCTCGCCCGCGAACTCCAGAAAATCGTGTTTCAAAGCCCAGAGCAGCAGAAAATCCCTGTCCCGGGGTATATCCTCCGGCGGCGTATCCAGCATCGTCCTTTGCAGGTCGGCCACGGAAACGGGCTTACGCGCCATAAAAAGGATTCTCTTCAACCGCTCCAGCTTCGCCCTGTCTTCAATGAGCCTGTAAACAACCGGAAAATCTTTCCCCCGGTATACGGCCTCACCGCTTCTGCTCCAGCGCAGCTTCCGCCCCTCCCGCGCCAGATCGTCAATTCTGGAAGTGAAATAGGCGTCGAAAATTTCCATATAACACGGCCCCGCCGGATGAAACAAGGCCGAGGCGGGGCGTTCCGCCGGTGTTTCCGGCAGGGGACAGGGCTCCGCGCCGAGTTCCGCCCAGAGGTCCAGGTAACGCCCGACAATATGCTTCCAGGTGAAGGAGGCGAGGACGCGTTCCCGCCCGGCGGCGCCCATGCTCCGCCGTAAATCGCCGTCCAGAGCCAGACGGTGAATGGCCCTGGCCATCGCTTCCACCTCCACCGCGCACTGCTGGGCCAGAAGCAGATGATATTCGCTGGCCGGCGGAACGGCGCGCAGGGCATCGGTTCCCGATGTGGAGGAAGGCCCGGTGGTGGGCACCAGAAAACCGGTACCGCCGTCCAGCACCAAATCCCTGTACCCGTCAAAATCCGAGGCAATCACCGGCAAGGACGATACCCCCGCCTCCAGCAGGGTCAACCCGAAAGTCTCCTGCAAATTGTCCACGGGGGATAAAAACACATCCGCGGCCGCATACAGGGCCTTGCGGGCGGCCTCGTCCGGACGCGCCGCCAGAAGGCAGCGTATGCCCAGATTGGCCGCCAATTCCTTCAGGCTGTCTCCGAAACTGTCAGATCCTTCCTCCACCCAACCGGCCAGGAGCAGGCAATAGCTCCGGGGTTTGAGTCCATATGCCTCGGCCCGCTTGAAAGCGCGCAGCACCGGCAGCAGATCCATTTTTGACTGGTAGGAAATACGTGCGAAAATCAAAAAAACCAGCGTGCCCTCCAGGCCGTATTGCCGGCGGCAGCTCGCTTCCAGCGCGGCTTTTTCTTCAGGGGCCGGGAAATGCTCCGGATCAACCCCCAGAGGAATATGCCGCAATGCGGGAGAGAAAAAAAGATCCGGATCCAGACGGTAATTGCGCCGCAGGAGATCGTAATACTTGCGCGCCACCCGCAGCCCGGCCTGTGAAGTGGCGACCAGCGCGTCGCGCCTGGTGGTTCCGCCCCAGATATGCTGCAGGAAATACTGCCCGTATTCGGCATAACTCAGGGAGTGCGTGGGGGCGGTCAGCGGAAACACCCGGCGGCTGAAGGCGTTGCGCAGACACATGATATCCGTGTAACAGGTGAAAGGATCGGAAAGGTGCATGCAGTAATAGTTTTCCGTATTCAGCGCCTGGGGCAGATCGCGACGCAGGCGCACCGCAAAACGCCCTTCCGCCAGCAAATCCGGAAAGCCACGCCGCAGTTCCGCCTCAAGAAAGGCGCAATCATCAGGATGCGGAAGAAAAAAATGGTAAGCCGCAAAGGCGTCCATTTTCAGCAAAGCGCGGATAAACCCGCGATTTGCCTCAATGCGCCCCAGAATCGCCCCCTGCTCGAAAAAAGGATGCAGACTGGCCCAAATCTTCGGTTCGGTCATATCCGAAAAAGAACATAAATCTCCGGCCAAGGCAATGCAATTTTCCGCGGAGCTTTACGGCACTTTCGGAGCCAGCGCCCGGCGCGACAAATTTCAAACAGGTATGATAATTGCTTCCGTTTATTCAAACTGCCTCAAAAGGGGTTTATCGGGAGGGAAGTTCATGAATAAACGCAACAAAAACAAACTAATATGGACATTCGGCTTTTCTGAAACCTTGGAGCTGACAGTCAGAGAATTGCTAGGCAAAAAATTCCTCTTCCGCAACTGGCCGTGCGGGAATATTCCAAGTCTGGCCGACTATGAGAAGGATATGCCCCATGTTTCCATACTCTCCTCCGCCGGCCTGGAATTTCTGTCTTCCTGCGCGGCACAGCGGACGCGGCATCTGGATTACGTTCCCAGAATCGTGCTGCTGGAAAACAATTGCACGCAAAAGGAAATTGAACGCGCTCTGGATGCAGGCGCAGGCCAGATAATCCTTCCTCCATACACGGCAAAGAAATTATCCGGAAAAATACGACAAATCCGGGATAGTTACGAAATCCAGGAAAATATTCTGCATATGATCCGGGAAATAGGCATGGAGCGGGAAATACTGGAACGCAAGAACAACATAATGGATTTCCTGGTCAATTTTTTGACCGGAACTTCGGCTTCGCGGGAAATAGAAAGTATTTTACAAAGCGCCTTTTCAGCCTTCGGCATCCTTTTTCCCATACGCGGGTTACAGGCGGCCTTATGGGAAGCGGGCGACCCTTCCGGCAACCTGGACATATATCTCTCCGTGCCCGTGAGCGACACCGGATTTTCCTCATTGGTAGAAAGTATACTAAATACTTTCAGGGAGTTACGCCCGAGAATCAACCCCTGCCCCCGCATACGCCTGTACGCGCAAAAACAGGGCAGGGGACAGGACGGAGCTGCCGAAGCTTGCCCGGCAACAGACAATCCGCTCACCCTGCCTCTGACTCTGCACGGCGGTCAGTGCGGCTTTCTGCTGCTGTCTGTGGAAAACTTCCCCAGCCTTGGCCGGGATCAGGCCCTGGCTCTGAACTCGGCCCTGCATCATCTTGCCGTTACTCTGGAACACGCCAGAAACTTCAAGCGCCTCATTCAATTTTCCGCCGAATCCGCGGAATTTGCGGATCGTTCTCTTGAAAATTGAAAAAGCGGATCAAATCCGGGTACAGGATATCCTGGTTCACGATGTAACTGTCGTGCTCATGCCCGGCCATGACCAGCATTTCGGCGTCGGGAAGGGCTTCCGTCAGGGCGGCAAACGTCTCGGGCCGGTAAATGTCGTGTTCGGCGGCGACAACAAGAGCGGGAGTCCCGACTTTGCGGACGTCCTCAAGTTGAATATCCGGCTGTTCAAGCATCAGTTTGAACAAGGGGTCGTTGGTTTCTTCATAGGTCTCCTTGATAAACCTGTAGGCTTCCTCAGTAAAGTCTTCCGGTTTCAGATTCACGCCGAGCAGGGCCATTTTTTTGATTATGTCTTCGTGGCGCATGGCTAGTAGGAGACTGATGATGGCTCCATCGCTGAAGCCGATCAGATTTACATCTTTCAGGCGCAGCGCTCGAATGAATGCATAGACATCCTCGGACATGACAGCGTAAGAATAGTCGTCAGTTTTCCGGCTTTGTCCGTGATTGCGACTATCAACGGCATAGACAGTGAACTTCGCGGACAATTTTGCGGCAAGCGCATCAAAAATATGATGATCCTCACCGTTCCCGTGCAAAAGGATCATGGGCTCGCCGCTGCCTGAGACTTCATAAAACAGCGAAATTCCGTTTGCCGTCACTTCCATGAATATGCCTCCTTTCTGAAAAAGCTCAAGCCCGTCATAGAACATCTCAATACAAATTACAAATCTCATTCCCTGACTTCCGTCAGAAGCAGCAGCCTGTTCAGAGCGGGAAAGCGGCGCTCGAGGACGCTGCAGCCGGGCAGTCCGCTTTGCTCGCGGTACAGGATATAACGCTGCATGATCCCTTCCGGGCCTCCCAGACGTACAAAGTTGTCGAAAGCCCTGTAAGATCCGGTTCCGGCGGCGCGTTCCCACAGCCACAGGAGCAGGTAAAAAGGATAATCCAGATTCCGCTCCGGCAGGCGCCGCTCCAGAAGGATAAGCCTGGGGGAGACGCGGAAAAGTTCGTCCAGGGACCTGAAACAGGCTTCGCTGTCCAGGCGGGCGAGCAGTGATGAGGATACGGCCAGGGCAAAGGCTTTATCCGTAAAAGGCAGGGCCGTGGAGGCGGCATGGAGCAGACTGCCCCCGGAAGACACGGCAGCGCCCGTAAGCTGCGCCACCTGCCGAGTCCGCCCGGCAAAGCCGGCGGAGCAATTCACCTTGACGCAGGAAAAACCGTGCTTTGCCAGAGCCAGAGCCTGCCGCGCCACGGCGTGCCCCGAGCCCAGGACGAGAATGGGCGCCGGCGGGGAAGAGGGAAGAGAACGTAGCCGCCCGGCCGCCAGGGACGCGGCGGCGCGGCAGGCGGAAGCCGGGAAAAAAGCCGCTCCGGCGGCGCGAATCCGAGACCACATTTTTCAAATATGAGGCTCAATCTGAAAAAAGTCTATAGAACGCCCCCGGTCAAATTCAGGTTGTGCTTGCGTGCGGGATTTATTGCAGGTATGTTGAAATAAAGCTTGTCCGTTGAATAATTACGACCGCGTTCGTGTTTGGCTGCCCTTTTGCGCGCAACGTCCCGGAGCTTACACGCTCTGGACGGAATCAGGTAACGTTTAGCAAAGGCGGGACTTATGGCAGGTAAAATACTGGTGATAGATGATGAGCGGCACTTACGCATGCTTTACCAGGAAGAACTGCAAGGCGAGGGATACACGGTAGCGCTCTCCGACGGGCAGGAAGACGTGCTGGATCTTATCTCCAGGGAAAAACCGGATGTGCTGGTTCTGGATATCAGGATTGAACCGAATATTTCCGGTTTGGATCTGCTGCAAACCCTGCGCGGTCCCTACCCTTCCCTGCCCGTCATTCTCAGTACGGCGTACGACAGTTTTCAGCATGACTTGAAATCCATCGCCGCTGATTTCTATGTGGTCAAATCCGTGGATTTGACGGAATTGAAAGCAAAGGTGAAAGAGGCCATGATCAAAAAAACGTCCGCCGCCCCCGCGGCATGAATTCCTTTAACTTCGCCCAGATCTTGCAGCAGCTTTCCGTGGCCCTGCTGCCGATTCTGGCCGGCATGGTCTGTCATGAGCTGGCTCACGGCTGGGTGGCTTACAAAATGGGAGACCCCACCGCCAAGCTCTCCGGGCGTCTCACCTTTAATCCTCTGCGCCACCTCGACGCGGGGGGTATGCTCTGTTTTGCCCTCACGGCCGCCAGCAACGCCGCCATGAAGTTTCCGCTCATCCTGGGCTGGGCCAGGCCCGTCCCCATACGTCCGGGAAATTTCCGCCATTTCCGCCGGGGCATGATCCTGGTTTCCCTGGCCGGAGCCGGAGCCAACCTGCTTCTGGCCCTCGTCTTTTCCATGCTTCTGGCCGGAGTCATACTTTCCGGCCTGGAGCAGACCTGGGGAGGTTTTTTACTCCGCACCTGCAAGGCCGGCGTTGTGATCAACTGCTCCCTGGCCTGTTTCAACCTCATGCCCATCCCCCCTCTGGACGGCAGCAAAGTGCTGGCCTGCATCCTGCCCCTGCCTCTGGCCAGAATTTACATGCGCCTTGAACGTTACGGCCTGCTCCTTGTCGTCGTCCTGCTGCTCACCGGCTTCTTGGGTCTGGTGCTCAAGCCTGTGCTCAACTTGACGCTGGATGCTTTTAACCATATCATTTTCTGGTTGCTTTGAGGAAACTTTGATGAATAAAGTCCCAGGCCTGCCGCACGATCCGGATAAACGGACTGTATCCGGCATGCGTCCAACAGGGCCGTTGCACATAGGCCACTACTTCGGCGCCATCCGAAACTGGATGGACATGCAGCGGGAGATGGAAAGCTTTTTTTTTGTGGCTGACTGGCATGCCCTGACCAGCGACTATGCGGACACCTCCAGAACAAAAATTTACGTGGAGGAAATGGTCAAAGATTGGGTAGCCGCCGGGCTGGATCCGGAAAAATCCGCCATTTACCTGCAATCCGGCATCAAGGAACTGGCCGAATTACACCTTCTGCTCTCCATGATCACCCCTCTGGGCTGGCTGGAACGCTGCCCCACCTACAAGGAGCAGCAACAGAACATTACAGGCAAGGATCTCGCCAATTACGGCTTTCTCGGCTACCCGGTGCTGATGACCGCGGACATAATCATCACCCGCGGACGCTGGGTGCCGGTGGGAGCGGATCAACTGCCGCACCTGGAGTTGTCCAGAGAGATCACCCGCCGTTTCAACAGTCTTTACGGGGAGGTCTTTCCTGAGCCTGAAGCCCGCCTGACGCCGGCGGCCAAATGTCCCGGCCTGGACGGGCGCAAGATGTCCAAAAGTTATAATAACGGCATTTTCCTGAACGAAAATCCGGCGGATATAGAGCCCAAAGTGCGCGGCATGCTCACGGATCAGGCCCGTTTGCGCCGCAGGGATCCGGGCAATCCCGATGTCTGCAATCTCTACCCTTACCACGATCTGCTTACCCCTGAAGATGTCCGGGCAAATATCCGTTCCGGCTGCGTGAGCGCCTCTATGGGCTGCGTCGAATGCAAGGACATTTTTCTGAAAGGTCTGAAAATTTTTCTCGCGCCCATTCAGGAGAGAAGAGCCTCTCTGGACGCCAGGCCCGGAATCGTCCGGGAAATTCTGGAGGCCGGGGGAGAACGGGCCGGAAAGGAAAGCGCCCTGACCATGGAGGCGGTGCGCGCAGGCATGCGGATGCAATATTGACATGCCGGCCGAACCCAGCCTTGCACATCCGAAAATTCTGACTCTGCCCGGGCTTTTGTCCGCTCTGGCCGAAGCCGGGAAGAAGCGCGTGGTTTTTACCAACGGCTGCTTCGATCTTCTGCATCCGGGCCATGTGGATCTCCTGGCCCGTTGCCGGGCTCAGGGGGATCTCCTGGTTCTGGGCCTGAACAGCGATGCCTCCGTCAGCCGCCAGGGCAAATCGCCCCCCCGGCCGATCGTTCCTTTCGCGGAACGCGCTTTTGTACTGGCGCATCTGGCCGCAGTCGACTATATAGTGGGCTTTGAAGAGGATACTCCCCTGGAGCTTGTCCTGGCGATCCGTCCCCAGGTGCTGATTAAGGGAGGAGACTGGGCTGTGGCGGATATCGCGGGCGGCGCCGAGGTGGAGGCGGATGGAGGCAGGGTGCTTTCCCTTCCCCTGCTGGGCGATTTTTCCACCAGCGGGATTATCTTTCGCATAGAACATATTTTGAAGTAAGAAGGTTGCGGGATGATGCGCAGGATAAGCTGGGATGAATTTGAGAAGGTGGAATTGCGGGCCGGCACGGTATTGCGGGTGGAGGAGTTTCCGGCCGCGCGCAAACCGTCCTATTGCCTGTGGGTGGATTTCGGCCCGGAAATCGGCGTGCTCAAGAGCAGCGCGCAAATTACGGTTCATTACCGGAAAGAGGAGCTTGTCGGCCGCCAGATCGTGGGCGTGGTCAATTTTCCGCCAAAGCAGATCGGGCCTTTTATGTCGGAATTTCTGGTCACGGGTTTTGCCGACCCCGAGGGAAACATTGTGTTGACCCTGCCGGAGCGGCCCGTGGCCAACGGCGCAAAACTGTGCTGACCGCGCCCGGAAAAACGGGAAAAATTTGATGCGCGCTCTGTTTCCGGCAATCATGCTTTGCCAGTTCTTTCTTTTCGCATCCGCGGCCCAGGGGGCTGAAAGCAGGACGCGCTGCGGGGAATACAGCTTTAATGCGCCGACGGGCTTTGAACTCCGCCATTTTGAGGATCTTTCCCCTGTCTTCAATAAAACCCTGATCCTCAATCAGCCTCCGGAGTCCAGAGATTTCAGCCAGGCGGTGATATATTGCCTGCGCGAAAAAAAGACGGAATACCGCAGCTTTGTCCTGCCGGAGAAAGACCGCCTGTACTTGCAGCTTGCTCCCCGCCGCCTTGTCCAGATGTTCGTCACCGCCACTGAAGACGTTCTGCAGGAAGAGCGCTGGTTTAAATTCAGCCTGCTGGAAGAACGCAACGCCAACAGCCGGGAAATCAGGGACAGGGAAAATTTTTTTGTGGCGATTGAAGCCAACGCCAGAGACGACGATTTTCATACCTTGATTTTTGTCTGTGACTTTCGCAAGACTGAGGGGTTTTTCGATTTTGAGAGATACAAGTCCCAGGTGACCGACGTGGGCATCCAGATTCTGGATTCCCTCAGAAAGGAACTGTAAAGGGCTTCTTATGAAACGTATCTTCCCTCGCACGGATTTATATTGTCTGACCGATTTCTCCCTGTCGCTCGGCCGTTCCAATGTGGAAGTGGTCGGGGAGCTTCTGGCGGCCGGGGTAAGACTCATTCAATACCGCGAAAAGGAGCGGAAAATGGGGGTGATGCTGGAAGAATGCCTGGCCATCCGCGCCCTTACCCGTGAGGCCGGAGCCTGTTTCATCGTGAACGACCATGTGGATATCGCCCTGCTGGCTGACGCGGACGGAGTACATGTGGGACAGGAGGATCTGCCGGTATACGCCGTGCGCTCCCTTCTCGGCCCGGATAAAATCGTCGGGGTTTCCACCCATGCCCCGGAGCAGGCTGTGGCCGCGCAGGACGCGGGAGCGGATTATATAGGCGTGGGGCCTATTTTCCCCACCCGGACCAAAAAGGACGTCTCCGCCCCGGTGGGTCTGGAATATATCGCCTATGCGGCGAAAAATCTGCATATTCCGTTCACGGCCATAGGAGGCCTCAATCCTGGTAATCTGGCCGAAGCGGCGCGCGCCGGGGCCGGCTGCTGCTCTCTGGTTTCGGCCATTGTGGGGGCCAGGGATATACGGGCGGCGGTGGAAGCCGCCAGAGCCTCCATGCGCGCCGGATTGCGCCATGAGTGACTACCCGAACATCCTCAGCATTGCCGGCTCCGACTCCGGAGGAGGCGCCGGCATCCAGGCGGATCTGAAAACCATCACGGTTCTGCGCGCCTACGGCCTTTCCGTGATCACCGCCCTTACGGCCCAGAACGGAACAGGAGTAAGCGGTATTCAGGCCACGCCGGAAGATTTTGTGTCGCGCCAATACACAGCGGTACGCGAGGGCTTCAAAATCGCAGCGGCGAAAACCGGCATGCTCTGCAACAGAGCCGTCATGCTGAGCCTGCTCCCTCTTCTGCGTGAACGCGATTTCCCTCTGGTGGTGGACCCGGTGTGCGTGAGCCAATCCGGGCACTCCCTTCTGGAAGCCTCGGCTTTGGATACTCTGCGGGAGAGCATACTTCCCCTGGCCGACCTGCTTACCCCAAATATCCCGGAAGCAGAAGCTCTGACCGGCCTGCGCATAAGCGGCCGGAAAGACCTAGAACCGGCCGCGCTCCGGCTGCATGAACTCGGGGCCGGAGCCGTCCTGATTAAAGGCGGACATGCCCGGATGCGGGAAGAAGAAGAGACCCGCATGACCGATTGGCTCAGCTTAAAGGGCGGGCCCCTGCAACCCTTGTCCCATCGGCGCGTATCCACGCCCAACAATCACGGCACGGGCTGCGCCCTTTCGGCCGCCATTGCCGTTTTTCTGGGCCAGGGTGAAAACCTCGAAAACGCGGTGCGCCGCGCCCAGTCCTTTTTGGTGCGCGCTCTGGAAAAAAGTTTTTCCCCCGGTTCGGGCGCCGGGCCGGTAAACTTTCTGGCCGGGGCCGGGCTTGATCAGAACTTCCTTCCGCCCGGCGGAGTCATCCGGCGTATGGAGCCGGATGTGGATTGAAACATGGAATTCAGCGATAAAACCATAATCCTGCGGGTAGGCTCTTTTCGGGAGTCCGACCTCTGGCTGCGCCTGCTTTCCCCGGGGCGGGGCGTCTTTTCGGCCTTTGCCTTCGGAGGCGGCCGTAGCAGAAAGCGCTTCAGCGGCTGCCTGGATTTGTTCAACGAGGTGCTTTTTCAAATTAAAAGTGACCGTCCCGGAAATTACCTGAGCTTGCGGGAGGGCGTGCTTCTGAAAGGCCCTGACCGGCTCAGGCGGGATTGGCGCCGTCTGGGCGTGGCGGTGAATTGCGCCCGCTTCCTTGAGTCCTTTCCCCTCACTCCGGACGGCTCCCCCAAGGCGCACAGCCTGTTTGCGGATCTGCTCAACAGCCTGGAAAGAATGGAAACACTGCCCCAGTTCCTGCCCATTTTCTTTCGGGCGCGCCTGACGATCAGCCAGGGTTATGCCCTTACTCCAGGACATTGCCTCCACTGCGGCAAAGCTTGGGAAAAAGACGAACCCGCCGTTTTTCCCCTGCGCTCTTCCGGCCTGCTCTGCCGCACCTGCGCCTCTTCCGGACCTTTCCTGGCCTCCGCCGTCCTGGACGGCGGACCGCGCTTCAGCTTCCGGCCGGAGGATCTGAGCGTGCTGCGCCAAGTAATGGAACAGCCGCTCCCGGAATGGAAACTTGAGAATTATCCGGAAACCGCGCAAAAAAACTGCGCCGAAGCCATGGACGGATTTCTGCAATACCATCTCGGCCTGTACTGGGAAAGAAGCCGGTTAAAACGCGGATGAATTCCGGAGCGCCGAAAAAAAACCTTTGTTTCTGCAACAGTAACCCGGCCTGGGGAGGGGGAGAGCTCTGGCATCTTTCCGCCGCCAGGCATCTGGCGGAGAGAGGGCATACGGTTTTTCTGGCCGCGGCGGCCGGGAGCGCCCTGGGAAAAGCGGCGGCGGCTCTTCTGGAGGAAAGAGAAGATCTGCGCGGCCGCCTGCGTTTGCACGACTGGAGTTTCAGAAATCTCGATTTTCTGAATCCCTTCAAGACAGCGCGCTTCAGCCGTTTTTTGCGCGCGGAAAAGATCAGCCTTCTGCTTCTGGGCCTGCCGGCGGATTTAAAAGGCGGGGTCAAGGCGGCGGCCAGACTCCCCCAGGGGAGCGTCAAAGTATTTTACCGCCGGGGAATAGCCCTTCCGGTGAAAAACTCTTTCCTGAACCGTTTTTTTTACAGCTCCCTGAGCGGCGTCATAGTCAACTCGCGGGAAACCGCCCGCGGCATACTGGAAAACTCCGGACAAAACGCCGGGCTCCTTCCTCCGGAGAAGCTGCATATAATATATAACGGTTTGGATGCGGCGGAGTTCGATCGCAGGCTGGCCGGGGACTGTTCCGCAGCTCCTCCTCCCTTTTGGGAAAATCCGGAGCGGGCTCTGGTGCTGGGCAACGCCGGGCGGCTTACCGCCCAGAAAGGGCAGAAGTATCTGCTGCACATGAGCGCGGCCCTGAAAAAACTCGGTTGCAGGCACCGCCTGCTTCTCGCCGGAACCGGGGAACTGGAAAGGGAATTGAAGGAACTGGCCCTGCGCCTGGGGCTGGATTCCCAAGAAGTGCGCTTTGCCGGATTCCTGAAGGACATGTCTCCATTTTGGAAGGAGATAGATGTTTTTGTCCTCAGTTCCCTTTGGGAAGGCTTCGGCTATGTCCTGGCCGAGGCCATGCTGGCGCGCAGGCCCATATGCGCCTTTGCCCGCAACAGTATACCGGAGTTGGTTCTGGACGGGCGCAACGGTTTTCTGGCCGAGCCTCCCGGCTCCGAAGAAGCTGATGAGGAAGCGGGCCGGCGTCTGGCTCTGCTCCTGCGGCGCTTTTACGATTGCCCGGAACTTCTGCGCCAGATGGGAGAAGAAGGCCGCGCCTTCTGTCTGAGCCGCTTTACCCAGGAAGAATCCATGCGCAGGTTGAGAGACGTGCTTCTCCTGGATTAATTCCGATTCCAAGTAAAAAATTAACGCACTTTCCGCTCCGGCAAGCCGGCCTCCCTCAAAGCCGCGCGGTAATGCCCCAGCACTGTTTCCAGACGGCGCTCCATGGAAAAAAGCGGCTTCCAGGCCAGATTCAACGCGGAAAGCAAGGACAGCCGCTCAGGATCATTGGCCACGCTCACGAGCAGGCGGGCCGCTTCATCGGCGTCGCCCGGCCTGAACAGGCAATCCGGGAGCAGCATGCTGGAAATCTCGCCGATATTGCTGGCGATTACCGGAACGCCCAGGGACATGGCCTCCATAATCACATTCGGCTGCGACTCGATAAAGTACGAAGTGAATACCAAAAGAGCAAAGGTCTGCAGATAGTCGGCCACGTTTTCTATGCGCGGCACCAGACGGACATGTTCCTCTATGCCCAGGCCGGCGCAGACGGAACGCCACTGTTCCAAATTGTTGACGCCTACCACCACAAGCGTGGAAGGAGGCAGGCTACGCCTGGCCGCGGCATAGGCGGCCAACAGGCGGCCGACTCCTTTTTTGGGCGAATCGCTGGCGACATTGCCTATAACCTGGATTCCCGGCATTAACCTAACGAGGTCGGGAGTTCTACATTCATAGCCGTAAAGATGTCACGCTGTTTTTTGGTTACTTCGCTAAAGCGTATTCTGTGTCCAGGTCGT
>JAISOL010000005.1 GCA_031275645.1 Deltaproteobacteria bacterium
GGCCTCTATTTCCGCGATAAGGGTGTCGGCCTCCGCCTTTTTATCCGCCGCCGCCTGCTGCTGCAGGGCGGCGAACATAAAATGGACGTTGTGGGAGCTTCGCGCGATGTTATAAAAACTGTTATTTGGGGGTGTGACCTCTGTCATGTTTTTTCTCCTTAATACAAGAATACAAGCCAGGCCGCGTATTCGGATGTTCCCGGCGCTCAGAGGCGCACCACGCCCCTGCGCCCGCGCCCGGCGGGGGCGGGGGGTATGCCGCGCGTCGCGTCCAGTTCCGCCCGGGCCTGCTCCGCCCTGGCTCTGCCGGCCGCCGCGGCTTCCGCTTCCAGCTTCTTTAAATACTCGTCCAGACGGGAGTCGCTCTCCACCTCGCGGCGCAGTTCTTTCAGGTCGCCGTCCCGGGGCCGCGGCCCCAGAGCCTGCAAACGCGCGTTCAGTTGCTGCAACTCCTGTTCCAACCTCTTCTGTTTTTCCGCAAGCTTGTCCAGCCAGGCCTCGTTCAGGGTCATGCGACTTCTCCTTGTTGATGGGGAACAACGCGCATGAAATAGCAAAAAACAGGCCAACAAGCAAGCGGCTAGTTAAATCGTCGCGGAGGGAGCTTGACTCCCGGCAAGGCCGGGAATATCCTCGGCAAAAGGGAAAAAGCGCGGACGCCAATAAAGTTGGCGCCGGGGAGAGGTCGGC
Source organism: Deltaproteobacteria bacterium (assembly GCA_031275645.1). Classification (GTDB taxonomy): domain Bacteria; phylum Desulfobacterota; class Desulfovibrionia; order Desulfovibrionales; family Desulfovibrionaceae; genus WRHT01. The sequence continues at coordinate 691 of JAISOL010000005.1, forward strand.
CGCGCTTTATTTTCCGCTAAAAATATGGCAGGCATGTTTATTGCTTCTATAAGGCAGGGAGGCCCCGGCTGTGAGCGGGGAAGCGCGCTGATGTGGTTCCAGCCGCGCATGACATGTTGTGTATCTGAAAGGGAGGGAAGAGGCCATGCCTGACAACACCATTGGCAACGCCGGCGGCATTGCTCTGAAAAGCTTCACCGATGCCGCCGCTCAACTGGAAGGGGGAGACCGCGCCGTCAGGGTGGCGGGCGGACAGGTCGGCGGGATGGGGCGCCTTGCCGGCGCTTTAAGCCGGGCGGGGAACAACCGGGAGACTATGCGGGCTTTCAGGGACGCCCTGCGCGCGGAGTTCGGCGCCACTGCGGCCAACTCCGCCTTGCGGGAAGTCCTGGTCGGAAGCTACAACGCGGGCAAGCCCCTGACGGCGCGGCATATTGTTCAGGTCACAGCCAGGGCCAGGCAGGAAATGGCGGCCACGGCCATGCCCGAATTCATCGCCGGCCGCGTTGCCTCGGGCACGGAGGTGACGCTGGGGGAAGGCGGCCATCCGTACACTCTGGACGGCGCTCTGGACGCCTTTCTGGAAAGCAGGAATCTTCACTTGGACGACGCCGGGCGCCATTTTCTCAAAGACCGGCTCGCCAGGGCGCTGTTGCTGCCCCAGGCGGGCCCGCGCCCGGAAAACATGTCCAGAAGGGAGTTGTTTCGTCTGGTGCAGAAGGGCGAAGTCGGCAATCTGGCCTTCCTCACGCGGACGCCGCCCGAGGGCGGCCTGGAGGACAAGGCCCGGCTGGCGGACATGCTGGGAGATAAGGACAGTATTCTTTTCGCGGCGCGGGCGCTGGGAAGGATGCGCGGCTCGCAGGGGGAAGGCCCCCTGACGCGGGAGACGGTCTGGCGGGCCTGTTTTCGGGAGGAGCCGCCGCTGGACGCCGCCGGCGGCGACTTCGGGCGGAACTTTCAGGAGCGCCTGAATGTGCGGGCCGCGGTGGAGGAGGAGTTGTTCCCCAGCCGCCCCGCGGATGAGAAGCGGCCTCCCCTGAGCACGTCCGCCCTCCGGGATATCTGGGCCTCGGCTCTTCCGCCGGGGATCGCCTTTGATTCCGCCCTGCTGAACCCCGAGAATTTCATGATCCCGGTGCGCGCGGCGCTTTCCGCCCTCGGCGACGCCGCCGCCCGGGAGGGCCGCGTTCCCTCCGGCGATGAGTTTCGCGCGGCGGCCCGCGAGGCCGTGGCCAGGGAACTGGAGGCCGTGGGGCGGGTCATGCGGGAGATCGACGCCCTGCCCGAAGCTGGCGAAAACCCGCGGCCGGGGGAATTCACTCCGGAGCACAAGGAGCTCATGAAGACGGCGGCCCAGAAGCACCATTTGCACGACCTGCGCGTTCTGACCACGCTCATGCCCGCGGCCGGAGAAAGGGAGCAGAGCGTCGCCGTGAGAAGGGCGGCCGTTCCGGCCGCCCCGCCCTCTCTGCTGGCCGCCGCCGCCCGGGATCTCAGCGCCCGCTACCTGCGGGCGATGCGGGAGAGCATGGGCGAAGACGGCCGTCCCACGCTGCCCGAAGCGGGCATGGAGATCATGCTTGATCTGGCCGTGGGCGCCGCCGGACTCAGCCGCGGGCAGATCGGGCATCTTGCCGCCAACCTGAAAAGCGCCGCGGCCGAAAACGTGGGCGGCGCCTTTCTCTACTCCTTCGACGGCAGCCTGCCGAACCTGCCCGAGGACAGGAAGCTGCCTCTGGCGTCGGCTTACGGCATGATGAGGGCCCTGCGCAATGTCTCCGACATCCTGGCCAACGGCAGAGCCGAGCAGGATTTCACGCCTTTCTCCGATCCCGTGCCGCTTCGCCTGCTCGGCGGCTCCGAGGGCTGCATGGACGTTCTGGCCGGCATGGCCGGTCCGGGCATAAGTTTGGGGGCGAGAGTCCTCTCCGCGCATGTGCCGCCTTTCGGCGAGAAGGAGTGGAACTCCCTGCTGCCCATTGCCGAAAAGGCCGCGCAAGGCCCCAACGGCTTGTATGTGGCCCACTGGATAGCCTCGGCCGGCGAGGATATTCTGGCCGCCCAGGCTCGCAACGGGGGCCGTCCCCTGGACAACGCCGGGATCTGGCGCGCGGTCACGGGTTTGCCCATGCCCAGGGGGGTTACGGACGCCGATTTCGGAGAGCGTCTGTACGGCGATTTCTCGGCCCGCTACCTGGAAGCCATGCGCGGAGTCGTGCTGGGCATTCCTGACCCTGACGACGTCGACATACTGCTGAATGAGCGTTTCGGCGCGCTCAGCGTGGGCGGAGGCCTGAGCCCGCGGCGCATGCTGGAGCTTGCCCGGCCGGGAGCCGTGCTGACCCTTGAGGATATCCACGCCGAAATGGGCATGAGTTCGCTGCAGGGATATAATGCGGGCAACGCTTACGGGCTGGTCACCGATTTTCCCCGGCGCAGCCCGGCAATGAGCATGAGCTTCACGGACGTCCAGGGCAGGGGCCGCGTCATCAACAAAACGACGGAGAGCCCGGGCGCGGGGCCGGATCATCCGACCTTTCGGACCATCATCGGCTGGGTGAACGGCCTGACCCACGGCAGCGAAGCCCAGACCGCCCGCGTGCTGCAGGCTTTTTCCCAGGCGCCGCAAGTGACCGCCACCATGTACGCCAAGGCCCTGGGCGTCCCCCTGGACGCCAACGGCAATTATTCGGTTTCGGCCGTCGAACAGGCGGACGGCCGGGTGCTGGTGGAGATAATTCACGATCCTTCGCGGGGTTTTGAGGAGCGGCCGCAGCCCGTTTACCTGAGGCAGCAGTACAGCGTAAACCCCGACGGCACGCATGAGTGCACCGCTTTTGAACTGAGAAGGACGGATATTTGAAGCGTTAGAGCATTTCGGCAAAGATATATTTTGAATGTTGAAATGCTTAAATTACTCCGAAGTGATCAAAGGCCCTTACACTGATTACATCCTCCAGGGGGCGTCCTTGCCAGCGCAGGCCGGGGCGGCCTGTTACCCGGCCTATGCGATCCAGCCTTGCCGGAACAGGCAGTCCGGCCGCCGCTTCCCGGATGGACGGAAGCAGTTCCGGCGCCGCCGCTCCCAGGAGCACATATTCTTCGCCTCCGGCAAGAGCCGCTTCCAGAAGCAACTTTGCTCTGTCTTTCCGAGTGCGCGCGTTTTCTTCCGCCCAGACGCGCAGTTCAGGATGCAGCAGATCCAGGGAAAAATCCAGGTCCGCTCCCGGAGTAGAGGTTTTTTTTTGTGTTCCGCGCAGCAGACGTGGAAGATCGCGGGCCAGGCCGTCGGAGACGTCCATCACAAAGAGAGGGCAGGGGACTGAAGCCGGGCGCGGCAGGGAAGCCAGAGCCAGACCCGCCTCCACTTGCGGCCTGGGGCGCAGCAGAGCGGCGCAGGCTCCGGGGCAGCTTTTTTCCGCTTCCCGTCCTCCGCTTTCCAGACGGAACAGCCCCAGCCGGGGCAACCCCAGAAGGCAGCAGGAATCCGCCGGCCCAAGCACAAAAAGCTCCTGCCCTGGGATGGCTCCCCGGCGCAGCAGCCGGGCTTCTGCGGAAATTTCGGCCGCCGAAGCCTCTCCCCGGCCGTTTTGCCGCTGCGCGCCCCAGATGCTGATACAGAAGCCCAGCTTGTCCCCGGCGGAAATGTCGCCTCCGCTGAGGGCCAGATCGTATTCCCCGGCCAGAGCGGCCATGCCCTGGAACACTCTTCTCAGCCAGGCTTTATCCAGGCGCCGCGGGCAGATGAGACCCAGGGAAAAAGCCAGGGGGAGCGCTCCCGCCGCGGCCAGATCGCTCAGGTTTACGGCCAGGGCTTTATAACCTATTTCTTCGGGCTGAAAGTAGGACAGGCGGAAATGCTCGTCTTCCAGAAAGAGATCCGTGGAAAGAGCCAGGAGACCGGGAACGGAAAATTCCGCGCAGTCGTCGCCGCGCCCCAGACGCAGGGACGGGGGCGCCGGATCGAAACAGGAATCCAGCAGTTCCAGAACCTCGTCTTCCGAACGCGGGCCGGTGGGCGCTTCCGGCCGGAAATCCCGCCCCCCGGCGCTGTTTCCCGGCTTATTCATGCTTTTCCCCTGTCCAGAAAGGAAGCCATAATTACTTTCAGGCCCACGCCCTTGAAGTTTACCTGGTATTTATCCGGAGGCAGGAAGCGCACGATCTTGCCCCGCCCGAAAATTTTGTGCGTACAATAACCGTATTCTCCCGCCGGCGCGGCTGCGGGAGGGCTTTCCTCCGGAAGAGCCGGGGCGGAGGAACGGTCGGGATCGAAATTCTTCTTCAGCCGGTCGTGCGGACGCAGGAGGCCGCTGTAAGTTTCATGCCAATCATCGTATAAATCCGGGGAAAGCTCGCGCACAAAAGGGCTGGGGCTTGCGGGAACGGCTCCGCCGCCGCGCAGATACAAGGCCTCCGGCACAAACAGGGCCAGATAGCGTTTGGCCCGGGTACAGGCGACATACATCAGGCGGCGTTCTTCCTCAAAATCCTCGGCTCTGGACAAAGCATGGCCGGAGGGGAAACGGCTCTCCACCAGATCCAGGACGAGCACGGCTCCCCATTCCAGCCCCTTGGCCGAGTGAATGGTGGAGAGGGTGACGCTGTCGCGCCTCTCTTCCCTGCTTGAAGGATCCTCCAGAGAAAGTTCCGCGGCGAACAGATCCAGGTCCGCGTAGGAAGCGGCAATCTGCAGCAGTTCGTCCAGCCCGTTGCTCCGCCTGGGATAATCGTCGGGGTATTGTCTCTCCAGAACCGGCCGGTAATGTTCCAGAATCTTTTCCAGAATTTCCACGGGAACGGAGGGGGCAAGGCGCAGCCCGTCCAGGAATTCCAGGTGATCGCGCAGTTCCGGATATTTTTCGAAAGCTTTTTCCAGCGTCTTTCTTTCCCCTGTCTGCATGGCCCGGTGCAATTTGAGGGAGGTTTTGCTCCCTATGCCCCGGACAAAGGCCGCGATCCGCTGAAAAGCGGGCAGGTCCAGAGGATTCAGCGTCAGGCGCACAAAGGCCAGGACATCCTTTATATGGGAGGCCTCCGCGTAGCGGAGGCCTCCGTACTTGCGGAAGGATATGCCTTTTTTGTTCAGACAGAGCTCGGTATGATAGGATTGATATCCGGCCCGGAACAGAACCGCGATTTCGTGCGGAGCGAATTCCCGCAGCAGTTCCTCCACTTTGGAAGCCGCCAGCATACCCTGGCTCAGATCGGAAGAGGGACGCAGCACCTGGGGGAGTATGCCTCCGCTCCGGCTGGTGAACAGGCGCTTTTTGAAGCCGACCCCGGCATGCTCCAGGATGGAGTTGCACAGGTTCAACAGAGGCTGGGTGGAACGGTAATTCTCTTCCAGGCGGATCAGTCTGGTTCCGGGGTAAACTTGGGGAAAATCCAGAATGTTCCGCACATTGGCCCCGCGAAAGGCGTAAATGGACTGGGCGTCGTCTCCCACGGCCATTATGTTCCCTCCGCCCGCTTCCGCTTCCGGGGCTCCGTTCCGGGTTCCGGCAATCAGCGCGGCCAGGCGGGACTGTACCAGGTTGGTATCCTGAAATTCGTCCAGCATGAGGTAGCGGTAACGGCGGCGGCAGTAATCGAGGGCCTCTGTCCTGGCGTGCAGCAGCGTTTCCAGCTCAAAAAGCAGATCGTCGTAGTCCAGCAGGGAGCGGGAGCGTTTCAGGGCCGCATATTCGCGGCTTATGCCGAGCATGGCTTCCGCATGGGGAAGGAGATGCGCGGACTCGCGGCGCAGGATTTCCTCCAGTTCCTGCTCGCGGTTGCGGCTTTTGCTCAGCAGGGCCATGATGGTTTGATCGCGTGGAAAAGAACGATCCCCCTTGCCCGCGCGGATCTCCTCCCGGCAGAATTTCAAGAGGGAGAGCGCGTCGCCGCTGTCCATAACCGTGGCTTCGCGGGAGTATCCTTCGGGAGGGAACAGGCGCAGCACGGAGTAGGCAAAGGAGTGGAAGGTCCCGCCCTGCACCCAGGAGTTGGCGGAAGGAGAGTAAAACGTATCCCCCTCGTCCTGCAGGAGCCTGCGCGCTCTTTCCAGCATTTCCTGAGCGGCTTTGCGGGTAAAAGTCAGGAGCAGGATGGAGGAGGCGGGTATGCCGCGCTCGACCAGTCTGGCCAGGCGATAAACAATGGTCCGGGTTTTGCCGCTGCCGGCGCCGGCTATAACCAGCACCGGCCCGTCCAGGGCGTTTACAGCCTCCAGTTGGGCCGGGTTAAGTTCATCTTCGTAGTCAATCATTCCATTCGTTCATGCCGGGTGCCGGAGCGAAAGCGGGAGATCACGAGCGGTCGGCCCACTTCACCAGCTCCTGCGCTTCCGGATTGTCCGGCGCCTCCTTGAGGGCCATCATGGCTATGGTGTATGCCTGATCGCGTTTGTTCCACAGCTTGTACATGCCGGCAAAGTTGAGCAGGGTTTTGTAGTGCTGGCCGAAGCGCTTCAGCGCCTTGCGGTAGACAATCTCGGCCTTGGGGAATTCCTTAATTTCCGTATATATGTGCGCAAGGTAGGCATAGGATTTGTTGTCGCCTGGCTCAAGCTCTATGGCTTTTTCCAGGAGATCCGCGGCGTCCGGGCCCAGATTGGCCTGGTAGAGAGCTTCGCCCACCAGGGCGAATATGCCGGGAAGATCGCCGAATTCCTCCAGCAGCCGGCGCAGCACAGCCTTGCCTCTGGGCGCGTCGCCGGCTTTCAGGAGATTTGTGCCTTTAAGCCATAAAGATGATTTACGGTCATCGCGGGAGCCTTCAATGTTTTGTTCCGTTTCTTCGGCGCCTTCCTTGAGAGCCTTCAGCAACAGAGGCAGCAGGGAAGACAGTTGTTCCTCCTGTCCCGGCATATAGGGTATGCGCGGCTCTTTCCCGGGACTGACCTTTTTCAGGAAATCAAGCACCCTAGGGTGACGGCTCAATTCTTCCACGCATTCCATGAGCAGAATTTCCGTTTCATATTTGGCCTTGCCCAATATCTTTTTCGGGTTGAACAGGGTAAGGGCGGCAATCAGGGCATCCACAGTCTTTATGGCATCGCCCTTGCGCAAGGAAGTTTTGGCCCTGGCTATATTCTGTGTGACCGAGGCCGGCACTGTAAACATGGGACCCTGCATGGAAACCTCCGCAATACCTTATCATTTTTCAATTTCAGCTTCAGGGCCGTTCCTGCTCCTTTTCACAGGTCCTGTTTTTTACCTGGGATCACTCCCCCAATATGCCCGGACGGTATCAGCTTGGCGGTCCAGAAATTCCAGTACCGCATCCGGAGTAAAAAAATCTATGGAGCGCCCAGCGAGCCAGCGCGCGCGCAGAAGCGAGGCATTTATATCCAGGCGGGGCAAAGGCAGGTAGCTGACCTTGCCTCCGCCCGGCAGAACAAAAGCGGGCTCATCCCCTGCGTCGGGCCATTCTTCGGCGCCTTCGGCTTCAGGCCAGAACCTGCGCACGGCGGAGCGGAATTCATCCTTATCTCCGCCCTGTCGGGCGGCCACGACCAAAGTGGCCAGCCGGGGAAGCTCCCGCCAGTCCTTCCAACTGTCCAGCCCTGAAAAATCCTCCGATCCCAGTATAAAATACAGGCGCGTCCCGTCATGCCTCTCCCGGTAAGCGCGCAACATGGCGCAGGTAAAAGAGGGGGCCGGCATTTCCGCTTCCAGGGGATTTACCTGAAAATGCGGACAGGCGGCCAGAGCCTCCCGGAGCATGGCGTAACGCAGGGCAAAGGGCAGAAGCTTTTCTCTTCTCTTATGCGGCGGATTGGCGCAAGGCACAAATTCCAGGCGCTCCGGCCGCAGGGCCTCAAATACCTCCACAGCCAGGCGCAAATGCCCGAAATGGAGAGGGTTGAAGCTGCCGCCCAGAAGAGCCGCGCCGGAAACTGAAGCCTCTCTCCGGTGTTGTCCGGATTTGCCTTGCATCGTCTTGATCCGATCCCTGGTACCATGTAACGCTTAAAACCGCTTCGCCGGAAAGCGTGGCTTCCGGCTCGCTCCGCCGCCTTCGGCGGCGCTCCCGGCCTTTGTCCGCGCCGGCATATGCCGCTCTATTTTTATAGCCTCACCCCGGACTTCTGGCAAGAGCGCGCCCGCCGCCCCGGCCGGCTTGTATACGCCCGGATAAGACGGCTTGCCGCAAGCCGGACGGATATATTATAATGCTTTCCTCAACAAGGAGGCAAGGCATGGGTAAAATCATCGTGACCCTGGAACTGCCGGAACCGAAGATCCGCAGGAAAACGGCAAAAGCGGTTCAATATCATAAGGATAAGAGTAAGTACGACCGCAAGCTGAAGCACAAAGGCCCCTGGAGCGAAACCCAGGGGCCTTTGTCGTACTGGGAGCGGCGGCGCCTCTGTCCGGGCGCTCGCTCAAAGTTCCCGCCAAGCTTCCTCTTGCGCGCGCGAGCCTGGAAGTTTCCATGGAAAAATATTTCAAAAAAGAGTATTTTTGAGAAATTTTGAGATTTTTGCAGTTTAAGCGATCTCTGTGAGAATTATTTCATCCCGGAAAAATAAAAAAAAGCTTGCAAAACGAAAAAAGCTTGGCGCCAAAGGGATGCAGGCGCTCCTGTAGGTTTCAGTATTTACATAAAAAAAGTAATTATACTAACATGTTATACCGAAGAACCTGGCTGTTGCGAGCCCGGTTTCAAGTTATCGCGACATGATTAATTCGCCCTTGTTAGCTCTGTCGGCTTGGTTTATGTGGAGGGTCATGGAAAACATATGGCCCGATATTTGCCGAAAACTGGCTCAAACTATGGAAGATACACAATATAAAAGGTGGATCCTCCCTCTGGAGGCTGAATTTAAGGAAGGCGCGCTCAGTGTGTCTGTCAGCAACGAATTTGTGCGCAATTTTGTATTCAAGCACTACCGCGCGCTTATTTCCTGCGCGGCCGACGAATTGTTGGGGCGGCCCGTCCTCCTGGACATCCGGGTCCGGGAGAGGGAGGAGACGGAAGAGGATGTTTCCTGCTCCCCTCCGGAAACGGAGGAGGCTTCCGCCGCCTTTGAAGCCTGTCCGAATCTGCCGGCTCTGATTATGAATACCTCCTCTCCCCGTTGCCGTCCCGATTCTGATGGGGAAAACGGGCACAAGCGGAGTTTTCCCGGACAAAGCGGGTCATATCCTTGGAGGCACAGTTTTGAGGATTTTGTGGTTGGCCCCTGCAACGAGCTTGCCTACGCGGCGGCCCGCAATCTGTGCGCGCAGGAATCTTCCGTGCCGGATTTTCATCTTCTGTATTTGTTTTCTCCTCCCGGGCTGGGTAAAACCCATCTCTTGCATTCCGTGGGAGCCAGCCTGTCCCGGAAAAGCAATCTCATTGCCCCGCAAATAGAATATACGGGAGCGGGGGAATTTGCCGGACAGCTTCGCCAGCTTTTGCGCGGCAACGATCTGGATCGCCTCGGCCGCTTCAAGGCCCGTTTTCACAATGCGGACGTGCTCCTGCTGGAGGATCTGCACCTTATCCAGAAGATGGAAAAGACCCAGAATGAGCTGCTCTCCGTTATTTCCTCCCTGCTGGACAAGGGGGGGAAGGTGGTTTTTTCCAGTTCCCTCGCGCCGCGCGAGCTGCGGGAAATGGACGACCAGTTGCGTTCCCGCCTGGGCGCGGGCATAATCGCCTCCCTCGGCCACCCCGACATGGATACCCGCCGCCGGATCATCAATTCCAAAGCCACGGCCAGGCAGCTCTATCTGTCGGATGAAATTACCGAATATCTGGCCGAAAACATGCGCTCCGATGTCCGGCAGATTGAAAGCTGCCTTCTCAGTCTGGCTTGCAAGGCCAGGGAATTGAACAGGAATGTATCCCTCGAGCTGGTCAGGGAAATACTCGTTGACCATCTGGACCGGGTGGAGCCGGCGCTGCCGGAGATTATCCGTCTGGTCTGTGAGGCTTTCGGCCTTTCCCCCGAGGCGCTCAAATCCAAAAGCCGGCGGCAGGAACATGTGCAGGCCAGGGATATGGCCTTTCATCTGGCGCGCAAATATACGGATCTTTCTCTGCAGGAAATCGGCAGAGCTTTTAACCGCTCTCACTCCACGGTCAGCAAGGGAATTGAGGCTCTGAGGCTTGAAATAGACCGGCAGAGCCACTCCGGGCGCCAGCTTTCCAGAACCCTCGCCCTGATTGAGCGTAGCGGAAAATTATCCTCCCCCGGACAAGTTTAGGGCGGCTCAACCTTGGAAAGCTTCCCGCGCCCGGAAGATATGCGCTCCATAGCCGGGGTTCTGTCCGCGGCCGGCCTGAGCCTGGAAGATATGGAAGAGGGAGGGGGAGGGCCTGTCCTTTTTTTCAGCGGAGGCAGCGCCATCAAGGATATAGTCCGCGCTCTGGCCGATCTCACCCCTTCTTCCATTCATGTCCTGACCACTTTCGACTCCGGAGGGAGTTCGGCTGAACTGCGCCGTACTTTCAAGCTCCCGGGCATAGGAGATTTGCGCCTGCGCCTGGTAAGCCTGGCTGATTATTCCGATCCGGCTGTGGCGCGGGCCTGCCGGCTTTTTGAGCAGCGCTTTCCCGCGCGGGGAGAAAGAGATTTCCTGCTGGCGGAATGGGAAAAGCTCCTTTCCGGGACACATCCGTGGTTGGAAGGACTTTCAGCGGAGTTCACGGAAATGACGCTTTCGGCTCTGTCCGGCTTGAACCGGATCATGCCCGCGGATTTTGATTTGCGCGGCGCGGCTCTGGGCAACCTGATCCTGGCGGCGGACTACCTGGCCGGGGAGTCCCGCTCCCTGCGGGCCACTCTGGAGCGTTTTTCCGTCCGTTTCAAGGCCAGGGGGCTGATTCTTCCGGTCTGTGAAGAGGCGGCCAACCTTGCCGTCATTCTTGATTCCGGTCGTATTATCTCCGGCCAGCACCGTTTTACCGGTAAAGGGGAGGTAAGGGGACGCGCGGAAACAGGAAGAAACGGAAGAAGCTCCGGGCAGAGGCAGGGCAGGCTGAGAGAAAGGATACGCAAGCTGTTTTACTGCTTCGGAGCTCTTCCGGAAGACAGGCCGGGAGAGGAAGAAACGCTGCCGATCCGCCTGGAGTGTTCTCCCGAGCTTCCCGGTCTGCTGCGGAAGGCGGCGGTGATTTGTTACCCTCCGGGCAGTTTTTATTCCAGCGTGCTGGCCAACATTCAGCTTGCCGGCGTGGGACGGGCCGTGACCGCCAGTCCCGGACATAAAATCTATATCCCCAATCCCGGCCCGGATCCGGAAACTCTCGGCCTCACTCTGCGGGATGAAGTGGAAGAAGTTCTGCGCGCCTTGCTGGAAGACGCGCCCGGAAGAAGGCCGGACGAAGCCCTGAACTATCTGCTGATCGACGGAAGCGCCGGAATATACAACGGCGGCGTTCCGGTGGAATGGTGCCGTAAACGCGGCATAGAAATCATTGATTACAATTTTACGCGGCCGGCCGGGCCTGGGGAAAATTTCCCCCCGGCCGATCCCGTCCGGAGCAGCCTTTTTCTTTACCTGCTGGCGCGAAGCCGGAAGTTTCCCGCCGCGGGCGGGCAAAGCCAGCCGTCAGGCGGCTGTTTGAAGCGTTAATGGCTCTAAAGTATCTTAACTTTAAGACGCTCACCAGGGTCATTCCGTTCTTCCGAATCTGACGAGCCGCAGCGCTGCCCGCTTGTTTTCAGCGAGGACTTCTATCCCCTCAGTGATATTTTCATACCCCTTCTCTATTTCCCAATGCCGACGGAGCAAATGCAAAAGCTGGTTCGCATCCGTTTTACCCTTGCACAAGCTCGTGATTCCGCAGATACTTTCCCTGGTGGTTCTGCCTTTTTCCATCCTGGTCCGATGAATGCGAAAGATGCGTC
>JAISOL010000056.1 GCA_031275645.1 Deltaproteobacteria bacterium
ATATACATTTGCCGAAATGCTCCGGCGGCCGCGCAAGCGGGCGCCCGCCACGAAGGCGCGGGCGGAACTCGTTTCGCCGTCAAGCGCCGAAGTGAGCGTCTTAAAGTTAAAATGCTTTAGACGGTACCTTTCTTGCCTGTGATCAATTGTCCTTCTGGAATTTCCATCGGATAGACATTCCAATCGTCCGCAAATAACACCAAATCCGCCACTTCCTGAGACGACTCATCAGTCGGGAGAAGGTTCCCTGATCACGACCCCCACACTCCCAGTCAATGAGCTGACCGGTATCACGACGATAAGCCTTCCAGATCCAAAGTTTGTCTTTTTTGAACGCAAATAGTGCCACATCTCGTCCAACTCGACGACAGCTTCACGGGGTTCCGGTTTTTCATAAACCTTTTCCGCGAAAAGTCGCACCCAGCGCAGCACGGCGGGCGTCGAAACTTTGAACATACGCGCAATGCTGTTCAATGAAAGGCCCAATGTATACAAAAGAACCGCGGTGGCTTTTTCTCTGGCCGGACGCCCTCTCGATGTGGCACGAGTAAATTGGAAACCACATTTTTTACAACGATGTCTTTGCCTTCCGAGATGAAAACCGTTCTTGACGGTTTCCCTTGATCCGCATTTTGGGCATTCGGGCATACTTCCCCCTTGGCTTGGAAAAAGCATATCATATTATCATTCTATCAAAAGGCATGGATGATGAGGCATGGGAAGATGGGAGCAAAAAGCGGGCAATACTTTTTGCTCCCGGCGATATCAGCTCCCGCGGCTTCCCGCGTTGCCTGTGATCTCGCTCTTTATGTTCATGGGGGCGTCGGTAAAAATTCTCGGGTCCATCAGCTTCAGATTTTCGGATACAAGCACCTTCCCTTCAATCTGCCCCAGCACCTCCTTTTGCAAGTCAACGCCAGGAGCGATTTCCGTCAATTCCACTCCGGCGGGAGTGAGCCTGAAAACGGCCCTTTCCGTGATATAGAGGACATTCTGCCCTACCTTTCTGGCGTAATCGCCGCTGAAAGTGACCTGCTGCACCTCTTTCATGAATTTTTTCGCTTTTCCTTCCTGAACAATCTTCAAGCTGCCGTTTCCGATTTCCGTCTTCAGTCCGCCGGCCGTGAGAGCTCCGCAGTAGACGGTGTTTTTGGCGTTCTGGGATATATTTATGAATCCGCCGGGCCCCACCACCCTGGTGCCGAATTTGCTCACGTTCACGTTACCTTTGCCGTCAAGCTCGGCCATGCCGAGACAGGTGAGGTCCAGACTGCCGCCATCGTAATAATCAAATTGCGAGGGCATTTCCACAAAGGCTTCCGCGTTGTAGGAACCTCCGAAATCAGCGCCGCCCACGGCTGTTCCTCCGTATACGCCCGCCTCTATGGTCATGGTGATGCAGTCGCTGATTCCTTCTTCGGCCATTACCGACGACACTCCGTCCGGAACGCCTATACCCAGATTTATGATCATGTCCGGCCGGAGTTCCATGGCGGCGCGCCTTGCCATCACCTTTCTGTCGTTCAGGGGCAATATCGGGATGGATTGCAGGGGGATGCGTATTTCTCCGCTGATGGCGGGATTGTACTTGATATTGGCCGTCATGGTGAGCTTGTCGTCGTCGCCGACCACAATATAATCCACCAGCACATGCGGCAGCCTGACCATGCGTGGGTCTATCGACCCGTTCCGGACAATCCTTTCAACCTCCGCTATGACTATTCCGCCGCTGGCTTTGGCCGCTTGCGCAAGGGCGAGGGTTTCACCGTAAAAAGGCTCTTTCTCCATGGAAAGATTGCCCTTCTCGTCCGCTGTGGTCGCGCGGATTATCGCCACATCCACATCAATGGATTTATAATATAAAAATTCCTCTCCGTCGATCTCCATGACTTTGACAATGTCCTTTTTGGTCAGCGTGTTCATCTTTCCGCCTTCAAGACGTGGATCGACAAAGGTTCCCAGGCCGACGCGGCTTAAAATTCCCGGCCGGCCGCCGGCTCTTGCCCTGTACATTTGCGCTATGCTTCCCTGAGGGAGACAGTACGCCTCAAACTTGTTATTTATAATCAAAGGCCCGAGCATGGGGGCAAGGCCGTAATGCCCGGCGACCATGCGCGCAAGCAGACCTTCGTGGGCAAAGTGGTTGGTGCCTCTTGTCCTGGAATCTCCAACCCCGTTGCTGCACATGACCGTCAAGCCTTGCGGGCGGCCGGTCTCAAGAAAACACGCCTCAATTTCGGAAGTGACGGTTTCCGCGTGTAAGGCCAGAACAAATCCCGTCACGCCGACAGTGGAACCGTCTTTAATCTTTTGCGCGGCTTCGCGCTTGTTTATGATTTTTCCCATTTAAAACCTCCTTGAGCCGCGCTGGCCGGGCAACAGGCCTGGCGCGGGCCGGACGACAGGGTTTGCAAAGGCGCATCCGCGCCGGCGTTTTACGGCGGCGAATGCCGCCCGCGCCTTTGCAAACCCGAAAGGAGGCATCAGGCGAGAACAGCTCCGCTGATGACTATGCGACATACTTCCGATGTGCCCTCGCCAATCATGAGAAGTTTCGCGTCCCTGTAAAAGCGTTCAATGTCAAAACCCTTGCTGTATCCGTTGCCGCCGTGTATCTGAAGCGATTTATCTATGACGTTCACGCACATCTCGGAGCTGAACATCTTCAGAATGGCCGCTTCCGTGGTGTATTTCATGCCCAGATCGCGCATTTTCGCCACTCTGTAAAGGTAAGTGCGGGTCAGATCGATGTTGGCCTGCATTTCGGCAAGCTTGAAGGAAGTCCCCTGGAAGGAGGCGATGGGCTTGCCGAATTGCTGTCTTTCTTTGGCGTAGGCTACCGCGAGGTCCAGAGCGCCCTGGGCCATGCCCACGGCCATGGCGGAAATGGCGATACGGCCTTCGTCAAGTCCCTGCATGAAGACCTTGAAGCCCTGATTCAGCTCGCCAAGAAGATTTTCTTTCGGTACGCGCACATTGTTGAAGAAGAGTTCGCCGGTGTAGGAACTGTTCAGCCCCATCTTCTTTTCAGGTTCCCCCACGGTGAATCCGGGAGTTCCGGCCTCAAGGATGAAGGCGGATATGCCGCGGCTGCCTTTCATGCCGAGATCGGTCTTGGCGGTTATGATATAGGTCTTTGATACTCCTATGTTCGTAATCCAGCATTTGGAACCGTTAATCACATAATGATCGCCGTCGAGAACCGCGGTGGTTTTGGTTCCGCCCGCGTCGGAACCGGCGGTGGGCTCGGTCAGGCCGAAGGACATGATTTTTTCGCCTTTGGCGGCGGGAATCAGATACTTTGTTTTCTGAGCCTCGTTGCCGGCGTGCAGAAGAGGCATACAGCCCAGCGAACAGTGAGCGTCAATGATCAGGGCCAGTGAACCGTTTACCTTGGCGATCTCTTCGATTACCAGGCACTCGCTTACGCAGTCGGCGCCGGCGCCGCCCCATTTTTCCGGAATGGAAACTCCCAGGAAGCCCAATTCGGCGCATCTGTTCACCAGAGCCGTGGGAAATTCGTGCTTCTCATCCAACTCTTTTGTGACCGGTTTAACTTCATTAATAGCGAAATCTCTCGCAGTATTCTGAATAAGAATTTGTTCTTCGCTGAGAAAATAACTCATAATTCGCATCCTCACTTGTTGAGTTGTTAAATAAAGATTTGTTACCACCCTAAGCTATTGACATTACAACAGCCGAACCCCAGGCGACGACTGTGGTGATCAATACAGTGCAGACTCCGATATCGACGTAAGATTGCTTGTGCGTCAGGCCTGTAACAGCCAGAAGCGTGATTACAGCGCCGTTATGCGGCAATGTGTCCAGACCCGTGCAGGACATGGAAGCTATTCTGTGCAGCAGTTGGACATCCATGCCCAGTTGGTTGGCCCATTCGATATACTGGGCCGAGAGCATTTCCAAAGCTATGCTCAGGCCCCCGGAACCAGAGCCGGTGATGCCCGCGAGGACTGAAACGGCTATGCCCAGAGAAAGAAGGGGAGTGCCGCCGACCCTTATGCTGGTAATGGCGCCGGACAGGGTTTTGAATCCCGGAAGCTGGGAAATGATGCTGCCGTAGCCCACTTCCGAGGCTGTGTTGAGTACCGCGAGAAGAGAGCCTATGGCTCCCCCGTTTATACATTTCTTGATGTTTTCAACTCCCAGCCGCTTTCCGAACATGGCTATGACCAGAAGATTGCCTATGATGAGCGCGATGACGAGCGCCCAGGTTCCGACCACCGTGGCCATGTTGATTTTCCCGAACAGAGGCTCGTATTCCTTGGCGTCCCAGCCCAGGATCATCTGCGTGAAGACGTAGTTCAGGACAAGCACGAGAAGCAGGGGAATAATGGAGAGCAGAAAGGGCGGAGGGGGTATATTATCCACGACCTCCGATTCGTTGGTGTGCCCCGTGCCGTATCCCTCTCCCAGTTTTTGGGCGCTCGACCTTCTGTACTCAAGCCAGGCCATGCCCAGGGCGAAGACGAAGGCGGCGGTCACAATCCCCAGCACAGGCCCGGCGTAAGCTGTGGTATGGAAGTAGCGCGTGGAAATGATATTCTGTATCTGCGGGCTTCCGGGGATGAAGGTAGCCGCGAAGGTAAAAGATCCGAAAGCTATGCAGCCCGGAATGAGCCTTTTGGGAATGTCCGCTTTCTTGCAGAGGGAGGCGGCCACGGGGTATACGGCGAAGACGGTCACGAACAGGCTCACGCCGCCGTAAGTCAGAAAAGCCGATGAAAGCACTATGGCGTACAGGGCGCGCTGCGCTCCGCATACCTCGGAGAATTTTTCAGCGATGCTTTTGGCCATCCCGGTTTCTTCTATGAGTTTGCCGAATATCGCTCCCAGTACGAATATGGGGAAGAAATTCCGCACATAGCCCGCGGCTGCCGGCATGAATTTTTCGGTATATAGCGGGAGCAGCGGATATGAGGCGATCAGGGCCGCCACGCACGCGCATACGGGGGCGAAGACAATGACGGAATACCCGCGGTAGGCTATATATATGAGCAGGATCAGGCTGATTAAGATTCCTATTTCATGCATAATCTCGCATCCTTATTTTTTATATTTGCCTGGAAAGTTCGCCTTGCGCTTTTCCACGAAGGCAGCGGTGCCTTCCCTGTGATCCTCGGTGGCGAAGCAGTGGCCGAAAACAAAAGACTCAAAGCGGCAGCCGGAGCGCAAATCCATGTCGAGGCCGTGGTTGATCGCGGCTTTGGCCAGTCTCACGGAGGTAGGCCCGTTTTCGTTAATGGCCGCGGCCAGCTTTTTGCAGTAATCCAGAAGCTCCGCCGGCGGCACCACAGCCTCGCACAGCCCGATGCGCAGGGCCTCGTCGGCCTTTATTCTTTTGGCCGTAAAGATAAGAAGCTTTGCCATGCCTTTTCCCACAAGCCTGGGCAGGCGTTGTGTTCCGGCAAAACCCGGAATGATGCCCAGTCCTGTTTCAGGCTGTCCGAAGGTGGCCTTTTCCGAAGCGATTCTGATATCGCAAGCCATGGCCAGTTCAGTGCCTCCGCCCAAAGCGTATCCGTTTACCGCCGCGATGATCGGTTTCTCAAATTCTTCAATCTTGCGCAGAAGGGCTGTGCCTGTGTAGGCGTACAACTTGCCTTCTTCCACGTTCATCCGCGACATATCCTTGATGTCGCCTCCGGCTATGAAGGATTTGTCTCCGGCTCCCGTAAGAATGAGGGTGTAGACCGAATCATCTTTGTGAAGCTCATCCAGAATCTGCTCCAACTCTGTAAGGACATCATAATTCAAAGCGTTTAGAGCTTCAGGTCTGTTAAATGAAACCACAGCCGTTTTTTGATCAATCTCGATCAGGAAATTTTTCCATTTTTTCATAAATACCTCCATGTTATACTGTTTCAGGAACATTCATTCAGCAATATGGCGGTGAGGCCCCCGGAGCGGGGGCCGGACTACCCGGCCTGGAGCCGGGTTCTCGAAGCATAAAAGAACTTAGAGTGGTTGTTTGAAGCGTTAATCGCTTCAGGATGAATTTGATTCGGGAAAAACGAAAAGCGCCCCCGGCAGAGAGCTGCCGGAGGCGCTTTTACAGCAATAAATATATTATTAACTAAGGTGTGAAGAGAGAGAGAGAGAGAGAGAGAGAGAGAGAGAGAGAGCAAGAAGCGGGCCAAATTCACAAAATCGGAACCGGCAAAGCCGCGGTCAGGACGATTTTTCCGATTTTTAAGCGCGCAAGCTCTCATGCCCAAGACTCCGTGAAAAAACGACTGTCAGAATAACTCTATGACCTATTTAGCGGTTATAAAGCAGCGGCAAATCCTGTCAAGACATTTTTCCGACAATCCTTTGCCGCCGGTCGGCATATGCTTTTTCCCAAGGAACCCCGGCCCGGAAGCCCGGGGTTCCCTGGATTGAGGGCGCGTCCGCTCAGGCGGTCAGCCTCAGGAGCCCCGGCCCGGAAGCCCCAGGCTCCCGCAATCTCTGTTCAGGGCCGCTTCCTGCGGGAAAATGGGCAGATAGCGGTAGGAGAGACTGAGGAGGAACGCGCCGTAGGCAATGACCAGGATACTGGCGGCCCATTCCACCCAGTTGGGAACATAGGTGGCCCAGGAGTCAAAGGGCAGCACGGGCTGGGCCAGAGTCTGCACCGTCATGACGTAGCGGTTGATGACTATGCCCAGGCAGTCCAGTAGCGCCGCCGCGTAAAAGAGCCGGACGCGTTCGCGCAGGGATTTTTTGAGCAGGATGACGCAGGGCAGAAGGCCGCAAATGATTATTTCCAGGAACATCAGCCACTTGCCGTAAATCCAGCCGTAAAACATCTGGTCAAAGGTCAGGCCGGCTCTGGAGGGGAGGGTATCCGTCATCCACCACCAGGTGTCCAGCAGTTTGAAGACTATGTACACGCTGAGCATGGTGCCGGCGATTTTGCCCATGATGCTCTTCACTTCCCAGCTTACCAGCTTTCTGCCGGTGATTTTCTCCATCAGGGAGGCTATGAGCACGGTGAAAAGCGGCCCGGAGCCCACGGCGGAGAGCACAAAGAGGAAGAAAGTCCAGGGCCAGATGAAAAACCCTTCGCGAAAGGCGTAGGGGCGCCCGAACATCACCCCGTACATGCCGCCCAGAGAACCCTGGTGGAAGGTGGAGAGAAAGGCGCCTATGCCGGCGAAGAGCGGCATGAACACATGGAAGTTGTGCGCCAGATGACGGATCAGGGGTATGCGGTCAAGCTGGCGCTGCTCCAGGATCAGGGGAATGTATTCGATTACCAGCACGGCGCAGTAGCAGGTGATGCAGAAGATGACCTCGGTGAGCATGGAGTGCACGTTGGCGTGCCAGTAGCCGAACCAGGCGCGCAAGGGCTGGCCTATGTCCAGCACCAGGATGAGCATGGCTCCGGAATAGCAGATGAAGCCCACGATCACCGCCAGATTGATGATGTTTTTCAGGGGATCGATGTTGAGGATATAGCGCAGAAGCCCGGTAAAAAAGGCGCCGGCGCCCAGGGCTATGACCGCGAGGTCAAAGGTTATCCACAGCCCGAACCCGAAGTAATCGTCCAGGCCGGTCACTCCCAGTCCGTTGGCCAGCACCTTGAAAGCGGCGTAAAGACCCCAGAGCAGGAGCAGGCCTATGGGCAGCAGCCACAATATGAATTTGCTCAGAGAGCAGCGCTCGCTCCCTTCGGGCAGCAATTCGGAGTCGAGGGGAAGAAATTTTCCTTTAAGCATGTGGACTACCCCCTGGTTATTTCTTCGGCAAGACGGTTGTCGCCCTGGGCGCGTACCCAGTCGCGCCTGCTCAGGTAATACACCTGCGGGTCCGTGCCCAGACGCGCGAGCAGACGGAAGGCGTGGGGGCTTTCCGCCAGCGCGCTCACCTTGTGCCCGGGGTTGAGCAAATCTCCGAAGGCGATGGCTCCGTTGGGGCAGGCCTCGGCGCAGGCGGTGACGTATTCGCCGTCCTCAAGCTCAAAAATGTCCCGCTTCTCCACCCTGGCCTTGTCTTTGGCCTTCATGAAGCGGTGGTGGCAGAAACTGCATTTTTCCACCACTCCCCGCGGGCGCACGGACACATCCGGGGAGATTACCTTGTCCAGCCCTTCGGGCCAGACCGGGTCCAGCCAGTTGAAGTAGCGGGCATGGTAGGGACAGGCCGCCATGCAGTAACGGCAGCCTATGCAGCGCGGATAAATCTGGCTGACAATGCCCCCTTCCTCGTTCTTTTCGGTGGCGACCACCGGGCAGACCGAAGCGCAGGGCTGCGTGCCGCACTGCTGGCAGGGTCTGGGCAGGTAGGCCACTTCGTGCGCGGGAAAGGCCTTGCCGTTGGTGAGTTCGTACACCACCAGCCAGTTCATGACCTTTTTCTTGTTGGAGGCGTCGGGCGTCGGAGCCAGGTTGTTTTCGGCCTGGCAGGCCACCATGCAGGCTCCGCAGCCGGTGCATTTGTCAAGGTCGATGACCATGCCCCATTTTATTCTGAATTCTTTATGTTCGGCAGACATGCTTCCCCCTCAAAGCGATATTGACTTGCGCGGCCCGTTCTAGATTTTGACGATGCTCACGTCGATCTGGTTCCAGAGCGTGAAGCCGGTGCCGGCTTCCGGCGTGGCGGTAAAAAGTTCGGTTGCGTTGGCTCCCTTGTTCCGGCTGAAAACGTCCAGGGCGGTATGCCCGAAACCCATAGGCACGCCCACAGCGTCGGGGACAATTCCCTCAAAGATCAGCACCCTGGCCCGGATTTCGCCGTGCTTGCCCGCGAGGCGCACGCGGTCGCCTTCCCGGAGACCCCGGCTGTAAGCCGTGGCGCTGTTTATGAATATGCTCATCTCCGCCCCGGATAATTCGTTTCCGCGAATGGTCTTGACGTTGAAGGGCGGAATGCCGGTCTGGGCCGTACCCAGGGCTATTTTCTGCACAGGGGCCAGGGCCAGGGAAATCACTGAATTTTTGCTTTCCGCGGCCCGGTTGAGAATTTCCGGCAGGAGCATGAGCCGCCCGGGCGCGGGGGCCTTGGCTTCAAAGACTTCCCCGGCTTCCAGGGCGGAGTGGTCCGCGCCCAGGGCAGCGCTTCTGGCTTCGAGAACTTCCCGGTAGGAAGCGGGCAATCCTCCCCTCCCGGCGGAGAGACGCAGCAGAATGTCCATGCCGTGCCTTGTGTCCGCCGTTTCCAGGGTCCGGCGGCTCAGGGCGTAAAAGACTTTCCCGCAGCCGTAGGGGCTCTCGATGTCGTCCAGGCGTTCCAGCCCCAGAGGCATGGGCAGCACCAGGTCGCAGAGGGCGGAACTCTCATCCATGAAGGCGCTGAAACTTACCTTGAAAGGCGTGTTGCGGAGCGCTACGGCGGCGCTTTCAGGATCAGGCAGAGCGTAAACCGGATTGGCTTCATAGAGGATCAGGGCCTGGGGATTGGGTTTTTGGGCCATGTAGGCCACGAGATCCCTGTTCTGGACTTCCTGGCGTCCCTCCGCCGCCGGCAGAACGGGCCGCGCCAGAGGTATATCCCGGAGACAGCGTCCTCCCAGAAGC
The DNA here is from genome assembly GCA_031275645.1 of Deltaproteobacteria bacterium. Taxonomy (GTDB): domain Bacteria; phylum Desulfobacterota; class Desulfovibrionia; order Desulfovibrionales; family Desulfovibrionaceae; genus WRHT01. The sequence continues at coordinate 9,522 of JAISOL010000056.1, forward strand.
AGGTTGAGGGCCAGAGCGGCCAGGATCTGGGCCGCTCCGCCGCCCTGGTTGCATTCCGAGCCGGCAAGCACCAGAGGCCTGTCGGCCCTGAGCAGGGCGGCGGCCGTGTTCTGCAGAGTCTGCGGGGATACGCCGGTGAGGGCGTAAACCTTCTGGGGATCAAAGCCGGCGAGCATTTCCCTGAAGGACGCGAAATCCGGAGCGGCGGCGGAAAGGCCGCGTTGGGTCAGAATGGCGGCCAGGCCGAGGATAAAGATCAGCTCGCTCCCCGGCTTCAGGGGTATCCAGGAGTCCGCCACCGCCGCGCTGTTGTTCTGTACCGGCCCGGCATAGACAAAGCCTCTTTCCGGTTCCTCCCCGTGCGGACGCGCGGCGGCGAAGATTCTGCGGTTGCGGATGAAGGTGCCCCAGGACTCCAGCACGTTGGCCCCCACGGCCAGGATGAAGTCGCTGCTTTCAAGATCGTAGCCCGGCTGCCCCGAGCCGCCCATGAGCCGCCAGGCGCGGGCGGCCGACTGGGCCTCCGAAGGCATCAGGTACAGCTTGTCGGAACCCCTCTCCCCCAGAAAGGCCGAGAGCACATCCAGGCCGCTCCCGGTTTCGTCTCCGCTGACGCAGGCTATGTCGGCCCCGGCGGCGTCCAGCCCGCCGGCCAGCGCTTCCTCGGCCTCCTCCCAGCCTATGGGGATGAAGTTTCCGCCGCTGTCGCGGCGCAGGGGGGTTTTTACCCTGGCCGGACTGTGCATGAGCTGCACCTCGGCCGCCGCCAGAGCGGAAAGTCCTCCGCCCAGAGGGTGATCCGGGTTGCCCAGAGCCCGCACCGGCATCCCTCCGGTCAGGCGGACCTTGAGGCCGCAGGCCGAGGGACAGAGTTTGCTGGTCGTAAGTTCGTAAGTGGTTTCGCCTCTGGGGTTGGCGGGTATCCAGGACCAGTTCTGCGACCAGATGGAAACGTCGTCCAAAAGCTTCCAGGGCAGGGGGCTTACGGCTATGCCCGCTCCCGCGCCGCCGGCGAATTTAAGGAAAGCTCGTCTGTCGAAACCCATATTCCACCCCTCATTTGTGGCAGGTATAGCAGGCGTTGTTGGAGTTGGTCGCGCCGAGATGATTCGGATTGGCGTGACAGGACTCGCACCGCGCCATCTTCATGGTTGTCTTGCTGTAGCCGGTAAGCCGGTTTTCCCGGTAGGCGACCTGTTTGTCCAGTTCCTCCACCGGGAGGTGACACACGGAGCAAAGGGCGTCGGGCTTGTTTTCCTCGTCCTCCGGATCAAACTCCACATGGCAGGTTGCGCAGAAAGCCTGGGAATGGGCGGCGTGGCTGAAAAAGACGTTGTCCGGCTGCTTCTGGTGAACGAGCCAGGGGACTTCTTTTCCCCGCTCAACGTAATTTTCCACATAATCCAGTTCGGCCCTGCTTTCTCCTATGGCGGAAGAATGGCAGGAAGCGCAGGCTTCAGTCGGAGGCAGGCCGGAAAAACTCCCGTCCTCCCGCAGGAAGTGGCAGTCGGCGCAGCTTTGCCCCGCGTCCTCCAGATGAGTTTTGTGGCTGAAAGCCACCGGTTGCTGTTTTTCGCTGAACAACAGGCCCGGGAACAACCACCAGCCGAAGGCCAGCGCTATAACCAGCCCGAGAAGGAAAGGCGCGGCGGCTCCGAACAACCCTGCGGCGCCCGCGGCTTTTTGCTGTTTCTCCTCCATACCCTTTGCCTCGCAACTTAAACTTTGAAAGAAGCCTGGGCTTCGTGCGCCAAAATGGCGCTGAACGTAGAAGATTTGCCTGTAAATTCCCCTTCGCGGATGACCACCGCGGCCGGGCGCTCAAGCGCGCGTCTCATGCCGCCCGGAACAGCTTCGCCGAAAAGCGTTATTTTTGGCCCGCCGCACCGGCGTCCGGCGTAAAAGGAGCCCTGTGGCCGGGCAATTTTAAAACGGAGATTCCACCTCCCGCAGGCGAGGAAGCTTTTTATCCTTTTCCGAGAGCAGGGGCGTTATTTCAGGCCAGCGTACGCCAAGATCCGGATCGTTCCAGAGCAGGCCGCCCTCGGCTTCAGGATTGTAATAAGCATCGACTTTATATTGAGTTTCCGTTTCCGGCTCCAGGGTCATATAACCGTGGGCGAAGCCTTTGGGAACGAACAGACGTAAAAAGTTGCTGGCGGAAAGGGAGAAGCCTTCCCATCTTTTGAAGGTGGGGGAGCCCTTGCGCAGATCAATGACCACGTCAAAAATGGCTCCGCGGGTCACCCAGACGAGCTTGCTCTGCGTGTATGGCGGCTTCTGAAAGTGCATACCCCGCAGAACCCCGGCCTTGTTTGATTTTGTGTGGTTATCCTGTATAAATACCGTTCTGGGGGAGATTTTTTCCAGGGTGGAGGAACGAAAGCTTTCCAGAAAGAACCCGCGTTCATCAAGAGACACATTGGGCTTGAAAATCACAACCCCCTGCAATTTAGAACGTACTATAAGCATTTATATTCCTCACAGTGGGACTTTAGTGCAGATTTGAAAATTTTTAAAGCCGCAGCCGCGAAAAAATAAAAAAAATATCCGTAAAGCATTGCCAGCGCACAGGGAGAAAGGGTAGCGTGCATTTCCGCCGGGCGCACCGGGCCGCGTCCCGCGGGGACGGGCGTTCCTTTTTCGCGAGGGTCACGGGCTAGTCTATCCGAGGCGGCGGAAAAACACAATGAGAGCGTTTTCTATGGATATTCAGGACGATTTCTATCCCGATTTTGCCAGGAGCGGCGGCCTGATCCCGGCCATAGCCCAGAATGCCGCCACGGGCGAGGTGCTGATGTTGGCTTATATGGACGAGACCGCCTTCAGGGAAACCCTGCGTAGCGGCGAGGCCCACTACTACAGCCGCAGCCGCGGGAAACTGTGGCGCAAGGGCGAAAGTTCCGGCCATGTGCAGAAGGTGCTTGCCCTGCGCCTGGACTGCGATAACGACGCCCTGCTCCTCCTGGTGGAGCAGGCGGGCGGAGCGGCCTGCCACACCGGTTACGCCAGTTGTTTTTACCGTGAATATAAGGAAGGGGAGGTCAGGGAATGTTCTCCCCGCGTCTTCGATCCTCTGGAGGTTTACAAGTAATGTCCGCGTTTTCGCTTAAATTCGGCATACCCAAGGGCTCGTTGGAGGAGGCCACCATTTCCCTCTTCGCCAGATCCGGCTGGAAGATCAGCATGCGCGCCCGTAATTATTTTCCCGAGGTTGACGACCCGGAACTGGCCACCCGTCTTTGCCGTCCGCAGGAAATGCCCCGCTATGTGGCTGACGGCGTTCTGGACGCCGGTCTTACCGGCAAGGACTGGATTATGGAAAATCAGGCCGACGTCCAGGTGGTTTCCGATCTTATCTATTCCAAGGTCAGCAACCGCCAGGCGCGCTGGGTTCTGGCCGTGGCCGGGGATTCGCCCTACCTCAGGCCGGAGGATCTGGCCGGGCGGCGCGTGGCCACGGAAATAACCGGTCTGGCCCAGCGTTATTTCGCCTCCAGAAACATTCCGGTAAAGGTGGAGTATTCCTGGGGGGCCACCGAAGCCAAGGTGGTGGAGGGACTGGCGGACGCCATTGTGGAAGTGACCGAAACCGAAAGCACCATCCGCGCCCACGGGCTGCGCGTCATTGACGAGGTTCTGGCCACCAATACCCAGCTTATAGCCAATCCCGCCACCTGGGCCGACCCCTGGAAACGCAGGAAAATAGAGCAAATCAACCTTCTGCTGCAAGGGGCTCTGCGGGCCGGATCTCTGGTGGGACTGAAAATGAACGTGCGCTCCTCCCGCCTGCGGGAGGTCATTGACCTGCTGCCTTCCTTGAATTCTCCCACGATTTCCGGCCTGCGCGACTCCGATTGGCACGCTCTGGAGGTTGTCGTTTCCATAGAGGCGGTGCGCGATCTCGTGCCTCTTCTGGTGGAGGCCGGAGCCGAGGGCATTATCGAATACCCTCTGAACAAAGTCATCTGATTCCGCGGCCCGGGGACGCGCCTCTGGCCTTTCAGAAGAAAATGTTTTAAGGAAATTTTTAGCAAAAGAGACGGAAGAGCGGCGGCCAGGGCAAGGCCGCATTTCCCTGACCAGGCCCAGGTTTGCCTGGGAGACAGCCTGTAACTCCGGTTTTTTGCGGGATGAGCATGGACGAAAGGGATATGGACTCGAGCAGGCGGAGCGGGGGCGCGAAAAGAAAAGGCCCGCTGTTCTATTTTTTGCTGGTGCTGTTTATGGGGCTCCTTATCTTCGGAGTTTTCCTTGTGGGCCTGCGCCTGTTTGAAGAAGGGGAACTGCGGATCAGCCTGCCGGAAAAACTGGTCAGCCTCATAGCCCCCTTTCTGCCTCCGGACGAGGATGGCCGGATCGTCGGCCTGGGAGCCGTAAGCGTTGTCTCGGCCGCCGCCGGAAACGGCGTCCCCCCGCTCCAGCCCTCCGGGCCGGCGCTTGCGGGCGGCAACATGGTGGGGGCTTACGTTCTGGAAGATGAAGAAAGGCCGCGCTCGGAAGGGATTGTGGAGCCGCGCGGGCAGTCCGCCCTGGATCTGATGAGCGGGCGCGTGCCCGGAGCCGTGCGGGAAAAGATTTATTTCGGCGACGACGCGGTGGTGACTTCGCACTTTGTGCAGGATCTGGCCCTGTTTCTGGCGGAAAATTACTGGCCCAGGGGGACGCATATTTCCGCCCGGAACGGCGATTCCAGCACCGTGTCCGTCAGCGCGCTCAATCAGCGCTACGGCCTTGAGCTCATAGGCTTCAAGCTCCCCCGCTCCGGCGGAGGGCGCCGCGACTATGCCCGCGACCGCCGGCTGGTGCTGAATTATGTCTTCACTCCTTCCATGATCCGGGCTCTGACCCATCTTTACGCCGACAGGCTTGCCGACAGCCTGATCTCCTGCGCCCGGCGGCAGGTGCGCACCAGGGGCGGGAAAAAGGCCAATCTGACTCTTGGGGAAATATCCGCCATGCTGCGCTTTTACGGCGATTACGCCCGTTCCGCCGGTTTGGCCCTGGCGGCTTACGTGGAGGAGGAGAGGGCGCCCGCCTACATGTGGGAACTCTCCCGGCTCGAAGCTGAAAGCTCCAGACTGGGGGGAGAAATGTTCGAGGCCCGCTCCGACCTGGAGCTGACCAAAGAGAGAGGGCGGAGCGAGGAAATACAGGAAGCCGCCGCCGCTCTGGCCGGAGCCGAGCGGGACTACAGCCTGCTCATGCAGGAACTGCGCGGGACCAGGGAGGAGGTCGTCGAATTCATGTCCAGAGGGCAGAGCGGCAGGAAAATTGAAGACGAAAATTTTCTATATCTTGCGGCCTGGGCCGCCAGGCGCGGTCCGGAGGCCGCGGATTCCCTGCGCGCCGTGGCCGGAGCCGCGGAATATCTCTCCGCGGTGCTCTACGAGCAGGCCGACGACCTTGCTGGGACCGGCCCGTGATTCCGGTTCCGCCCGCTTGTTTTTCCGGAGAATGAACTATGTCTGGCGTTGTTTCCATAGTGCTGGTTCTGGCCGGCCTGATTTTTTTTCACGAGCTGGGGCATTTTCTGGCGGCCCGTCTGCTGGGCGTGGGCGTCAGGACTTTTTCCGTAGGTTTCGGCAAGGCTCTCTGGTTCTGGCAGGGCAAAAAAACCCGTTATCAGATCAGCCTTATCCCTCTGGGGGGATATGTGGATCTGGTGGGTATGCGTTCAGACGAGAAAGTGGAGGCTCCTTTTACCGAAGCGGAAAGCTATTGCGTCCATAGCCCGCTGCGGCGCCTCGTGACTGTGGCCGCCGGGCCTCTCTTCAATCTTCTGCTGGCCTGGCTGTTGTACTGGGCTCTTATGTGGAGCGGCTCGGCCCTGCTTCTGCCTGAAGTGGGCTCCTTCATTCCGGACAGTCCGGCCGCCGCCGCCGGGCTGGAGCCGGGGGATATGATTACCGGCATCAACGGCAGGAGCGTCGCTTCCTGGGAGGATCTGCTTTACCATGTGCAGACCTCCAAAGGGGAGAGCCTGTTGGTGGGAGTGCGGCGCCTGGATCGGGATCTGCTTTTCGCGGTGACCCCCAAAACCCTGACCCTGGACGGCGAAGCGGGGGAAGGCAAGGCGCGGGAAGTGCATCTCATCGGAGTGATAGCCAGCGGCCGCTTTGTGGATAAATCCTTTTTCCGCGCCGGCATTGACAGCTTCGGGGAAACCCGCGACAAAACCCTGCTTATGCTGGATTTGGTGGGGCGGATGTTCTCCCGCGAAATCTCCCTGACCGACAACCTCGGCGGCCCGGTCATGGTGGCCCGGACCGTGCATGAGCAGGCCGTCCGCTCCGGTCCCGCCGGAGTGATCAAGGTCGCCGCAATTCTGAGCGTAAACCTGGGTCTGCTCAATCTTCTGCCCATTCCCGCCCTGGACGGCGGACATATTCTTTTCAATCTCATAGAAATGGTTTTCCGCCGTCCCGTGCCCGAACGGGTGCGGAGCGTCTGCACCTACTTCGGCTTTGTCTTTCTTGTCGGCCTGATGCTTCTGGCCACGGCTCTGGACGTCTTCCGTCTGTCCGGCTGAGCATAGATCCGGGATATGAGACGCAAGGGTTTCAGCGTCGCCGGCCGGGTGCAGGGCGTGGGTTTCCGGCCTTTCGTCTTTCGTCTGGCCGAGCGTTTCGGCCTCAGCGGCCTGGTGCGCAACGCCCCGGAGGGAGTGCTCATCGAAGTTCAGGGCCAGGAGGAAAGCCTGCGGGATTTCGGCGCGGCCTTGCTGGAAGAGCTTCCCCCTCTTGCCGGGATCAGCTCTTGCAGGGAATACGACTTGACTCCCCTGGAGGGGGAAGAGGCTTTCAGCATTCTGGACAGCCGTCCGGGGGCTGCGCATTCCGTGTTGATCAGCCCGGACATGTCCACCTGCCCGGACTGCCTGCGGGACATGCTGGAGCCGCTGAACCGCCGCTTCCGCCATCCCTTTGTCAACTGCACCGCCTGCGGGCCGCGTTACAGCATCACCGCCCGCCTCCCTTACGACAGGGAACAGACCTCCATGTCCTGTTTTCCTCTCTGCCCGGAATGCGCGCGAGAGTACGGAGACCCCCGCGACCGGAGGTTTCACGCCCAGCCCAATGCCTGCCCGGTCTGCGGTCCGCGGCTCTGGCTGAGTTTGCCCTTTTCCGGGGAAGCCCTCCCCGGCGGAGAAAGCTTTGCTCCGCCGGCGGGCTTCCCGCAGGGAGACGCCGCCCTGCGGGAACTGGCCGGACGGATTATGTCCGGGCAGATCGCGGCGGTGAAGGGTCTGGGCGGGTTTCACCTGGTTTGCGACGCCCTGAACGAAGCGGCCCTGGAAAGGCTGCGCTGCCTTAAGAACCGGCCGCATAAACCCCTGGCCCTCATGCTGGCGGACGCGGAGGCTGCCGGGCGGCTGGCCAGAATAGGCGCGGCGGAAAAAAGGCTCCTGGAGTCGCCGGAGCGGCCCATTGTTCTCTGTCCCCGCCGGGAAGGCAGCCCGCTCCCCGCCAGCCTGGCCCCGGATACGCATTATCTCGGCCTGATGCTGCCCTATACGCCCCTGCACCACCTGCTGCTGCGCGATTGCGGGGAATTGCGCCGTGACGGCTTTCCGGCGGTTCTGGTCATGACTTCCGGCAACAGAGAAGGAGAGCCCATAGCTCTGGGTAACAGGGAGGCTCTGGAGCGCCTTTCCGGTCTGGCGGACTGTTTTCTGCTGCACAACCGGGATATTCTCATCCGGGTGGATGATTCGGTGCTGCGGCCCATCCCGGAGGCTTCCCCGGAAGAAGAAGGGGTTATGTTTCTGCGCCGGGCCAGGGGGTTTGTCCCTCTCCCCCTGCCCCTGCCGGCGTCCGCTCCGGAAAAGGCCTGCATACTCGGCCTGGGCTCCGAACTTAAAAATACCGTCTGTCTGAGCCGGGGGAGAGAAGCTTTTGTCAGCCAGCATATCGGAGATTTACGGAATTTCCGGGTCAGCGCCTTTCAAAAGGAAATTTCCGCGCATCTGGCCGGAGTGCTGCAAGTGGAGCCGCTGGCGGCAGTGGCCGACGCCCATCCGGATTTTATGCGGCAGATCCCGGAGGAACTGCCCTGTTACGCCCTGCAGCATCATTTTGCCCATGCCGAGGCTGTCCTGGCCGAAAACGGACACAGCGGCCCGGCCCTGGTTCTGGCTCTGGATGGAGCGGGCTTTGCGCCGGAGTCGATGAATCCTGATAAAAGCCTTTGGGGAGGGGAACTCATTTTTATTCACCCGGCCCGGCACGAGCTCAGGCGCCTGGGGAGCCTCGCCCGCATTCCCCTGCCCGGAGGCGAGGCCGCCGTGCGCGAACCTTGGCGCATCGCCCACGCCTGGCTTTATGAGCTCGATCTTCTCAGGGAGTATTCCCTTCTGCCCTGGCTGCCCCGGAACAGGCTTACGGCGGCCCTTTTGCCCGGACTTCTGGCCGCCGGGCTGAACACTCCGCGCAGCAGCGGCGCCGGGCGGCTTTTCGACGCGGTTTCCGCTCTGCTCGGCCTTTGCCTGGAGATAAGCTACGAGGGGCAGGCCGCCATACGCCTGGAAGAGGCTCAGCACCGCGATCTCTCCACTGTGAACGACTTGCGGGCCCTGTACGCGGATTACCGCCAAGGCCGCCTCCGCTTTCTGCCCTGTCCGGTGCGGGAAAATTCCGCCGGCCGGGAGCCGCGTTTCCTTCTGGATACGGCGGAGCTTTTCCGGGCTCTCTTCGCCCGGCGCGCGGAAGAAGACGCGGCCTGTCTGGCCCGGGCCTTTCACTGGTCCCTGGCCGAAGGTCTGGCGGATTTCGCCCTGGCCGGGAGCCGGGCCACGGGAGCCGGGGTGGTGGGCTTGAGCGGCGGGGTGATGCAGAATCTGAGCCTGCATGTGCTTCTGCGGGAAAAGCTCGCCGGACGGGGGCTTATCCCCCTGACCCACCGCGCTCTTCCGCCGGGCGACGCTTGCATAGCTTACGGCCAGACCGTCTGGGGGGCGAGGGAATACGGGCGCTCCCCGCCGGCCGTGGCGGAAGCGGGATAAAGGCGGCGGAGTACGGGGAGAAAACGCGGACGTTTTCATCCGGGGTTTTGCCTGCCCATATTGTTGACATCGCGTTCCCGCCTGCCAACTTGTTTGGGGCGGCGGCGCGGAAGCCGCTTTGTTTCGGAGGCTTGACTCCGGGCGGCCACGGGGATACGGTTCCGACATCCCCTTCGCCGGAAAAATGGACGCCGCTCCCGCCGGGCTGTGAACAGTTTTTCGCCGGCAAGCGTGATTGGCATGATTGTTGCTAAATCCTGATTGAAACATGGATTGGAATACGTTCAAAAACAAGGAGCCTACATGAGCAAGGAAGTGTTCAAAAGCCTGTTTGACGCGCTTTCCCACAAGGTGGGCGTTCGGCTGGACGTGCAGGACGGAAACTTCATGTACGTTGATTTCGACGACCTCCCGGTGATGTTCGAATACCTGGAAGGAAACGAGCAGATCCTGATCGCTGTGCCGGTGGCCCAGGTTCCGGACGAGAACAGGGAAGTCTTTTACGCCGGCTTGCTGCAGGGGCAGTTTCTGTTCCACGGGACCGGCGGGGCGACGCTGGCCCTTGACCCCAAAGAGGAATTCGTCAACCTGCAAATAGTCCGGGACCTGCAAACCCTGACGCCGCCGGATTTTATCGTGCTTGTGGAAGGTTTTCTCCAGACGGCGGATTTCTGGGCGAAGCGCTGCGCGGAGACCGGGGCTAAGCCGTCCGAAGCCGGGGCCGAATCCGGAGGGGACGGGGAAGAAGCGTTCCCCGCGAACATGCTGCGCATCTGAGGCCGGAGCCATTCCGCGCGGTTTCCTGTCCATAGCGCCGGCGCCGCGAATAACGAAAAAACCAGGGAGACAGTCATGCCCGACATCAACGTGAGTCCGAACCCGAACAGCGCCCCGAACTTGCAGGACTTTACCACCGCCGCCGGGCGGGCGGGCGGGGGCGGCCAGGCCGTCAGCGTGGAGGGCGGGAAAGTCGGCGAAATGGGCCGTTTCGCCCGCGTTTTCAGCCGGGCGGAAAGCAACCGGGCGGCGATGCGCTCCTTCCGGGACGCCCTGCGCGAGGAGTTCGGGGGAGGGGCTGCGAATACGGCGGTGCGGGAACTCCTGAACAGGGACTACGCCGCGGGCAAACCCCTGACGGCGCGGCACATCGTCCAGGCCACGGCCCGGGCCCGGCAGGAGGCGGAAACCACGGCGCTGCCCGAATTCATCGCCGGCCGGGGCTTCGCCTCGGGCCGGGAGATCACGCTGGGGGACGGAAGGCACCCGTACACGCTGGACGGCGCTCTGGACGCTTTTCTGGAAAGCAGGGACATTCAGGTGAACGAGGCCGACCGCCGTTTCCTCAAGGAACGGATCGTCTCGGCCCTGTCGCGGCCGGGCGCGAACCAGGGGGCCGCCTCCCGGAAGGAACTGTTCCAGCGGGTGCGGGGGGGGAAGATCGGAGACTTGGATCCGCTCACGCGCGCGCAGCCCTCCGGCGCCATGCAGGACAAGGCCCGGCTGATCGATCTGCTGGGCAAGGGGCAGGAATACGCCGTGGCCTCGCGGTTTATCGGGGAGATGCGCGCTTTGCAGCCGGAAGGCGCCCTGACCGGGGCCACCGTCCTGCGGGCGTGCTTCCATGAAGAGGCGCCGGCGGAAGAGGCCGGCGACCTCCGGCAGCAGGTTCAGGAGCGCGTGGCGCGGTATTCCTCCCCGGAGGCGGTGGGGAGGGAACTGGCGGACGCCGGAATCCCGGCGGACATTCTGGAGCGGATACCGGAGAAGACCATGCAGGGCCTGGCCTCCCGCGTTGAGGCAAGGATCGCCGCCGCCGCAGACGACGCCCCGCTGACGCCGGAACGGGCCGCCCAGGTCCGGAAGGAAGCTCTCGGCAAGTTCGCCGCCTCCTGCCTGGCGGCCGGCGAACTGGCGCAAACCCATCCGACGGACGCGGAAAGCCTGATGCGGCTTGTCCTGACAAACGCCGCCCCCCCCTCTCCCGCCCTGCTCGCCGCCCTGCCCGGAATGGCCGACAGGGTGCCGCCGGACACGCTCCACGCCCTGGCCTCCGGCGACACGGACAGAGCTGCGGACGCGCTGGACTCCCTGAGGCGATGCATGACCTCGGACATCCTGCCGTCCATGCGGGATGTTGACAATCTGCCTGAAATGGGCGGGGAGGATATCGCGAAAGGCGGCGGGCAAATCATGGCTCTGCTGGCGGGGCGGATGACGCGTGAGGACGCCGGCGCCCTCGCCTCCGGGTTTGCCGCCGGCGGCCCCGCCGCAAAAACCATGGAGGCGATGTCCCGGTACCTCCTCCTGAGGAGTGAGCGGGATCTTGCCTTCAACCCGATGACCGTCATAGACACGCTGAGGGGCGCGTCTCTGGCGCTGGCCGACAGGGGGGGGATTCCCCGGTCCGAAATTTCGTCTCCTTCCGTTTTCGGAAAGGTCGAGCCGCACGATCTGCCTCCCTCCCTGCGCGTGCGCCTGGAAATCGACCTCCTGCCCGAGCCGCGTGATCCCGCCTCTCCCCGGGAGGGGGAATTCACCCCGGCGCAGAAGGCTCTTATGAAGGAGGCGATCTACCGCCGCAACGTGCAGGACGCGAACGTCCTGACCACGCTGCTGCGGGCGGCGGACTCCCGGCTGGAGATCGTACGGCGGCTGGCGTCTCCCGGCATCGCGCCCGATCAACTGGCCGCCGGCGTCCGGGATTTGTTCGCCCGGTACCAGGAGGAGCAGGGGCGCCCGGGCGCGCCGGCCCTGCCCGCCGACGGCATGGAGATCATGCTGGATTTGGCCGTGGGCCTCGCCGGATTCGACGACGCGCAGATCGGAACCCTTGCCGCCCATCTGCAGAGGGATGAGAGCGTCGTTTCGGCAAGCCGCCGCTACGCCTCTCCGGAAGCGGTGCGGCAGGAACTGGCGGATGCCGGAATCCCGGCGGACATTCTGGAACGGATGCCGGAGACGACCCTGCGGGATTTGACCGCCCGCGTCGGGACAAGAATCGCCAACGCCGCCTCCTCCTCCGACGCCCCGCTGACGCCGGAACGGGCCGCCGGAATCCGGAGAGAGGCGCTCGGCGATTTCATCGCCTCCTGCGAGGCGGCCCGCGAACTGGCGCAAACCCATCCGGCGGACGCGGAAAGCCTTATGCGGCTTGCCCTGGCAAACGCCCGCCCGCCTTCCCCCGCCCTGCTCGCCGCCCTGCCCGGGCTGG
>JAISOL010000064.1 GCA_031275645.1 Deltaproteobacteria bacterium
TCTCAATACTTAGAGCATTTCCACTTTGATGTTGCACATACATGCTCTTTCAGCTCCACGCCCGCTCCGGCACTCACCGGCGCAAATGAATTGCGCCCGCGCCTTCGCGGCGGGCGTCCCCACGCGCGGCCGCCAGAGCGATTTCATTCAGTTATTGCTCTAAAACACAGTTTCAAGTGTTACGTTGTGCCGGACGCGCTTTTCGGCAGAGGAAACTCGCCCTTGAACACTTCCGTGGCCGGGCCGCGCAGATAAATGCAATCGTCCGCGCTCCATTCCACCTCAAGCTCCCCTCCGCGCAGTTCAATGACAGCCCGGCGCCCGGTCCAGTTATTCAGGACGCAGGCCGCCAGCACGGCGCAGGCCCCGGTGCCGCAGGCCAGGGTTTCGCCGGAGCCTCTCTCCCAGACGCGCATGCGCACGCGCTCCCGGTCGATTACCCGGATGAACTCCGTATTGACCCTTCGGGGAAAAAGCGCGTGGCGCTCGAAGGCCGGCCCTATCACCTCCAGGGGGAGCTTTTCCAGATCCGGCCAGGCCAGCACCAGATGCGGGTTGCCCATGGATACGGCGGTGGCCGCGAAACGCTCGCCTTTTACCGTAATTTCGCGGGAAATAAAGTTTTCTCCCGTATCCAGCATAGGTATATCCGCCGGGCGGAGTATGGGGCGGCCCATGTTGACGCGCACCGAGAGGGCCAGCCCTCCCTGAACTTCCAGCTCAAGCAGGCGCGGACCGGCCAGAGTTTGCAGGCGGATGGAGGTTTCGCGGGCGAGGCCCCGTTCGTAAAGGTATTTGCCCACGCAACGGGCCGCGTTGCCGCACATGTCTCCTTCGGAGCCGTCGGCGTTGAACATGCGCATACGGAAATCCGCCTGATAATCGGGCGAATCGGCGGGGCCTATCAGCACCAGCCCGTCCGCCCCCACTCCAAAATGCCGGTCGCTCAGGATCACGGCCAGAGAAGAAGGGTTGGGCAGAGGAGCGGCGAATTCCTCAACATAGATATAGTCGTTGCCCAGACCGTGCATTTTGACGAACTTTATACTGTCCGGATAAACGCCCGGAAGCAGGGACTCCGGGCGCAGGGAAAAACGGAAGTCGGCGTTCATTGGAATTTCCTTGTATTGGTTCTTTATGCCCGATTCAGCGGAAAAGAGCAATCGGGCGGGGCGGCCCCTTGCTCCGCGCCGCGAATACACTAGCAATTTTTGCGAAACTACCTTATGGAAATATCGAACCCCCGAACAAACACCCGCAAGACTGAGCCAGAGGACGCCACATGCAGAAGATTGGCCTTTACGATCCGCGATTTGAACACGACGCCTGCGGTGTCGGCTTCGTCTGCCGCCTGGGTGGAGAAGCAACCCATGACGTGCTTGAAATGGGCATCCGGGCTCTTTGCAATCTCAGCCACCGTGGAGCCCTGGGAGCTGATTCCGGAGACGGCGCCGGAATATTGTTCCGCATCCCGGACGCCTTTCTGCGGGAGGAACTGGGCGGAAATCTGCCCGCGGCCGGAACCTACGGCCTGGGCATGGCTTTTCTGCCTCTGGAAGAACCGGCCGCTCTCCGTTGCCGGGAACTCACGGAAATGGCGGCCGCGGATGAAGGCTGGCGGATTGCGGCCTGGAGGCCGGTGCCGGTGCGTCCGGAAATTCTGGGCGAAACCGCCCGGCAGAACCGTCCTTCCATCTGGCAGTTCACAGCCGAAGCCGTTTCTCCCCGGAACGACCCCGCCGAGGCGGAGGGTTTTGAACGCCGCCTCTACATATTGCGCAAGCGCATCGCCGGCGCCGTCCTAAAGGCCGGATTTTCCGCCGATGCTTTCTACCTTGCCAGCCTTTCCGCCCGCATGGTGATTTACAAGGGAATGATGATGGCTTCCCAGCTCGCCGGCTTTTATCCGGATCTCACGGACAGGCGTCTGGCCTCTCCTTATGCCGTGGTGCACCAGCGTTACAGCACCAACACCTTTCCTTCCTGGCGTCTGGCCCAGCCTTTCCGCTGTCTGGCGCATAACGGAGAAATCAATACCGTCAGGGGTAACCGCAACTGGCTCTCCGCCAGGGAGCCGGGCATGTTTTCGCCCTTGTTCGGGGATAGGGAGGAAATGGAAAAAATTTTTCCTCTCATTGAGCCGGATTCCAGCGATTCCGCCAGCCTGGACAATGCTCTGGAATTTCTCGTGCGCGGGGGGCGTTCCGCCGAACACGCCATGAGTATGCTCATCCCGCAGGCCTGGGGAGACAAGTACCCCATGGGGCCGGATCTGCGCGGCTTTTTCGAATTCCACGCCGGTCTTATGGAACCCTGGGACGGACCGGCGGCCGTGGTCTTCACCGACGGGCTGCGCGTGGGAGCCTGCCTGGACCGCAACGGTCTGCGCCCGGCCCGCTACAGCCTGACCAGGGACGGGCTGCTGGTCATGGCCTCGGAAACCGGGGTGCTGGATTTGCCGGAAGAAGAGGTGATAAAAAAGGGGGCGCTCAGGCCGGGACAGATGCTGCTGGCGGAAATAGGCTCCGGACGCCTGCTTGAAAACGCCGAGATCAAGAACCGTCTGGCCCGTCTGCGCCCTTACCGCCGCTGGGTGGCGGAAAACCGCATTGACATCCCGGGCTTTTTCAGCGCCAACACCGATTTCACCCGGAGCGTGGATACCCTGCCTTTTTTGCAATGCCTTTTCGGGTACAGCAGAGACGATCTTGATATAATTTTGACTCCCATGGCGGAAAAAGCCGCCGAACCGGTGGGTTCCATGGGCGCGGACGTTCCCCTGCCTGTTCTGGACAGCCGGCCGCAGTCGCTGTTTTCCTATTTCCGCCAGCAATTCGCCCAGATTACCAACCCTCCCATTGATCCGATCCGCGAGCTCCTGGTCATGTCCCAGATGACCTTCATAGGCTATCAGCCGAATATTCTGAAGGAAGAACCGGGGCAGGCCAGACTCATCAAACTCAGGCACCCCATTCTGTCCAACGACGATCTCAACCGCCTGCGGGAACTGCGGCAGGCGGGTTTTGACTGCCGCACCCTGGACAGCACTTTTGTCCTGAACCCCGGAGAAAGTCCGGGGACTTCCCTGGCAGTGGCCCTGGAAAGGCTGGAGCGGGAAAGCGCCCAGGCCCTGCGCGAGGGCGCGGGCATCATCGTGCTTTCGGACAAGCGGGCTGATGAGAACCGCCTGCCCATCCCCTCCCTGCTGGCGGTGGCGGCGGCCAACCGCGCGCTCAGGGAAAAGGGCGAGGTCAACATAGGGCTGATCTGCGAAACCGGCGAGGCCCGCGAGGGCAACCAGATCGCCATGCTCCTCAGCCTGGGGGCTTCGGCCGTCAACCCCTGGCTGGCTTTTGAAAGCGTGGCGGATTTGGCCGCGCGCGGGGAACTGGCCGGCCATGTCACCCCCACAAGCGCCATAGAAAATTATGTGCTGGCCCTGTGCGCCAGCCTGCGTAAAATCATATCCAAAATGGGCATTTCCACCCTGCGCGGCTACCGCGGCGCGGTGATTCTGGAGGCCATAGGCCTGGGGCCGGAGATTATGAGCGCCTATTTCCCCTCCGTATCCTCGCGCATCGGCGGAATAGGCCTGGAGCAGATTGAACTGGCCGCCGCGCGGAAGCGCGATCTCGCCCTGCGTTTTCAGGCCGATTTCCCCTCGCCGGCAGCGGGCGGAACGGAGCCGGGCCAGGAGGAAAGGGACATGCCGGATAATCCCCTGCCCGTCGGCGGCGCCTATCGTTACCGGCGCGACGGCGAGGCGCATCTGTGGACTCCGGAAACCATCACCCTGTTGCGGAAGGCGGTGCGCAGCGCGGACGCGGAAGCCTACCGGCAATATGCCGGCAGGATCAACCGTCCCCCCCGGCAATCTTTCACCCTGCGCCACCTCATGGATTTCGCGCCGGACCCGGCGCGTCCGCCTTTGCCCCTGGAGGAAACGGAAAACGTGGAGTCCATCATGCGCCGTTTCGTCACCGGAGCCATGTCCTTCGGCGCCCTTTCCAAAGAAGCGCACGAAACTCTGGCCCTGGCCATGAACAGCCTGGGGGCGCGCTCCAACTGCGGCGAAGGCGGCGAAGATCCCGCCCGCTACCGCCCCCTGCCCGGGGGCGCCTCCTCGCGCTCGGCCGTCAAACAGGTGGCCAGCGCCCGTTTCGGGGTCACTCTGGAATATCTGGTCAACGCGGAAGAATTGCAGATCAAGATCGCCCAGGGGGCCAAGCCCGGCGAAGGCGGACACCTGCCCGGCGACAAGGTGGGCGGGGAAATAGCCAGGGTGCGCCATTCCACTCCGGGGGTTTCCCTGATCTCCCCGCCTCCGCACCATGATATTTACTCCATTGAGGATATAGCGCAGTTGATTTACGATCTGCGCCAGGCCAACGACGCGGCCCGCGTTTCGGTCAAGCTGGTGTCGGAAACCGGGGTGGGCACCATCGCGGCCGGAGCGGCCAAGGCCAAAGCCGATACGGTGCTTATTTCGGGTTTTGACGGCGGCACGGGAGCCTCTCCCCTGTCTTCCATCATGTATGCCGGCTGTCCCTGGGAAATGGGGCTTTCCGAAACCCAGCAAACTCTGGTTCTGAACAACCTGCGCGGCCGGGTGCGCCTGCAGGCCGACGGGCAGATGAAAACCGGGCGCGACGTGGTCGTGGCCTGTCTTCTCGGCGCGGACGAATTCGGCTTCGGCACTGTCGCCCTGGTGAGCATGGGATGCCTTATGATGCGCAAATGCCACACCAACGGCTGTCCGGTGGGAGTGGCCACCCAGGACCCGGCCATGCGGACGCGCTTTGCGGGCAGGCCGGAACACGTGATCAACCTCTTCCGCTTCATCGCCGAAGAGGTAAGGGAAATCATGGCCGGACTGGGTTTCAGGAACATGGCCGAAATGACCGGCCGGGTCGAGCGCCTGATCTTCAGGCCGGACCCCGCTCTGCCCTGGAGCTCCTCTCTGGACTTTTCCGCTCTTCTGGCCGTTCCGGAGGGAGATATCCGGCGCTATTCCGGGCCGGAAGAGGCCATTTGCCCGGCCGCTAAAGGACTGGACGACGAATTCCTCCCCCTGGTGGAAGACCTGCTCAAAAACGGCGGGAAGCTGGAGCGCGAAAGCAGGGTGCGCAACACGGATCGCACCGTGGGGGCCAAAATTTCCTCGCGCATCGCCCGGGCCCGCGGCTCCGCCGGCCTGCCCGACGAAAGCGTGCGCCTGAACCTCGAAGGAGCGGCCGGGCAATCCTTCGGGGCTTTCGCCGCCAGGGGGCTGACCCTGTATCTGCGCGGCGAGGCCAACGATTATGTGGGCAAGGGGCTTTCAGGCGGGCGCATCATCATAGCTCCGCCGGAGAACGCTCCGGAAACCTTTGCCTCCCAGAATTTCATCGCGGGCAATGTGGCCTTGTACGGCGCCACCAGCGGCGAACTCTACCTCCGCGGCCGGGCCGGAGAGCGCTTCGCCGTGAGAAACAGCGGCGCCCTGGCCGTGGTGGAAGGAGTGGGCGACCACGGCTGCGAATATATGACCGGCGGCAGAGTGGCGGTTCTGGGCCGCACGGGAGTGAACTTCGCGGCCGGCATGTCCGGCGGCATCGCCTACGTTTATGACGACGACGGCCTGTTCGACAGCCGCTGCAACCTGGAGATGGTCGATCTCGATCTTCTGACCCCGGAGGATGAAGCGGAGCTGCGTTCCCTGCTCGCGCGCCACTCCTCCTATACCGGCAGTTCTCTGGCCCGCTCCCTTCTGGAGGACTGGAAAAGGGAGAAAGGCCGTTTCATCAAGGTCTTCCCCATGGAGTACCGCCGCGCTCTCAGAGACATGGCCAAGGCGGATGCGGCCGCAAGGCCGGTGTAGGTATTATATGAATAAATACAGACCGATAACCGAAAGAATCCACGATTTCAAACCCGTTGAGCCGGCTCCGGAAGAGGGATGGCTGAAGAGCGAACTCGCCCGTTGCCAGGATTGCGGCATTCCCTTCTGCCATGCCTGCGGCTGTCCCCTGCTCAACGCCATTCCGGAAATAAACGCCGCCGCCCGTGAAGATCGCTGGAACACCGCTTTGGCCAGACTTCTGGCTACCAGCCCTTTTCCGGAATTCACCGCGCGTGTCTGCCCCGCCCTGTGCGAAGGCTCCTGCGTGCAGGGGCTGAACGAAAGCGGCGTGCCCTGCCGCCAGGTGGAATTTTCCGTTATTGAGCGCGGCTTCGCGGAAAAACTGCTGCGCCCGCGGCCGCCGGCGCGGCGCCTGGAGAAAAGAGCCGTGGTCGTCGGCTCCGGCCCGGCCGGACTGGCCGCCGCCTGGAGGCTGAACCGGGCCGGGCTGCGGGTGACGGTCTATGAAAGGGACGCCCGGCCCGGAGGGTTCCTGCGCTATGGCATTCCGGATTTCAAACTGGAAAAGAGCGTCCTGGACCGGCGCATCAGCCTGCTGGAAGAGGAAGGCATAATCTTCGAGTGCGGAGTGGAAGCCGGCGAGGATATCTCCGGACGCCTTCTTTCCAGGCGGAACGACATCCTGATTCTGGCGACCGGCGCCAGGAAAAAACGCGACCTGCCCATACCGGGAAGAGAGCTTTCCGGCATTCATTTCGCCGTCGATTATCTTACGGCGCAGAACAGGCTTCTGAACGGGGAAATCAGGGGCATTCCCTCTTCCCTTGAAGCCGGAGGCAAGCGGGTAATCGTCATCGGCGGGGGAGATACCGGCTCCGACTGCGTGGGCACGGCCTGGAGGCAGGGAGCTGTTTCCGTCTGCCAACTGGAGATACTGCCCAAACCTCCAGAAACGCGGAGCCCCGACAATCCCTGGCCGGAGTGGCCGCGCGTCCTGCGCACCTCCAGCAGCCACGAAGAGGGAGGGGAACGCCGCTGGAGCGTTACGGCCGGCGCTTTTATTCCGGCGGAGGGTAATCCCTCCGCCGTGGGCGCGGTGAGATGTTCCCAGGTGAAATGGGTCGCCGAAGGCGGACGTCAGGTTCCGCTGCCGGACGGGAATTCCGCTTTCACCCTGCCGGCGGATCTGGTTCTGCTGGCCATGGGTTTTACCGGAACAGAGCCCGGGCAGATACTCTCCAGCTTCAACCTGGCTCCGGATAAATCCGGGCGCCTGCCGAGGGACGGAGAAGGGCGCCTCTCCCTGCCCGGCCTTTACGCCTGCGGAGACGCGGCTCTGGGCCCTTCCCTGGTGGTGCGGGCCATTGCCGACGGTTTGCGCGTGGCCGAACGCGCCCTGGAGCATTTCACGTTTCAGGCCGGAGGCTGAATATAGTTGTTGCCTCTTCCGGAAAAATAATATAGGCCCATAGGGATGGTGATCAAGGCGTCAAATTTCTGTGTCGGATCATCAGAATAAACCGCGCCCGTTTGTGAACGGGTGCAAAATATCGGAGGAATCGTTGTGAAGAAAGTGTTGCTTTTGCTGTGCGCGGTTTCCATTCTGGCTCTGGCTGGATGTGGCTACATAGGTATTCCCAATGGCGCTATCTATTCCGAGCTGAAAGGTCCCATAGATCCGGTGCGTGACGATGGCACTGTCACCTATAGCAAAATCGGAGAGGCGGAATGCACAGGCTATCTGCATCTGGTTGCTCTCGGCGACTGCAGCCTTGATACGGCCATAAAAAATGGCGGCATCAAGAACGTCCGTTTGGTGGATTTCAAAGGCTACAGCATTCTGGGCATTATCAACAAATACACCACCGTGGTTTACGGCGACTAATCCCGCCCCTCCTGGAACCGGCCGAGGCCGGCTTCGGGGACGTTTTTCAGCCGGCCGGAAGCATCTTCCGGCCGGTTTTTTTAGAGCATTTCAGCATTCAAAATATACATTTGCCGAAATGCTCCGGCGGACGCGCGAGCGGGTGCCCGCCACGCAGGCGCGGGCGAAACTCGTTTCGCCGTCAAGCGCCGAAGTGAGCGTCTTAAAGTTAAAATACTTTGGAACAATTTCAGAGTGAAGAGGATTCCTATGCCGAAAGTAGCCGTTTTCATGGGCAGCAAATCCGATGAGGCTGTGGTGCGGCCCTGCGTGGAACTGCTGCGGGAGTGGGGGGTGGATTCTTTTTTCACCATCACTTCGGCGCACCGTACCCCGGAGCGCACGGAAAGACTGTTGCGCGAGCTGGAGGAACAGGGCTGCCAGGTCTACATCTGCGCCGCCGGCCTGGCCGCGCATCTGGCCGGGGCCGTGGCCGCCCGCACTCTCAGGCCGGTTATCGGCATTCCCCTTGTATCCGGCTCTCTGGGAGGCCTGGACGCCCTGCTCTCCACCCTGATGATGCCGGCGGGCTTTCCCGTGGCCACCGTGGCCCCGGACAAGACCGGAGCCAGAAACGCGGCCTGGCTGGCCGCGCAGATCCTTGCTCTGCGCGACCCCTCCCTGGCCGGACGCCTGGCCGCCGCCCGCGCCTCCCTGGCCGGGGAGGTGGAAAAAAACGCCGCCGGCCTGGAAGGGACTTCCGCCTGATTGGCGGTAAAATTGATGTCGCGCCTGTATATAGCGCTGGTGGGCCTGCCGGCCAGAGGCAAATCCCTTTTGGCCGAGCGTTTGCGGGATGGTCTGGAGGCGGACGGCCTCAAGGTGGAGGTTTTCAACAACGGTATTTTACGCCGCCTTTATCTAGGCGGCGATTCCGCCCTGCCGGAGTTCTATAATCCGGAAAACGAGGAAGGCCGCATGCAGCGCGAGCAGTTGGCCTTGCTGGGCATGAGGCAGGCCGGGGAGTTTCTGCGCGCCGGGGGGCAGGTGGCGATCCTGGACGCCACCAACGGCAGCCGCCGGCGCCGGCAAACCCTGGAACGCCATCTGAGCGACGCTCCTCTCCTTTTTATCGAGTGCGTCAACAACGATCCCGAACTTCTGGAAGCCGGCATCAGACGCAAGGCCGAACTTCCGGAATTTTCCGGGTTGAGCCCGGAAGAGGCCGTCCGGAGCTTCAAGCGCAGAATAGCCTACTACGAGCGGATTTTTTCCCCCCTCCGGGAGGAAGAGCATTTAGCGCGGGTGGAAACCCTGTCCAACCGCATTCTTGAGGAGCGTTCCTGCTCCGCTCTGCCCTTTTATATCCAGATCCGCGATATTCTGACTTCCGACCGGGTGCTTAACCTCTATCTCCTGCGGCACGGCCAGAGCGAGTTCAACGTGCAGAACCGCATCGGCGGAGATTCCGGGCTCACCGCGCTGGGGCGGAGGCAGGCCGAAGCCCTGGGGGAATACTTCAAATCCTTCGACATTCCCTTCATTTTCACCTCTTCCAGGCGCAGGGCCAGGGAAACCGCCTCTCCCATCATCCGTGACCATCCGGACAGCAGACACATAATGATTCCGGAATTCGACGAAATCAACGCCGGCCTCTGCGAGGGCATGACCTATGAAGATATACGGCTCTCTCTGCCCGGCGAGTACGCGGCCCGCCAGGCCGACAAGTACGCTTACGTCTATCCCGGGGGCGAAGGCTACGTCACTCTGAAGGAACGCGTGGCCAGGGGGTTCCGCAAGGCGCTCTTTCTTTCAGGAGCCGCGCCGGGGATCATGATTATCGGGCATCAGGCCATAAACCGCGTGCTTCTCTCCCTCTTCTTCTTCCGCCGGGACGAGGCCGTGCCCTATATTTACGTGCCGCAGGACGAATATTTCCACATCGTTTCCACCCACCGCAAGACCCTGCTGGAATTGGTGCGCTTTACCGGCCGGAATCATTCATAGAAATAGTCATTCCCTTCAAATTCGGAGGCCCGCGGATTGGGATAATTGCCGGCGGCTTCCAATGTCTTGATCTTCCTGGAGCGATCCCTGAAATGCATGTGCAGATAGCGGTGGGAGAGTTCTCCTCCAGGCTCGCCCAGAAAATTTTTATACAGCTCCTGAACTTGTTTGTTCTGCCGGGAGGAACGCGCGGAAAAAGCCTTGTCGGTTTTATAGACGCTGTTGATGCGATCCAGCATATATTCCTTGAGTTCCTTGACCTGGGCCGTAGCCGCGGAAGCGAATCTGAGGCCCAGAAGGGCGGCTCCGCCCAGCGCCAGGCCTCCTTTTAAAATAACACGGCGTGAAATTGCAAACATGTCTCTCCTCCTCCCGGATGCTCCGCTTTTCTTCGCGGCATTCCGTATTTTGCCCTAGGCCCGGCTTTCGGACATCATTTTCAGCCTCTTGCGGCAGGAAGCCATAAAGCGCTTGGTCGCGTGTCCGGCCAGCTCCATCACTCCGGGCATGACGGGCTGTCCTCCCCCACAGACGCAGCCGCCTGGACAGGCCATGAATTCTATGAATTGCCACGGCGCTTCACCCTTCTTCACCGCTTCGCAAATATCCTTGAAGCGCTTGGCCCCGTGGACGACGGCGACTTTGATCTTCGCGTCTCCCATGACGACTTCGGCTTCCTTGACTCCCTTGAGCCCGCGCACGGCCGCAAAATCCCAGGAAGAAGGCTCCCTGCCGGTCACGGCCTGATAGGCGAAACGCAGAGCGGCCTCCATAACCCCGCCGGTAACGCCGAACAAAGTGGCGCCGCCGGTGGATTCTCCCATCAGAGGGTCGCGCTCTCCGTCCGGCATGGCTTTCAGATCTATTCCGGCCTGTTTAAGCATGTAGGCGAGCTCCCTGGTATCTATGGTCGCATCAATGTCAGGGTAGCCCGAAGAACGGAGTTCCGGGCGCAGGCCCTCATATTTTTTAGCCGTACACGGCATGATGGATACCGTGTATACGTCCTCTCTCCTGTATTTGCGGGTATCCGGCCCATAGGTTTTGCTCAGCGCCCCCAGCATGCCGATGGGTGATTTGGCCGTGGATAAATTGGTCAGGAGTTCCGGATAAAGGCTCTCCACATATTTGTGCCAGCCCGGGCAGCAGGAAGTGAACTGGGGGAGGGGAGCGGAGATTTTACCGGTAAGGCGTTTCACGAATTCATCGCCTTCTTCCCAGATGGTGACATCCGCTCCGAACTCGTTGTCCCAGCAGTGGTCGAAACCCAGCTTTTTCAGGGCGGAAAACATTTTGTCCGTGCTCACCGTGCCCACAGACAGGCCGAAGCAGTCGCCAAGGGCATAGCGCACCGCCGGGGCCGGCATGGCTATGACTTTTTTGCTTTTAGCGGCGAGCATCCTGTTCACTTCGCCGACCCAGGACTGGGTCTCGTAAATCGCGTTTTCAGGGCAGTGGGTCAGACACTGGCCGCAATTGACGCATATTTCCCTGAAGGCGATTTTATGCGCATCTCCGGTATCTCCCCAGATGGCGCCGGTGGGGCAATAGGTCTGGCAGGTATCGCAGCCTATGCATTTTTCTTCGTCGATCTCCACAAAATACAAATCGTCCGGGTCCGTTCCGGGGGCAGGCCAGGAATTTTCATAGTAAATTCCCTCCATAACAACACGTTCGCTCATAGTCTCCTCCATATTCTCCGCTTGCCGTGTTACTAATTTTAAATTCGTGTTACTCAGTTTTATATGCTCTTAAATTAATAAAGGCAACTTTTTTGTCCCGAAAAAATATTAAACATCAGCCATGAAACGAGGGGAGAGTTATTCGATACTAAGCAAGGGCTTATCGGTTGCGGCTGATGAAAGTGCCTGATAGGTCGCCAAATCGTCGTAAACATCCGGAATGTTATGTGCCATACTGCCTAAAATTGGTTGGGGAAAATAATAATAGGCTCTAGTTGCGTTTAGTGTGTATTTTCCCTTTTATGATTGCCTGAAGCCAGTCTTGAGGTGAAATAAGGGGACATTCATGTAAGCGCCGCCAAGTGAGGTAGTTGGGCAGACGC
>JAISOL010000067.1 GCA_031275645.1 Deltaproteobacteria bacterium
GCGGTCAATACCAATTTAAGCCGCTTTGCTGTCCAAACCTCAGGTGAACAAACCCCTTTTTATTCCAGCAAGTCTTTGGCCTCAGCGGTCTGTTATGCCATCAAATAGCCAAAGACGAGCTCCCGGCAAAGCCGGGAATACCTTTGCCCCATAGGCCCGTGGAGCCGCGCGCCGGGCCTATGGGCCGCCGGAGCCGGGCCGCGAGGGTGGCGGCCCGGGATAATCCGGCCGAACATGCGGGAGGAGAGCCGTGACTTTGCCGGAATATTACGCAAGAGCCGAGGAGAAACTGAAAAACGGCTGCACGGGCTGCGGAAACTGCGTTTCCGGGTGCCGGGCCGCGGAGTATATGCCTTCGGCCCCGGAGCCGCGCCGGACGCAGAAGGACATCCTTGAATTTCTGCGCGGCGGGGAGGGGCCTTCCGAGGCCGCCGGGCTCAAAGCCGCTTCCTGTATGCGCTGCTACGGCTGTCTGGATGTGCAATGCCCCATAGGGATCAATTCCCTGCAAATAAACGAATTGATCGCGCGGGAAATGCACCGGCGCGGCAAGCTGGAGTGGGATATACCCCTTTATCCGGTGCATGAGGGTCTGGCCCGCCAGGGCACAACGGAAGAGGAATACCGCAGAATCACCACCCCCGTCGCGGACGGGAAGGCCGCCTGCCTTTTTTTCCCAGGTTGTAACGTCTATAAGCAGCCGGACAAATTACTCAATGCTCTGACCATCCTGGACGCCACAGGCGAAGCGTATTCCTTTGCTCCGGGCATGCTCTACTGCTGCGGTTCCTCCCCGCGGGGCGTAAGGGGGGATGTGGAGTGGGCGCGGCAGGCCGCCGAAAAACTCTTTGCCTTTGCCGAAGATCTGAAAATCAAAAAAATGATCTTCTGGTGCCCCACCTGTATGAGCGTGCTGCAGGACAGGATCAGGCCCTTTCGCCATATTCCCTTCGCCTGCGTCTCCCTGTCCGGGCATATGCTGGAGCATATGGGCAGACTGCGCTTTCCCCACGCCCTTCCCCGCAGAATCACCTATCACGAACCCTGCAAAAACGCGTACATGGGCATAGAGCCCGAGAGCGCGCGGCGGGTGCTTTTGTCCATTCCGGGGACGGAACTGCTGGAAATGAAGCGCCACGGAAAAAACACCGCCTGTTGCGGCGGAGCGGCCGCGGGCTCCAATCCGGAAGTAGCCGGGAGGGCGGCGCTGCGACGCCTGCGGGAAGCGCGGGCCACAGGCGCCGACACCCTTGTGACCCTCTGCCATAACTGTCACCTGCTTCTCAAATCCGCTCTGAAGAAACAGCGGGAACCGGACTGGCATTTCTCCGTGGAAAATTTTTCCACCTACGTCGCCGGAGCTATGGGCCTGGCCCGTCCGGACAGCCTGACCTGAGACCGAAGCCATGCAGAGCGCGCTGAAATGCTCAGGCGGCCGCGCGAGCGGACGCCCGCCGCGAAGGCGCGGGCGCAATTCATTTGCGCCGGTGAGCGCCGGAGCGGGCGTGGAGCTGAAAGAGCATGGATGTGCAACATCAAAGTGGAAATGCTCTAAAGTTAAAATGCTTTCGGACAAAAACTATGCCGGCAGCAGGCCCAGCCTTTCCGCTATGGCCTTGGCCGCGCGGCGTCCGGCGCCCATGGCCAGAATCACGGTGGCCGCTCCGGTCACGATGTCGCCGCCGGCGTAAACCCCGGGAATGGAAGTTTCATTCCGCTCGTTCACTTCAATATAACCGCGTCCGTTCAGCTTGAGTTCCGGCGTTTCTTCGATAAGCACGCGGTTGGCTCCCGTGCCCAGAGCCACAATGGCCAGATCCGTGGGCAGTTCCCTGAAGACGCCTTCTCTGGGGCGGGGGCCGCGGCGGCCGGAGGAATCCGCTTCTCCCAGTTCCATGACCTGCAAAACCACGGAGCGGAGCCTGCCTTTTTCGTCTCCCTCAAAACGCAGCGGAGCCGCCAGTTCCTCCAGAATCACGCCCTCTTCCACGGCGTGTTCCAGCTCCTCAAGGCGGGCGGGCATTTCCTCCCTGGTGCGGCGGTAGACTATGCGCACGCTCCCGGCTCCCATGCGCAGGGCGCTGCGGGCCGCGTCCATAGCCACATTGCCCGCGCCGTATACGGTGACCTCAAGCCCCTTGTATACGGGCGTGTCGTAAGCCGGAAAATTGTAAGCCATTCCAAGGTTGATCCGGGTGAGATATTCGTTGGCGGAAAGAACCCCGTTCAGGTTTTCTCCGGGCACGCCGAAAAAGCTGGGGAGACCCGCCCCCACGCCGATAAAAACGGCTTTGTAGCCCTGCTCGAACAAAGATTTGACGCTCACGGTCTTGCCCCCCACCCAGTTGGTGCGGAACTCCACTCCCAGGGAAGCCAGGGCCGAAAGCTCCTTGCGCACCACAGCGGCCTTGGGCAGGCGAAATTCCGGAATGCCGTAGACCAGGACTCCCCCGGCCTCGTGCAGGGCCTCGAACACGCTCACCTTTACCCCGAGCGCGCCCAGAAAACCGGCCACGGTTATGGAGGCCGGGCCTCCGCCTATGCAGGCCACCTTTAAGCCGGTATCCGGGGGAGAGGCCGGAGAGACCTCCCGCTCCAGAGCGATGAAATGATCCGCCACAAAACGCTCCAGGCGGCCTATGGCTATGGGATTCTTTTTCGCGCTCAGAATACATTTGCCTTCGCACTGATTTTCCTGCGGGCAAACCCTCCCGCAGACGGCCGGCAGGCTGTTGGTGGATTTGACGATCCGCAGGGCTTCCGCGAGATCGCCCTCGCGGATGGCGGAAATAAAGGCGGGAATGGGCACCTCCACCGGACAGCCCCCGACGCACAGGGGTCTTTTGCAGTTCAGGCAGCGCCCGGCTTCAGTAATGGCTTCTTCCAGGTTGTAACCCAGAGCCACTTCCTCGAAATTCCTCACCCGTTCCGCCGGCTCCTGGCAGCGCATGGGCACTCTGGAAATTTTAGGCTTGATCATGCCGGCCTCCGCAGCGGCAATAGAGTTCATAGGACAGCTTCTCCTGCTCCTTCAGGGCGGAAAGACGCTGCTGCAGTTCGGAAAAATCCACCAGATAGCCGTCGAACTCCGGCCCGTCCACGCAGGTAAAACGAATTTCTCCTCCCACGCTCACCCGGCAGGCTCCGCACATGCCCATGCCGTCCAGCATCATGGAGTTGAGGCTGACGGTGACCGGCACCCCGAAAGGCCGCGCCGTCTCCACCACGGCCCGCATCATGGGCACCGGGCCCACGGCCACCACCTCCTTCACCTCCCGCTCCTCCGCCAGGCGCGTTTCCAGAATCTCGGTAACCAGGCCCTTGCGCCCCACGCTGCCGTCGTCGGTGGAAACAAGCACTTCCGGACAAAAGGAGGACAATTCCCGGTGAAAAAGCAGCAAATCTCCGCTGCGCGCGCCGATCACAGCCACCACGCGGTTGCCGGCCCGGTGATGCCCTTTGGCGATATGGTGCATGGCGGCGATGCCGGTGCCGCCGCCCACGCAGAGCACCGTGCCCTGCTTGCGTATATGCGTGGCCCGCCCCAAAGGGCCGCAGACATCGGCGATGCAATCGCCTTCCGGCAGGCTGTCCAGCAGGGCCGTGCTTTTGCCCAGCACCAGAAAGACTATGCTGATGACGCCGGAAACGGGATCGGCGTCGGCTATGGTCAGGGGAAAGCGCTCCCCCTTGTCGTTCACGCGCAGTATGACAAAATTTCCCGGCCTGGCCGAGGCCGCTATGTGCGGCGCCTCCAGCTCCAGCAGGCTGGTGCGCCCTGGAATAAGCACGCGCTTTCTGAGTATCCTGAAGGGCATGGCAGTGTTCCTCCTGTTGAGTCAAAGCCTGTTTCAAGCCGCGCCGGCTCCATCCGCCGGCGGGCTCTACGCATCCTTCTCCTTTTCCTTATCTTTTTCCTTGCAGCCGAGCATTCTTTCCGCGACCTTGACGACGTTTTCCACAGTGAAGCCGTAGTATTTGTAAAGCACGTTCATGGGCGCGGATTTGCCGAAGCCGCGCATACCCACCACCGCCCCGTCCAGACCCACATACTTTCGCCACCAGTCGCCCATGGAAGCCTCGACGGCTATGCGCCGGCGCACGTTGGAGGGAAGCACCGCGGCGCGCCAGCTCACTTCCTGCTCGTCGAATATTTCCGCGCAGGGCATGGAAACCACCCTGACCTGAACGTCCCTGGCTTCCAGAAGCTCGGCCGCCGCCATCGCCAGGGACACTTCCGAGCCGCTGGAGAGCAGAATAAGCTCCGGTTCGCCTTTTTTGCATTCCCGCAGAATATAGCCGCCCCTGCGGACAGTGAGAATTATCTTTTCTATGGGGCTGGGCTCGTCCACCTGCTTGGCCTCGCTCAGAACAGCGCGCCTGCGGTCCTGCCCCGGCACGTTCTGCCGGGGCAGGACGATACAGGAGGGACGGGCCGAGGCGCGCACGGCGTTTATCCAGGCGGCGGCCGTTTCCACCGCGTCGCACGGCCTCCAGACCTGAAGCCCCGGAATGGAGCGCAGGGAACACAGTTGCTCCACCGGCTGATGCGTGGGGCCGTCTTCGCCCACGCCTATGGAATCGTGGGTAAGCACCCAGATTACCTGCCGGCCCATGAGCGCGGACAGGCGCAGGGCGTTTTTGGCGTAATCCGCGAAGACCATGAAGGTGCCGGCATAGGGGATGAACCCCCCGTGCAGGGAAAGCCCGTTCATGATGGCCCCCATAGCGAATTCGCGCACCCCGTAATGGATGTAATTTCCGCCGGAGGATTCCGGGGTAATCTCCCTGGCTCCCTCCCACTTCGCGCCGACGGAATCGGTGAGATCCGCCGAGCCGCCTATGAGCGCGGGCAGGGACTCGCCCAGCCCCCTGAGCAGGGAGCGGGAAAAGGAGCGCAGGGATTGCTCCCCGGCCGCTTCCGGCTTCCCTTCCTGGGCCAGGCGGGCCAGTTCCAGGGCCTGCTCCCTCCAGTGCGGAGGCAGCTCGCCGCTGAGGCGATCTTCATAAGCCCGGCCGGCTTCGGGAAATTTGAGCTTGTAGTTCTCCAGCAGCTTGTTCCATTTTTTTTCGGCCTGCTGCCCGGCCAGGCGGGCGTCCCAGCCGACGCGTATTTCCGAGGGAATCTCGAAAGGCGGGTACTTCCAACCCATCTTCCGGCGCGCTCCCTCAATTTCCTCTTCGCCCAAAGGAGCGCCGTGGCTGGAGGCCGAACCCTCCTTGGTGGGGGCGTAGCAGGCTATGCAAGTTTTACAGGAAATCAGGCTGGGGCAGTCTTTGGCCTTTCTGGCTTTGGCCAGGGCTTTTTTGACGGCTTCAGGGTCGTGCCCGTCCACCTCCTCCACCTGCCAGCCGTAAGCCTCAAAGCGCTGCAGGGTATTATCCGCGAACCAGCCTTTCACCGGCCCGTCAATGGAAATGCCGTTATTGTCCCAGAGAGTGATGAGCTTGCCCAGGCGCAACAGCCCGGCCAGAGAGGCCGCCTCGTGCGAAATGCCCTCCATCAGGCAGCCGTCGCCCACAATGCAGTAAGTATAATGATCCACCAGATTGAACTTTTCCCGGTTGAACTCGGCGGCCAGAAGCTTCTCCCCCAGAGCCATGCCCACGGCATTGGCGAATCCCTGTCCCAGAGGGCCGGTGGTGGTCTCCACCCCCGGAGTGATTCCGTATTCGGGATGACCGGGGGTCAGGGAATCCAGCCGGCGGAAATTTTTCAATTCTTCCAGGCCGAGATCGTAGCCGCTGAGATGCAGCACGGCGTAAAGCAGAATGGAAGCGTGCCCGTTGGACAAGACGAAACGGTCGCGATTGGGCCAGCGCGGGTTGGCGGGGTTGTGCGTCATGAAGTCGTTCCACAAGACCTCCGCCAGATCCGCCATGCCCATAGCCGCGCCAGGATGGCCGGATTTCGCCTTCTGCACGGCGTCCATGGCAAGAACGCGCACCGCGTTGGCCAATTCTTTACGGCTTGGCATCCTGAAACCCTCCTGTCCTGAAGCGAAGCCTCAGGCTTTGTTAAGCGCGTCCGCCGCCGCCTGGAACGCCCGCAGACGCTCCGCGTAAGGCGGAAACCCGAAAAAAGCCGAACCGGAAACCAGCACGTCCGCGCCGGCCCGCAGCAAAAGCGCGGCATTGGCGGGCTCGACCCCGCCGTCCACCTGGATCAGGGCTCCGGAACCGCAGCTTTCCAGCCGGCGTTTCAAGTCCCTGATTTTGGCGTAGATCATGGGCAGAAGGCTCTGCCCCCCGAAGCCCGGATTGACGCTCATAAGCAAAACCAGATCCAGCTCCGGCAGGACGTAATCCAGAGCCTGTAAGGGCGTGGCCGGGTTGAGGGCCGCTCCGCACCTGAGGCCCAGACGGCGTATTTCCCCCAGAACGCGGGAGAGATGGGCCGTCGCCTCCACATGCGCCACCAGAATGTCGGCCCCGGCCCCGGCAAAGACCTCCAGATAGCGCTCCGGCTTTTCGATCATCAGATGCACGTCGAAGCAAAGCCGGCTGTTCTCGCGCAGGCGCCTGATTATGGGCGCGCCGAAAGTGAGGTTGGGGACAAAGCAGCCGTCCATGACGTCAAAATGCGCCCATTCCAGGCCAGCGGCCTCCAAAGCCGCGAGTTCGTCCGCCAGGCGTCCGAAATCGCAGGAAAGCAGGGATGGCGAAAGAATCATGCTGACTCCCGGCTGTTTTTCAATCCTGGGCTCGCAACATGGAACTTATGTCCTTGAGCTCTTCCAGCACCTGACGCAGAACGGCCCGCTCGCTCCCGGCGGAATCCGTTTTCACCTCGTCCGGCAAGTCGCCGGAAAAATCTTCCTCATCCTGGGAATCCCGGTTCTCCGGGGCTGGCTCCTCCTCTCCGGACTGCAGCGCCTTGCGCGCCCCTTCAATGGTCAGCCCGCGCTCATGCAAAAGGCGCCGTATGGACTTGAGCAAATCCAGATCCGCCTCGCTGTAAAGCCGCTGCCCCCTGCCCGTGCGGGCGGGATTGAGCTGGGGAAACTCCGTTTCCCAAAAGCGCAGCACGTAACTCTTCAATTTGAGGATCTGCGAGGCTTCGCCTATTTTATACATGCGTTCCGGCATAGACGCTCATATTCTGACCTTCAGGTTTTCCAGCAGATACTTCGCCGCCTTGTTCCGTATTCCGTCCACCTCTTCGTCCAGAAGAGTCCTTTCGGGATGCCTGAAGACCAGGCGATAGGTGAGATGGCGCTCCCCGGAGCCCTCCGGCGCGTAAAGATCCAGCAGAAAAACCTCCTGCAGGTGTTCGAGCCGCGCCTCCCGGATAGCCTTCAACAGGGCGGCGGATTCGAGCCCCAGGGGGGCTATGACCGTAATATCGCGGCGCACCGGAGGATAAAGCGGCAGAGCCTTGAACTTGAGCCCGCTCCCGGCGGAAAGATCCCGGAGCTTATCCAGCGGGAGTTCCGCCAGCCAGACTTCCTTGCGGGCGTGAAAGGCATCGGCAAGCTCCGGCTTCACCCGGCCCAGGCTGCCGGCATATTCACCGCGCACGAGCACGGCCGCCGCCTGGTCGAGCCAGCGGGGCGCTTCCCGGCTCAGGACGAACTCGGGCTCCGGCAAATCCAGCCAGGAGACGAAAGCCTCCACCAGGCCCTTGAGATCGAGATAAGCGGCGTCTTCCGGCTTGCGCGGCCAGGCTCCGGCATGGCGATCCCCATAGAGCAGGAAGCCCAGGCGGTAATCCTCGCGCACTCCCGTGCCTGTAGGGCTTCCGGAGTCGGCGCTGAAAACCGCGGCCGCCTCGAAAAAGCGCAGGCCGGAGGCTCCCTGGGCCAGATTGTTGCGCAGAGCCTGAAGCAGACCCGGCGCCAGCACCGGGCGCAGAACGCCCTGTTCCGCGCTGAGGGGGTTCACGATGCCGACGCGCCCGTCCTTTTTCACCCCCAGAAAATCCAGATCCTCCTGCCCCGTGAAACTGTAGTTTATGGTTTCGTTCAAGCCCGCTCCGGAAGCCCAGTTCTTGACCCTGGTCAGAAAAGCGTGCCCGGATTCCGGCAGTCCGGCTCTTTCCAGGGAGCGGGATATGCGGGGGATGACTTCCGGAATGCGATCCAGGCCGTAGACCCTGGCCAGTTCCTCAACGAGATCGGCTTCGCCCCCTATATCCGGGCGATAGGAGGGCGGGACAGCCGTCCAGACAGGGGAACCCTCCTCCCGGCCGCTTTCTTGCACCGCAAAACCCAGAGCGCGCAGGGTTTCCTCGCAGAAAGAATCTTCCAGAGGCACGCCCAGAAGCAGCTCGGCCCTGGCCTTGCGCAAACGCAGGGCCGGAGCCCGCGCGGGCCTGAGGGCGCTGGTCAGGGGAGACGCCCCCAGCCTTCCCTCTCCCAGCCGGGCTATGAGCAGGGCGGCCCGCTCCAGAGCAAAGGGGGTCATGGCCTGATCCACGCCGTGGGCAAAACGGGAGGCCGCCTCGCTGGGCAGGCCCAGGCGCCTGGAGGTGCGATAGATGCTTGCGGCGTCGAATACGGCTCCTTCCAGCATCACCGCCGTGCTCGACTCGTCGATGGCCGTACCGGCTCCGCCCATGACGCCGGCCAGGCCTATGGGGCCTTCGGCGTCCCGGATGGTGATGTCGCGGGAGGTCAGTATCCTTTCCTGCCCGTCCAGGGTAAGCAGTTTCTCGCCTTCCAGGGCCGGGGCCACCCTGACCCTGCCTCCGCGCACCCTGGAGAAATCAAAGCTGTGCAGGGGCTGGCCCAGCTCCAGCATGACGTAATTGGTCACGTCCACCAGATTGGAAATGGGCCTCTGCCCGCAGGCGTTCAGGCGCCAGCGCATCCAGGCCGGAGCGGGCCGCACTTTGAGCCTGTCGATCAGGCGCAGTTGGTAAAAAGGAGAAATTTCGCCGCTCTCCACTTCCAGGTCAAGCTTCTCCAGCCCCCCGCCTCCGCAATCCACTCCTTCCCTGTCCAGGGCGGGCAGGGTCAGGGGGAGCTTGCAGGCCAGGGCGACCTCTCTGGCCAGACCCAGAACGGAAAGACAGTCCGGGCGGTTGGGCGTGACCGAAATATCCAGCACCTCCGTATCCAGATTCAGGGCCTCCGTCAGGGCCTGCCCCGGTCTGAGGACGCCCGCCGCAAGCTCCCGCAGCACCATGATGCCGCCGTGCTCGTCCGAAAGGCCCAGTTCCCGCTCGGAACAGATCATGCCGTTGGAGCGGACTCCGCGCAGCCTGGCCTTCCTGATTCTGATCCCCCCCGGTAGGCGGGCTCCCGCGGGCGCGACCGCCACATACTGCCCTTGCCCCACGTTGGGGGCGCCGCAGACAATTTCCAGAACTTCCGTCCCCGTATCCACCTTGCAGACCGAAAGATGATCCGCGGCGGGGTGGGGGCCGCGTTCCAGCACCAGGCCGACCAGAAGATCGGCCAAATCTTCGTACGGGCGGCGCAGCTCCTCCATCTCCAGGCCGAGCATGGTAAGAGTGGCGCCAAGTTCCTCCGCCGTGCCGGCATAGGGGACAAATTCACGCAACCATTTGAGACTGAGAAGCATGGGCAGGTCTCCGCTCAGGCGAACTGAGCCAGGAATCGGACGTCGTTTTCAAACAGCAGGCGCAGGTCTCCTATGCCGTATTTGAGCATGGCCACGCGCTCCACGCCCAGGCCGAAAGCGAATCCCGTGCATTCGGAGTCAAAGCCCACCGCCTTGAAAACATTGGGGTGCACCATGCCGCTGCCCAGAATTTCCAGCCAGCCGGCTCCCTTGCAGACCCGGCAGTTTTCGCCGCCCCTGTGTCCTTTGCCTCCGCAGAGGATACAGGAAATATCGACCTCCGCGCTGACTTCGGTAAAGGGGAAGAAACTGGGGCGGAAGCGCGTGCGCACCTCCCGGCCGAAAAGACTGCGCGCGAAATAGGCCAGAGTGCCGCGCAAATCCGCCAGAGAAACGCTTTTATCCACCAGCAGCCCTTCGATCTGGTGAAACATGGGCGTATGCGTGAGATCGGAGTCGCGGCGGTAAACCTTGCCCGGAACAATCACGGCCAGGGGCGGCTTTTTGTATTCCAGCATGGCGCGCACCTGCACGGGCGAAGTATGCGTGCGCAAAAGCGTATCCCCGCCGAGGTACAGGGTATCCTGCATGGCGCGGGCCGGATGCTCCTCGGGAAAGTTGAGGGCCGTGAAGTTGTGGAAATCCGTTTCCGCTTCCGGGCCGGAAACGACTTCAAAGCCTATGCGCTCCAAAAGAGCGCAAATTTCGTTCATAACCAGGGTAATGGGGTGCAGAGAGCCCTGCGCGGGGAGGCGTCCGGGCAGGGAAGGATCAAAAAACTCAGCCGCCGCGGCCGGGCGCCTGAGAACAGCGGCGCGCCCCTCCAGGAGATCCTGAAAAAGCTTTTTGATTTCATTGGCTCTCCGGCCCAGGGCGGGCCGCTCTTCGGGGGGGGCCTGCCCCAGGAGAGCCATCAGGGCGGCCAGTCTGCCCTTGCGGCCCATAAAAGCCACGCGCAGAGCTTCCAGATCCTCCGGGGAAGAGGTTGCCGCAAGCTCTTTTTCAAATTGTCCGGCCAGGTTTTCCAGTTCGACGCTAAGACTCATGTTTCGATCCACTGCCCCTTGTCGCGAATGCGGCCCGAAGCGCCCGCGGAAAGGGCGCTCCGGGCCGGGAAAATCAATCCAGGACGGTTTTGACGCGTTCGGCCAGACGCGCGAAATCTTCCTTCTCCCTGACCGCCATATCGGCCAGGACTTTGCGGTCCAGCAGAATAGCGGCCTTTTTCAGGCCGTGCATGAAGGAAGCGTAAGTGAGGCCGTGCTCGCGCGCGCCGGCGTTGATCCGCAGAATCCAGAGTTTGCGGAATTCCCTCTTTCTGGTTTTGCGGTCGCGAAAGGCGTATTGCTGCGCCCTCTCCACCGCCTCGCGGGCGGTGCGGTAAAGCAGCCCCCTGCCGCCGCGAAAGCCCTTGGCCCTCTCCAGATATTTCTTGTGGCGTTTATGCGCCGCCAGCCCTCTCTTCACACGCATGGAGCATCTCCTTTAATCCCGCGAGGCGGAGGAAAGCCTGCGGAACAATCCGGGCCGCTCCGCGGCCCCGCTGAAAGTTAGAGGTAAGGACACATCCTGCGCACAGCCTTGGCATTGGCGGAATCCACCAACGCGGGCTGACCCAGGCGCATTTTGCGTCCGGCGCTTTTCTTGGTCAGGATATGCCGCAGATTCTGACGGCGGCGCTTTATCTTTCCGGAAGCGGTGGCGGAAAAGCGTTTGGCCGCGGCCCGCCGGGTTTTGAGTTTGGGCATCATGCACTCCTTGAATTCAAGCTGCCGCGGTAAATCGGCTCCGCGCGGCCCCAGGGCCGGCGACCTCCGCAAGGCAGAGGCGGAATAATGCTCCAAAACCGAAAATTACGCAAGAGCTACTTTTCGCCGGCCCGCAGTACCCTGGCAATGGTCTCCAGCATCAGCGGAAATTCCACGGGTTTGGGTATATGGGCGTTCATGCCGCTTTCCAGAGCCTTGTCCACGTCCTCCTTGAAAGCGTTGGCCGTCATGGCTATGATGGGAACGCCCGCGGCGTCCGGGCGCGCTGAGAGGCGTATGCCGCGGGCGGCTTCGTAGCCGTCCATATTGGGCATCTGTATATCCATCAGGATGAGATCGTAGGCTCCGGGGGCGGAGCGGACAAAAGCTTCCAGAGCCTCACGCCCGTCTTCCGCCTCATCCAGGGTGAGGTCGTATTCCGCCAGCATCTCCAATATAATCAGGCGGTTTATGTCGTTATCGTCCACCAGCAGTATGCGCCTGCCCTTGAGCATGGCGGAATAATCCTCGGCGCTCAGCTCCAGGCGCGGGTTTTCCTCTTCGCCCCGGGAAAGGCGTATCTCAAAGGAGAAGGAACTGCCCTCGCCGGGTTTGCTCCGCACGGAGATGTTTCCGCCCATCATATTGACTATGCTCTGGCTGATGGAAAGGCCGAGGCCGGTGCCGCCGTAGCGCTGGCTGATCTGGGAATCGGCCTGTTCAAAGGGGTTGAACAGATTGGTGAATTTGCTCAAGTCCATGCCTATGCCGGTATCCCGCACCTGGAAGCGCAACAGGCAGGTTTCGGGCGTGACTTCCTCTTCTCCCACGCTCAGAGTGACCGAGCCTCCGGGAGGGGTGAACTTGACGGCGTTGCCCAGAAGGTTGATCAGAACCTGCCGCAGGCGCAGGGGATCGCCGATTACGCAGTCAACGCGGGAAAGGCCGGAATCAATCACAAAAGTGATGCTGCCGTCGTTGCAGCGCGGGCGGATGATGGTATCCACGTCGTCCAGCATATTGCTCAGGGCGAAAGGCTCGCGCCCCAGCTCAATCTTGCCCGCCTCTATTTTGGATATGTCGAGAATGTCGCTGATCAGGCCCAGAAGGTGCCGGGAAGATTGCTCCACCTGGGAAAGATGCCTGGAAATGCTTTCCGCGTCCGGCTCCCCCTCGGAAAGCTTGCGCTGCGCTATGCCCACCAGCCCCAGAATGGCGTTCATGGGGGTGCGTATCTCGTGGCTCATGCGGGCCAGAAAGGCGCTTTTGGACTGGTTGGCGCTGTTGGCCTCGCTCACGGCCTGTTCCAGTTTTTCCTGGGTCCGGCGCAAAGCTCTTTCCACTTCCACATGGGCTGTAACGTCGCGGCTCACGCTGAGCATGCCCATGACCCGGCCGGATTTGTCAAAAAGGGGCGTATACACGGAATCCACCGTTTCCACATGCCCGTCCGCAAAGGTGATTGTCTCCTCCACCAGCTGGGCCTTTCTCTCGCGCAGGGCGAGATCCTCAATCTCGCGCTGCCGCCCGGCCAGAGCCGGAGGCAGAACCTCCTCCGGGCCGCGCCCGATTATGCTCCCGTCCGGCAGCCCCGCCATATCCCTGAAGCGGATGTTCACCACCTGGTAGAGGCCGTTTTCGTCCCTGTAGGCGATGACATCCGGGAAAGCGTTGAAGAGGTGCTCCAGCAGGGCGTGCTGCTTTTCGCTGCGCTGCCGCGCCAGTTCCAGATCCGTGACGTTGGAGAGGCTCACGATGTAGCCTATGTTCCCGCCTTCCTTGTTTTTGAAGTAATTGGCCCGGCCCAGGTAGTAGGTATGGTCTCTGGCGGAAAAGAAGTTGACCGGCTTGCGCCCGTTGAGCAGGGCGGCTATGGGATCGGCCGGGCTGTCGCGCTCGAACAGGGAAAATTCCCAGTAATATTTTCCCCGTATTCCCTCCAGAGTCTGGTTGAGGCGCTGCAGCGAGTGCTCGTTCATATAGATGTAGCGCATTTCCAGATCCGTGATGAACAGCCCTCCCTGGGCCGTCTGCACGATATTGTCGGCCATGTCGTCAAAGGCGTCGGCCAGGGTGCCCATTTCATCCTTGATGGGGGCGTTGAAGCGGAATTCGCGGTATCCAGAGCGGAAGCGGGAGATGCCGTCGATCAGCCCCCTGATGCTGCCGGCGAAGAACGAAGCCAGCCATATGGCCACCAGGATGACCAGCACGGCCATGGCGGCTGTGCTCAGGCCCAGGCTCGCGGCCGTGTTCAGGAGATTCTTCTCTATGGCTTCCTGGGCGTCCGCGGACATGGCGGCCAGGGATTTGTCCGTCTGGTCGATGAGCTGATCAATCACCTTCTTGCTTTCGGTGGCCGGACGGTGAAAATCGTCCAGCCCGGCGCCTATGGCCACAAAGCCGAAGCCGCGCGGCGAGTGCGCGTATCTGCCGGTATAGTAGGGTATGGCCGCGGCCGTGGTCAGCTTGCGCAGGCCGCTCCAGAGTATGTTGAAGGAGCCCGAGCCGCCGTTTTGGGTGAGATCGAACCAGCCCGTGCATTGCGGGGCGAAGTTGAGGTAGCGGCAGTCCAGGCCGACCAGACCGGCGCGGGTGAGTTCGGCGGCGGGCTTGCGCTGCACGGACTGATCCTGAAAGGTGGGCACGCCGGCTATGAACTCCGCGAAACTTTTGCCCGAAGCCCGCCATTCATCGTAAATCCTGTCTTCCAGCCAGGGAATCTGGGGGTCTCCGCTTTCCGGGTCATAACCGACAATGGAAAAATGACGCGGATGGGCCACGCTGCGCCCCTTGTAGTCCCAGATAAAGGCGTAGTTTCCTTCCGCCGCGTCCGGCAGTTCTATATAGCGCCCGGTCATGGGCGTGATCCTGTCCACAAACTCCATTATATGATCGTGGTTCAGGGCCAGAGTCACAAAGCCCACGATCCTGCCGCCGTCCGTCACCGGGGTCCCCCAGCGCACTATTCCCCTGAAGCGCCTGCCCACGGGATTTTCGCGCCCGGCATAGGCGGAGTTCTCCGGCTCGTAGGCTATGCCGGCCTTGGCGGCGTTTTCCGGGTTGAAGACGCCGATTATCCTGGAGCCGACATAGGCTCCGATGACGTCGGAAACGTAAATTTCTCCGGGAGCGAGCTTTTTGAGCTCCTGAAAATAATCTTCCGCCTTGACGAAAGTGTTTTCGCGCCTGGAAACGTCTTTAAGCTCTTTGGAAAGATAGTCGGCGGTGACGACCTTGAGCCTTTCCCGCCCGTCGAGATCTATAAAGGTCATTTCCGCGAAAAGCGGGCGCTTTTCATAAACAAAGCCGTCCGGAGGGCGGTAGTGGAAGCGGATGTCGTTTTCCTTGTTGGAAGAAGCCACTTCCCCGCCCCCGGGCCCCTCCACGGCCGGAACCCATCCGCTCCCGTCCCCGGAGAGCTTCCAGGCGCCGGGCACGAGCACGCGCCCCAGCCTGCCTTTGACGAAGTCGCGGTAACTCCGCTCGTTCCGGGGCAGGCCGGCGGCAAAGAGGATATCGTCGTCCCGTTCGTAGAGAAAGGAGGCCACCCTCAAGGCCGTGTCCGTGGTCATGCGCTCTATGTCCTGCCTGGCTCTTTCGTCCAAGGCCTCCTCCGCGTCTCTGGCGGCGATGTTGCCGGCGTTGATCAGGGCGTTGTAGGCCGTATTGTGCAGATCCAGAGCGCGTTTTGAAAGTTCCTGCCCCAGAATCCAGGACTGGCGCCAGGCGACAATGGCCAGCAGGATCAGCGGCAGAACCTTGATCAGAATAAACAGGGTAATCAGCTTAGCCCGCATGCCCAGGCCGAAGCGCGAAAATATTTTTTCTATAAAGAAATAGAGCTTGCTGTTCTTTTTTGTCATGGCGCAACGTTTTCCGGAGGAAGCCGCCCCTTCGGGCGGCGCGGACACCTGGCAATCTTCCCTATTTTGCCGAAACCGTCAATTCATTTCCCGCGCAGGGGAAACCTCACGGGATGCCCTCCGGGCTCGGACTGGGGGACTTGCAGGCCCAGACGGGCCTCGTGGTTGATGGCCACCGGCCCGGTGAGGTTGAGGCAGGCCTCTTCC
The DNA here is from genome assembly GCA_031275645.1 of Deltaproteobacteria bacterium. Lineage (GTDB taxonomy): Bacteria > Desulfobacterota > Desulfovibrionia > Desulfovibrionales > Desulfovibrionaceae > WRHT01. The sequence goes on from JAISOL010000067.1 coordinate 15,350, forward strand.
GGCCGGCCCACGGGTATGGTCACGGTGACCAGCACGGAAAGATGTTCCGGGGATTCCATGTTCAGCATGTTCTGCTCCGCCTCGCCCAGGCGGAAGGAATAATCCGGAATGAAGGCGTAAGGATCGGCCACCATCAGCCCCAGGCCGGGATCTTCCAGGCTTTGCAGCACCATGAAGGGCACGTCCTCGCGTATGCGCAACAGGACAAAGTCGCGCTTGTCCTCATAGCCGATAAGCCCGCGCGGGAAGCGCACTATGCTTTCCAGGGCGATTTTGTGCGGACCCAGCCGGGTTTCGATTTCAATTATTTTTTGCTCTGCCATATTTCCGCCGCCGCGAGCAGATCCTTGCTGCTGGCCAGGATAGCCCGCGAGTTTTCGTCCCTGATGCGCAGGTAGACTTCTTCCCGGTATACCGGAGTGTCTCCGGGCAGATCAAGGCCCAGTTTGACCTGTTTGCCCTGGATACTGAAGACGGTGAGCCGGATGTTATCGCCGATGCGCAGGCTTTCCCCCGCCCGGCGGGCCAGAATCAGCATGATGTTCCCCGCCGTTTACAAATAATCCAGCAAACTGAGCCGCATGATCATGGAGGAGGAGGAGAGCACGCTCTGGTAGGCCAGCTGCTGCTGGGAGAGACGGGTCATCAGCTCGCTTAAGTCCACGTCTTCCAGGGAACTCAGCCGGTCGTTCTCCTCCAGGGTCAGGGATTCCACCTGATAGCCCGCCGCCTCCACCCGGTTGAGGCGCGCGCCCATGGTCGCGCGCGCGCTGCTCAGATGCTGATCCAGTTCCATGCAGAAATCCAGGGTCTCCTGGCAGCCGGTCTGGCTGTTTGTCTCCAGAAAGGCGACGGCCCGGCCCAGAACTTCAAACAGATTTTTATTCAGATCCGCCGGCTCCGGAAAAGCCACGCCGGAGGAAAAAGGCAGGGAGTAGAGCCCCCCGAAGATGTCCAGGCCCACGTTGTTGATGGTGATGGAGGAGTCGGAGCCTATGTGGAGATCTATGTCCGCCCGGTGCGGCCGGATGATGAACTGGTCGCCGGCCGTGGGCACGGCGGGTATTTCCAGAAAGCCGCCTTCCACGGGCAGGCGCACGGGATTGCCCGGGCCGGGAGGGGAAGGCATGGGGGCGGTCAGGCCCTGCGCCCAGGAAACTCCGTCGTCCAGGCTGTAGGAATAGGTGACTTGGTTGCTCACGGCATCCACGCCGTCTATGCGCACGGCCACGTCGCGCTTGAAGACCCCGGCGGCCGAGGCCGCCGCGCCGGCGGGATAGCTCTGCGCCACGCTGGGGATGACGAGGTTGTCGTTGGTGTCGCCCGTGTACTCCACGGCCGGGCGCACATAGATCCAGGTGCCGGTTTCGTTGACCGCGTCCGGGTCGGGCACGGTGACGCTGACTCCGGCGTAATTCTCCAGCTTTACTTCCACTCCCGTATTGTTGGAGGCGGCGTTCAGGAGCAGGGTGTCGCTCCCTCCCCAGGAGCCGGCGTGCCAGCTGTCCCCTCCGTCCGTGGAATAGCGGAAGGCCGGCTGCCCGGAGAGGGGCAGGGAAGCGCCGGGGGTAAGGGTGGGCGGCTCGTCGATAAACTGGATGATGGCGCTTTGGGAGAGCCCGCCGCTCACGTCGTATTTCACGTCCGCCAGGGCGGCGTCGCGCGAGTGCGCCCCCAGAGTCATGACGTAGGGGGAAGAGTCGGTCTTGTGCCCGGCAAAAATGTAGCGCCCGTTGAATTTGGTATTGGCGTAGGAAAGCATCTCCTCCATAATCTCGCGCATCTCGTAGCCCGCGCTCTCGCGGTTGGCCCCGGAATAGGTGCCGCTGGCGCCCTGCTGCAGGAGGGTGATCACGCGCGAAAGCTCGGTCTGCACCTGGCCCAGGGTGCTTTCCCCCTGCTCCAGCCAGCCCTGGGCCATGCTCAGGTTGTCCTTGTACTGGCTCAGAGAGCCCAGACGGGTGTTGGAAGCCATGATCTGGGAGGTGCCGTAGGGATCGTCCGAAGGCTTGTTCACTTTTTTCTGAGTGGAGGATTGCAGGTACGAATCCATGTAGGCGCTCAGGGTGGAGTTCATGCCTGTGAGAAGATTCGAGTATATCTGGCGCTGCGAAACGCGGCTGATCATAATGACAAACTCCTTACTGCTTCAAACCGAGCAGGGTCTGGAACATCTCGTCGGCGGTGGTGATGAGTTTGGCCGCCGCCTTGTAGGAAGCCTGAAAACGGATGAGGTTGCTCATTTCCTCGTCCAGGCTCACGCCGGAAATGGAATCCTGCGTGTCCGCCAACTGCCTGGCCACGGCCAGAGTGGATTGGGAATAGAAATTGGCGCCGGCGGCCTCGCTCCCCACGCCGGAAACGACGGAGGCGTAATAATTGGACAGGCTGCGCGTGGAGTTCATCCCTCTCCAATCGGTGAAAATCAGGCTTTTGTCCACCAGTTTGCCCATCTCCAGGGCCGTTAGGTTGTCGCCGCTGTTCAGCTCGCCTCCGCCGTTGACGCGCCCGGCGTTCACGAAATTGATGTTCTGCGCCACCGTCTCGTTGAGGGTGATGTTCCGGGCGCTCTCGCCCTTGAAATAGGTGTTGATCCCCAGGGCGGCCAGGACGCCGGAGGTGTCGTCGCCGAAGGCGAAGGTATAGCCGTCCTTGCCGCGTATGCTCAGGCGGTTGTCCACGACGCTTATGTCCAGAAAGTCGCCGAGCGGGTGCGGGCTGCCGTCGGCCAGGGTGACGACGGAAGAATTGAGCTTGCCCACCAGATCGTCCAGGCTGTCGCCGGGATCGAAGTTCAGGCTCAGGGCGCTCCCCATGCCCGGATTGGACAGCGCCGGCTCTCCGGTGAGGGGATCGTACAGGGCCACGGAAAAGCTCCCGGCCTGGAGGCGGTCCCCCCAGGTCAGGCCGCTGTAAAGCGCGTCCAGGGGAAAGGAAGAGTCGCGCACGCGGTAGTCGCCCAGAGCGTAGCTGAATTTTTCCAGGCCCGCGCCCTGGCTGTGCACGCGGTTTACCTCCCAGATCAGGTTTTTGGAGAACTCGTCCAGCTGGTCGTGGATTTTGCCGGCCTCGTAATCCAGAAAAAGGAGGTTCCCGGAGATGGCGCCGCCGTTGGCGCGATGGCTGTCGATGCTCCCGTCGCTCATTTCCTGCGGGGTGATCAGCAGAGGGCCTATGGTGGGCTCAATCCAGTAGAGGGCGTCCTTGGGCACCACGGTAAAACGGTCGCCGGCGATAAAAACGTTGTTGGCGATGGAGGAATCGGGATTGGACTCGAAGTGGATCTCCAGATCCTTGACGCGCACGGGCTTGTCCGCGCCGTAGGCGTCAAAATGCATTTCGTTGCCTTCGGCGTCCGTCACCCAGGTTTTGCCGCCGTCCAGGGAAACCCTGAATTGGGCGTAGGTGGAGCCGCTGGCCGGGTCCACGTCCCCCACGGCGCCGCCGCTGACGAATTCCACGGTGTATTCGAAGCCGTCGGAGCCGTCGAAGGCCAGGCCGCCGTTGAAGGTGGTGGCCGAGCTTTTGGTCTGGAAAACGCGCGGCCCGTCAAGGGAGAGTTCGTAGGCCACCCCGCCGTCCACCAGAGAGTAGCCGCCCCTGGCGTTGACAATGTAGTTGCCCGCGCCTTTGTCGATCACGTCCACGTCGATCAGGGCGGAAAGCTCGCGCGTCAGGGCGTCGCGTTTGTCCAGCAGAGTGTTGGGGTTGTTTTCCCCCCGCACGTAGTGCATGTTGATCTGCTTGTTCAGGCCGGCTATTTCGGCCATGATCTGGTTGGCCCGCTGCACCTGCTCGCGCAGCTCGGACTTGACGCTTTCCTCAATGTCGAGCAGGCTCTGGTTGGCGCTCCTGATCGTCCCGCTCAGGGTCTGGCTGTTGGTGACCAGAACCTGCCGTCCGGAAGAATCGTCCGGAAACTGGGAAAGGTCTTCCCAGGAGGCGAAAAACTTGTCCAGCACGCTCCCTATGCCGTAGCCGCCGCTCTCGTTAAAGACGGACTCCACCCTGGACATGTCGGAGTACATGGCCGCCCAGCGCGTATACTCGCTGTTCTTCTGGAGGTAATTGCGCTCTATGAACTTGTCGAAATAGCGTATGACCTCCACGGCCTGAACGCCCTGCCCCATCTGGCCGGGGTTGTAATCCAGGGCCGTCCAGGCCTCCAGGCGCACGGCCTGGCGGGAATAGCCGCTGCTGTCGACGTTGGCTATATTGTTGCCCGTGACCTGCAGGGCGCTCTGGGAGGCCAGAAGCGCCCCCTTGCCTATGTTGAGCACGCTGTTGACGCCGGTGGCCATCATAACCTCCCGTTCAGCAGAGAGGCCGCCGGGCGCCGCCGGACGCGGGCTCCTCCCGCTCCGTAAGCCGGCTCTTCCCTGGGCACTATGCTCTCGTAAAAAAAGTTCATGAGTTCATGGCTCTGATCCAGCAGGGCCAGGGAAAGGGAGGAGTTTCTTTCCGCCTGGCGGGCGCAGCGCTGCTCCGCGGCGTCAATTTCCCGGAACAGCTCCATCAGGCGCCCGGCTTCCTCCTCCGGGAGCGGGGCGGCGTATTCCCTGAGCCGCGCCCCTCCGAGGCGCCGGCGCAGTTCCTCCCGCTCCGCCGCCAACTGGCGCATGAGCTCGTGGATGGAAAACTCCAGCCCTCCTATTTCCCGCACTTTGCCGGAAACCAGGAGCTCCAGTTCCTCCAGCTGCAGACTTTCCAGAAGCTCCAGGCCTCTGGCCTGGCGGATGAGATTGCCCAAGATCAGATCCTTCATAAAAATTTCCTTTGCGGGGGAAAATATTTCCGGCCCCGCCCTCGCTCCGGCCGCTCACAGCTTGAGATGCAAGTTATGTGCCGCGCCCGGAGGCATGGCGCTTCCGGAAAGCGGCTTCAGCGGGGGAGATAAAGGAACCAGGGGCAGAGCGCGCCTCTCCGGCGCGAGCTCCCGCAATTCCGGGCGCAGGGCCGAAGGCGAGGAAGAGGCGCTGAGCACGGCGGAACCGGCCTCCTCCGCTCTGAAGGAGCGGCCTTTTTCACCCAGGCTCCGCGCCAGTTGCTCGTAGAGCATGTCGGCCAGGCCCATGCCTCCGGAGGAAACCATCTTGCGGGAGAACTCCCGGTCGTACATGCCCTGGTAGATTTCCTCCTCCCGGCCGTAGGTCCTTCCGCCGCTCTGCCGGGCGTTCTTGCGCATCTGCTCCCAGATTTTCTGGAGGAAGATGCTTTCAAAGCCTTCGCAGGCTTCGCGCAGTTTGGCTTTTTTGGCTTCCTCGCCGCCGGAGCCGCTTTCCAGGCGCGCGCGCAGGCGGTCCATTTCCAGCCGCCGCCGGATCATTTCCTGATCCCGCGTCCTGTCCGGGGCCGACGCGGCTTCCGCTCCGGGAGCCATCTAGATCACCTCCAGGGCGGCGTGCAGCGCCCCGGCGGCCTTGATGGAGCGCAGGATGGAGATCACGTCGCGCGGCGTGGCCCCCACGGAGTTGAGGCCGTCCACCAGCTCCTGGAGGGTCGCGCCCTCGATGATGTTCAGGCGGCGGGTTTCTTCCGCGCCGTTGATGTCGGTTTCGGGAGTGACCGCGGTGCCGCCCCCGCTGAAGGGGCCGGGCTGGGAGACGTTGAAGCCCTCGCGCACGGTGACTTCCAGGTTGCCGTGGGCCACGGCCACGCGGGAAATGCGCACTCCCTGCCCCAGAACTATGGTGCCGGTTTTTTCGTCCACCACCACTCTGGCGGCCGTATCCGGGGTTATTTCAATATTTTCTATGGAGGCCATGAGCGGGACCAGATTGCTTCTGAAATCGTCCGGCACCGTGAGCTCCACCGTGGAGATATCCAGGGCGCGGGCGAAGCTCCCGCCCAGAGCGTCGTTGAGGCGCGAGGCCACCTGCTGGGTGGTGGAAAAATCCGGGGCATGCATGTTCAGGAGCATGGAGCTCTGAAGATTGAAGTCAAAAGGCACGCTCCGCTCCACCATGCCCCCGCCCGGCAGCAGGCCCACGGTGCTGATGTTCTTCATGTTTCCGGCCTGGTTGCCCTGGATGTTGAAGCCGCCTATGGTCAGGGGCCCCTGGGCCAGGACGTAGATTCTGCCGTCCACGCCCTTGAGCGGAGTCTGCAGCAGCACCCCGCCCAAAAGGCTGGTGGCGTCGCCCAGGGAAGAAACAGTCACGTCCAGGCGGCTGCCGGGCTTGGCCGAAACCGGCATCCTGGCGGTGACCATCACCGCGGCCACGTTTTTGGGCTTCATCTGGCGCTGTTCCACGGATACGCCCATTTTTTCCAGCATACTGGTCATGGAGCGCATGGTGAAGGTCGAGTCCTTCTTGTCGCCCGTGCCCTGCAGGCCCACCACCAGCCCGTAGCCTATGAGCTGGTTGTCGCGCACTCCCCCGAAAGAGGCTATGTCCTTGATGCGCACGGCCTCGGCCCGGGGAGGCCCGGAGAGGCCGAAAATCCCGGCCGGGCAGAGCAGAAGCGGCAGCAGCAGAATGGCCGGGAAAAAGCGTCGTTTTTCGCGTAGCTTTATCATTTATGGCTCCTTTTATTTCCGCTTCTCGTCATGCAATAATTGTTCCCAGACAAGCGTCCTGTTATTTCAGAGAGTTAGCGCAAAAGGCCCTGCCGGAAAAATGACGGGGAAAGGCCGCTCCGGGCCTGCCGGCCGCCTTGAAATGTCGGCGAATTTGCGTTATTTTCTTATGGAAGTTCTTGATCCCAGCCTGCGTCCGGAAAATATCGGCGACAAGTGCTGCATTCTGGACATCAGGCTGCATACGAAAAGCAAAAATGTCGTAGACATTGAAATACAGGCCAGGCATCAAGAATTTATCTGGAAAAGAATACAATTTTATGCCGCCAAAATGCTTGTCGAAGAGGCGAAAAGCGGCGACGGATATGAAATACTCCCCCATGTGATAAGCATTCTGATAACTGATTTTGTTTTGATTTTGTTTTGATAAAGGAGAATGGAGAATTTCATAACCGTTTCAGGCTTTATGACGAAAAAACGAAAGCGCGTTTTCCGGATTCCATGGAAATTAACCTGCTGGAGATCCCGAAGGTACGCGAGGATGACAAGTCACAGTTGAGTAACTGGATGCGTTTCTTCGGCGCAAAGACGGAGGAGGACTTTATGACTATAGCGCAAACAAGCCCGGCCATAGCTGAAGCCTGGGGAGTCATCAAACATTTGAGCGCGGATGAATCAGCCCGCATGCTTGCCGAATCCAGAGAAAAAGGCCGGAGGGACATGAAAGCCCATAGAGAGACAGGGCGCAGAGAAGGATTGCGGGAAGTATTGCGGGAAGGCGAACAGAAAGGACGGCGGGAAGTCGCCCGGAACGCTCTGCTGGAAAAGCTGCCTGTGGAAACGGTCGTGAAACTTACCGGCCTTTCCCCGGATGAAGTGGAGCGCCTTGCCGCCGAGCTTCAGCGGTAAAACAGCTTGCCGGCGGACAGGCCCATTGAAGCCGGAAGTTCCCCCGAAACAGGCCGGAAATGCAGGATGTGGAGGCTGAAAGATTCATTGCCGCCGCGAAGGCTCCTGACAATTTTTTGAAAATTCCGCGAAAAGTCCGGAAAAAGCCTTGCCAAGCAACCGCTTTTTTATTATTTGTAGCCGACATAGTTATGTGCTGAGGAGACCTGCGACGGCGCATAGCCAAAAACTATCAACTAACCTGGTAAGGAAGGTAAAAGAATGAGAAAAATTTCTATTCTCCTGGTGGCCGCTATGCTGGCCTTCGGTCTGGTGAGCCAGGCCGGCGCGGCGGTCAAATTCAACGCCAGCGGCCATTGGCGCGTCCTCTTCAACTTTAACCACGATACCGACTTTAACGACGAAAACACTGAAGACACCTTCACGGGTAGCAACCGCATCCGCATCCTCTTCAGCGCCGAGGCCAACGAGTTCGTGAAAGGCTCCTGGGAATTCCAGGCCGGGCAATGGGTATGGGGCTCTGGGCAAAACAGCCCCTCGTATAATATTACTACCAATACTTATACCGCCGGAGGAGGAGCCCCTCTGGATACCGCCAGCGAAAACTTCAAAACCCGTCTGGCCTGGCTGACGGTGAAGATTCCCAACACTCCGCTCACCGTCAACTCCGGCATACAGCAGCTTAACCTGCCCGGGGCCGTGGCCGGCAACCCCATCTTCGCCAACCGCGTGGCCGGGGTCTCGGCCGTGGCCAAGGTCACGGACGACGTCTCCCTGACCGCCTTCTGGGCGCGGCCGTATTACAATACGGCTGGTAATGCGAACCACAATTCCGTGGACTTTTTCGGCCTGATCGCCGGCATCAAGGTAGCTTCCGTTTCCATCAGCCCCTACTATGTCTATGGTAATGCCGGCAACGACTCGTTCGGCGGCGGCACTTTCCCTGCTGCCCAACCTTGGGCCGGCGGCAATCTTGACGAGGACACGGACTTCCACATAGTCGGTCTGGCCCTCACCGCCAATCCCACCCCGGAACTGGCCGTCAAGCTGGACGCCATTTACGGCGCGGCCAAGAACGATAGTTCCGGTTCAATTAACGCTGCTGCTCCTGGCACCAGGTTTAGAGATTTCGACACCAAAGGCTTTTTCCTGGCCTTGGGCGTGGATTACAAGCTCGGTTTCGGCACCCCCGGACTGGTGGCCTGGTACAGCTCCGGCATGGATGACGACGGCGACGGCGTGATCCCCTCCTTCAACAGCGGCGGCAACGGCTTTGCCCCCACCCGCCTGGGCACCGCCGGCGGCAACAACCTCTGGACCGGTTATAACGCCATTACGGGCACGGGCGTGGGCACCTACGGCATTGGCCTGCAAGTAAAGGACATCAAGACGGCTGATAAGCTCAGCCACGTCTTCCGCGCCTTCTACATCAAGGGCACCAATGACGAAAAATATGGTGAATGGGGTGACTACAAAGGCCTGGATGAAGATCTCAGTTTCTTCGAGCTGAACTTCGACAGCGTTTATCAGTTGGTGGACAACCTGCAGGTCAAGCTGGATCTGGGCTACATCATCCCCCACGACAGCGGTGATGACGACGATCTTGACGACGGCTTTAACGCCCGTCTCTGGCTTTCCTTTGATTTCTAGGAGTTTGCCTTTGCCCGCGAGCTTTTCGCGGATCAGAGCATGAAAAAAGCCGGGAGCAATCCCGGCTTTTTTTTGCCGCCGGCTTTCTCCGGCTTACCCTTTACAGTATACAATTTTGTTTGTAGTCCCTCCGTGAAACAGCAAGGAATTCAAGCGCTGGCTGTCCGAACCGGGAGCTACCGTTGCTATGCGCAACGCCGCATTGAAAAAAGGCGCGGTTGAAAGCGACAAAGATATACTCGCTTTATCTGCAAGTCGTGTATGGATTTCCAGTTTTGCGACGAAATACGCCGGAAGATACCGAGGCCGGTCTGATGTGCTGCCTCTGTTGGTCGTCGTCTGATTTGCCCGAGTAGGCTATATCTGAATTTGCACGGCTACCCTCTGGCCTTAGCGTCGGCACGGCGCAATTGGAAAAAAGTCAATCCGCCTATGTTTAGCACCTCACACTGTCACTTGAGAAAAATATCAACTCTTGAAAGTCTGATAAGCGGCAACCCTCCGAAATTGCATCAGGGGATCAAGAGCCACAGCGGTCTCCGGCGGGGGCCGGAACCCCGGCAAGGCGTCAGTGCTGGAGAGAGGAGGCCAGCCGGTTCACTTCTTCAAGAGACAGGCCGGTAAGCTTCACGACAGTTTCCACAGGCAGCTTTTCTCGCAGGGCATTCCGGGCGACTTCCAGCTTGCCTTCCTGCAACCCTTCCTGTCGCCCTTCCTGTCGCCCTTCCTGTCGCCCTTCCTGCAGCCCTTCCTGTCGCCCTTCCTGTAGCCCTTTCTGCAGCCCTTCCTGCAGCCCTTCCTGCAGCCCTTTCTGTTCGCCTTCGCGATAAGCGCCGATGTAATTGTCCTCAAAATCCATGCGCGCCTTTTCTCTGGCTTCGGCCAGGGCGCGGGCGCGTTCGTCGCCGCTCAGAACTTTTATGACTCCCCAGGCTTCCGCTATGGCGGGATTGGTTTGCGACAGCATTTCAAATTCCTCCTTTTCCCTGGCGCGGAAAAACCGCATCCAGTTGCAGAGCTGAGAGCCGTCAGGCTCACGCACCTTGGGTATTTCCAACACATGGATTTCTATGGAATCCGGAAAACTGACCCGCGTATTTTCATCATAGAGCCGGAAACGATTATGATATACTTCATTTTCCTCTATCAATACATGGTCGGCAATATAAATGCTTATCACTCTGTTGAGCTGTTCGTAGCGATCCCCTTTCTTGATCTGCTCCAGCAACAGCTTCGCGCTGTAAAACAACAGCCTTTTCCAGATGGAACGCTGGCGGCGCACCTGGATTTCAACATCAATGACCTTGCCGGAGCCGGTATGGACTTTGACATCCAGAACGCCCAGCTTGTCGTCGATATACTCCCGCTCCAGATGCGGATCAACGACTTCAATCCCCTGATATTCCTCAACAGGCAAATCCAGCACGGCTTGCAGAAAACCGCTCAAAACAAGCATGTTTTCGCCGAAGACTTTGTGAAAAACAAAGTCGTTCTTCGGCGACAGGGGCTTTTTTTCCAATTTCAACTCCCTCGCGCGTTTTCCCGCGTTACCTGAAAAGTAACCCATCAAGGCCGATATTTCAAGACGGCGGGCAGGACTTACGCCTGCCCGCATCCGGAAGGAGACGCAGGGCTTTCCTTATGAAATTTCCATGAAATTTCCCGCGTCATCGCTGGAGGCGGAACCCCGGCAAGGCGTCAGTGCTGGAGAGAGGAGGCCAGCCGGTTCACTTCTTCAAGAGACAAGCCTGTGGCTTTGGCGACATCAGCCGGGGGCATTTTCAGGCGCAAAAGATTCCCGGCGACTTCTGTTTTTCCTTCCTGCCGTCCTTCCTGCCGCCCTTCCTGCAGCCCTTTCTGCAGCCCTTCCTGTCGCCCTTCCTGCAGTCCTTCCTGCAGCCCTTCCTGTCGCCCTTTCTGTTCGCCTTCGCGATAAGCGCCTATGTAATTGTCTTCAAAATCCATGCGCGCCTTTTCTCTGGCTTCGGCTAGGGCGCGGGCGCGTTCGTCGCCGCTCAGAACTTTTATGACTCCCCAGGCTTCCGCTATGGCGGGGTTGGTTTGCGACAGCATTTCAAATTCCTCCTTTTCCCTGGCGCGGAAAAACCGCATCCAGTTGCAGAGCTGAGAGCCGTCAGGCTCACGCACCTTGGGTATTTCCAGCACATGGATTTCTATGGAATCCGGAAAACTGACCCGCGTATTTTCATCGCCGGAGCCGGTATGGACTTTGACATCCAGAACGCCCAGCTTGTCGTCGATATACTCCCGCTCCAGATGCGAATCGACGACTTCAATCCCCTGATATTCCTCACAGGAGGGATTACAATCACAGCCGCAGCATTTTTCTTTTATGCAGCAATAAATACAGCTCTTTATATATAAAGCGGAAAATTCTGAAAATTTCGCGAATAATTTTAAAATGCAAGGCTGTTGCCCCGCTTCTCCTGCCTCCGATGACGCTGCCTTGGTCCGCCAGTTCCAGCAGATACGGCAAATGGAGTATATTCGGCACCTTATGCCAGAAAAAAAGATCCAGATAGTCGTCCAAAGGGCAGAACCAGCGCCCGGCCTTTTTTATGAAATTTTTCGCCGCCTTTGGGGTGAGATAATATCCCTGCCCGCCGCTTACCTTTTCAAAGGTAAGGCCATAGCCGTCCCGCAGGGGGTGAATCTTCCGCTCAAAAAGAGCGTAAAGCCGGACATAGGCGTGGCCGGAAGACGCGATATCCGTGATCCCGCGCAAGAAACCGTCCTTCAGCACGACATCGTCTTCCAGCACAAAGACAGGCTCGTTCAGAGCCGCGCATTTCCTCCATAAGGAGAAATGGGAGGCGAAACAGGCCTTTTCCGCCTTGCTGAGGTCGCGCCCTTTGAAGAGATAAACCAGAACCCGGCTGAAATGCCCGGAAAATTCCAGGTGTTCATCCTTTTGCGCGTCCACCGCCTTGAAGAAGCGAAAATCCAGAGACCGCGCATAGGGGCGGATTTGCTCCAGCATACGCTCCCTTCTCTCCCCGGAACGCTCAAGGTTGATGATGAACAGCTTCAGTCCGCGCATTTCCGTAAAGCTAGCACGCCTCCGGAAAATTATCCAGCCGGCCGGCGGCGGGAGAGTTTCACCCTGTCAATTATAACGGTTCATCTCCGAACAATGGGGACCACGTCTTATTGCTTTTTCCGGTGTCCGCATAGTATGTTGTCGCCTGCCGGGAGAAGCATTTCACCTGCGCTCTCCGCGCGAAGCTTCAAGCAATCTTGTATACTCCGGGGAGGCGGGCATGAGCGGGAAAACGGGGCTTCTTTTCGAGATCGAGGGCGCGCCGCGCCGGCAGGGACTGTTTAAAAAACTGCGCAGTTACATAGGCGTTTCTGATTCCGGCATTCGCGTTGAACTGGGCGGCGGCGTGTACGACTGCGCCCGGGAGGACATTTTTGACGTCTACGTCAAGGAGCCGGTGATCCCGGAAGTGGACGCCCGAACCACGGTGATTGAGTTTTATAACGAGGGAAAACCGCGGTTTTTCGCGCTGGGGGATGATACCTTTCCCGGCCTTAAACTGCCTCCACCCAGCGTGAAGTCTTGCAAAGCAGTTGGGGCTTTGACAACGGCTCCGACTTGAAGCGCATGCTTCCCAAACTGATGAACGGCCGCTCCACGGCGCAGTGGGAGGAATTCGCCGCCGATCCGGAAGCGTTGGATGCGGACGCGCGGGCGCTGTATGACGAAATCACCCGGGCGGGCGGCGAACGTTGCTTTCGGGCCTGGGATTGGCAACGGCTGAGCTTCATTTCGTCTCTGGGATACCTCTGTGAATGGCTTTCTTATGAGGAATCGCTGAGTTGGTGTCTCCGGGCGGGACAGAAACTCCAAGCCCTGTTTCGAAGCTGGGACCAATTCATGCGCTGCTATCTGCTTGGCTATTGCTTCTGGGCGAGAGAGGATCCGGCCGACGGCGACAGCGAAACGGCGGATATATGAGCATTATAAAGAGCTGCCCGAAAACCCGTGGTCGGTGGCCTGGGATTTACCTCTGAAACGCGAGTGGGCCGACAGTTCCGGCGTGATCAATGAAACCCGGACTAAACTCCCGGCGGACTTCGCGTTTTTACCGGAGATGTACGCGGACGCGTACTTCCCCGATTTTCTTGTGGACAAGCTGCGCGATCTGCTCCTCGAGATTGTCCGTTTTATAGAGGAAGGCGGCCATACCGCGCAGGAGCTGCAAGTGGTTTTGGACTGCGTCATTCAAAAAACGAACGAGCTGGCGGAGGAATTTGAGGAAAACGGCAGCGGGGTTGAGACAGCCGCCCGTGATTCCATCGGGGGAACAGTCGAAAACATACTGCGTTATTTCGACGCCGACATGGACATTGAAACCGCGATCCGGATGCGCGAGTGGTAAGCGGGGATGTGATCCGGGAACTTTTTACAGGGCAATACAGGATACTTGCGTTCTTCGCCCTTGCCGTGATCCTCGTCTATATTCCCGCATTTGCCCTTGTTCTGCGCCGCAGAAAGAAGCGCGGAGAGGATTTTCTGAGGCGGCATCCGAACGCGGCGATCGTGAGGATACTGCGCGGAAAAACCACCGGAATCCTGACCGTGCACAGCGTGGACGGAGAGAAGCCGGTGCTTGCCTCAAAAGGCACGACCTGGTTTCTTTACCTCGCCCCCGGCGAGCATGAGCTGCTCCTCTCCTATCAATGGACAAAGATTAACATACTCGGCAAGCTCTCCCGCTACTTCGACGCCAATCAGACCGTTTCGGGAAAGACGGCGGTAAAGCGTATGACGGTGAAGGCCTATGAGAAATACAGCCTTTTTTACGACCCGCAAACGGAAAATTATAAATTTACGCGGAATATGAGCGAAACCGTGAAACGCTCTAAAGAGTTCGCAGATAGGCCGCGTAGCCCTCGGCATTGATCCTCACCAGTTCCGGGGTGTCCAGTCCGTAGGGGCAGCGGGATTTGCAAGCGCCGCAACCGATGCACTCCAGGGCGGTTTTAAGCTTGGCCCTGGCGGCGGGATTGAGGGTGAAGGAGGCGGGAGCGCGCTTGAGCAGAATGAGAATGCGGGCGACCAGGGGAATGTCGATCTCCGTCGGACAGGGCAGGCAGTAGCCGCAGCCCCGGCAGAAGGACGCGCCCAGTTCCCTGCGCCGCTCCTCGGCCCGCTTTTCCATACTCCTGTCCCAGAGAGGGGGAGAGGAAGCCAGGGCCAGAAACTCCTCCAGTTCTTCCATTTTCTGTATTCCCCAGATGGGAACCACATTTTCGTGCTTGTGGATAAAGGCCACGGCCGCCGGAATATCGTTGATCAGGCCGCCGCCCAGAGCCTTCATGGCTATGAAGCCCAGATCCAGCTCCTTGCAGAGGCCGGGCAGTTCCAGTTCCCTGCCGGCGGCAAGGAGGCTGAAGGGGAACTGCAGGGTGTCGTACAAACCCGTGCGCGCCGCCTTTACGGCGCTGTCTATTGAATGATTGGTGATGCCGATGAAACGGATCTTTCCGGACTCCCTGGCCCTCAGAAGGGCTTCGTAGCTGCCGCTGCCGTCGCCCGGAAGGGGAACGTGGTTGGCGTTGTGCAACTGAAGTATATCCACATAATCAGTGCGCAGGTTCCGGAGGCTCGTTTCCAGATCCTCCAGAATCTTTTCGCCGGTCTTACCCTGCGTTTTTGTGGAAATGACAAGGGAAGAGCGCCTGGAAAACAGAGCCGCGCCGATTTTCTCCTCGCTGTCCGTATACGAGCGAGCCGTGTCGATGTAATTGACGCCCGCGTCCACCGCGCGCGACAGGATGCGCCCGGCCTCCTCCACAGACAGGCGCTGTATGGGCAGGGCTCCGAAAGCCGGCCTGGTGACCAGAAGATTTGTCCTGCCAAGGCGTATCTTTTCCATTACCGTGCTCCTCCGGGTTAATAAGGGGGCCGGATTTCCTGAAAATCACAGCCGGGCCAGGGCGTTCCCACAGGCTTGCAGCCTAAAATCAAGCACATCCTCAAGCACATCCTCGTCATGCGCCGTGGACAGACTGTAGCGGTTCGTGGGCTTGTTGTATATACCCTCCTGAAACATAGCGAAATCAAGGCGTTTGCGCAAAGCGAGATCCGTGCCCTGCATGTCGCGGCGGTTTGCCATGCCGCTCTTGTCCGTCAGGGCCGGATTAAAGACCGTTCCCACTCAAATTTCGCTTGACGGAAATCCTCCTTGCGCATATTATTATAAAAACGATATGAATAATGTATTTTAATGGCGAAAATAACAGATCTGGTGGGTAATACCCCTCTCCTTGAGCTTTCCCGGCTTGGAGCCGGGAAAGGGGCTTCCCTGTACGCCAAGGCGGAATTCTGCAACCCTTCGGGTTCGGTAAAGGACAGGGCGGCCGGAGCAATGCTGGCGAAAGGCCTGGAAGAGGGAAAGCTCAAGCCCGGCAGGACCATCATGGACGCCACAAGCGGTAATACGGGCATAGCCTACGCCATGCTGGGGGCGGCCCTGGGTTTTCCGGTCCGCCTCTATCTGCCGGCCAACGCCTCAGCCGAGCGCAAGTCCATAATGCGCCACTATGGAGCCGAAGTCGTGGAAACCAGCCCCCTGGAAGGCTCGGACGGAGCCTATCTCGCGGCGAAAAAAGAAGCGGAGGCCAGTCCGGAGCGCTACTTTTACCCCGATCAGTACAACAACCCCGCCAACTGGCGGGCTCACTACCACGGCACCGGCGCCGAAATCTGGGAACAGACCGGAGGGAGGGTCAGCCATTTTATCTGCTCTCTGGGGACAGCGGGAACATTTATGGGGACCAGCCGGCGTCTGAAGGAATACAACAAAGAAATAAAAGCCATTGCCGTTCAGCCTGATTCGCCCTTTCACGGCATAGAAGGCACCAAGCACATGGCGAGCACCATCAAGCCGGGCTTTTACGACGAATACTGGCCGGACGGCTTCAGTTCCGTCAGCACCGAGGATGCCTATGCCACGGCCCGCCGCCTCGCCCTGGAAGAGGGCATATACTCGGGCATAAGCGCGGGCGCCAACGTCTGCGCCGCCCTCAGGCTGGCGGAAAGCCTGCCGGCTGAAGCCGTTGTGGTGACGATTCTCTGCGACGCCGGCAGCCGCTACGTTTCGGACGGGTTCTGGAATGCGGGAAGCTGAGGGCGGCAGGCTCGTGATCCCCGCGGATATTGAAAAACGCCTCCGGGAAGAAGGCGAAAAAGCCTATCCGGAGGAATGCTGCGGCTTTGTGCTGGGGCACGATGAAAAGGACGTCCGCTTCGCGGAAGAGCTCATCGTTCTTGAAAATGCCCGGAAGGGTAGCGCGCGGCGACGGCGTTTCAGCATAGAGGCGGACGAATTCATGCGCGCGGAAAGGGAAGCCTCCGTCCGGGGACGGGAGATCACGGGAATTTATCACTCCCATCCTGACCACCCCGCCCTGCCGTCGGAGTACGACAAAGAACACGCTTTGCCCTTTTATTCGTACGTCATCCTTTCAGTGGCCGGAGGGAAAGCCGGCGAAGTCAAAAGTTTCGTTCTTGAAGCGGACAGGAGCTCCTTTGCGGAAGAAAAAATCGTGCGCAGGGAAGAGGAGGCCGGATCTCCATGAATGACAAATTTCATTTAAGGTGAAGCTTATGGTAGCAAGCATACATCTGCCGGCGGCCCTTCGGGTTTTTACGGAGCAGCGGCGCGAGGTCGCCGTCGCCGGCTCCACGGCCGGGGAGGCCCTGGCCTCTCTTGCCGCAAAACACCCCGCTGTGCGGCAGCATCTCTACAACGAGGCGGGAGAACTCCGCCCGTTCATCAATGTGTATATAGGCGAGACGAACATAAAAAAACTTCAGGGCCTGGATACGCCGCTCCCGGACGGAGCCGTCCTGACGCTGGTCCCGGCCATAGCCGGCGGCAGGGAGCGGGTGTGGGGCAAGGCCCGGCCATGATGGAAAACCTCCTGCGCGATCGGGATCTGCCCGAACTTTCCCGTGAGGAATTCGCCCGTTACAGCCGTCATCTCCTGTTGCCGGAGATCGGGGCGGAGGGGCAAAAAAGGCTCAAGGCGGCCAGGGTCCTCCTTGTGGGGACAGGCGGGCTGGGGGCCCCCCTTGCCCTGTACCTCGCGGCCGCCGGAGTAGGGACTCTGGGCCTTGTCGATTTTGATTTCGTGGAGGAATCAAACCTGCAACGCCAGGTTATCCACGGCTCCCGCGACGTGGGCAGGCCGAAGGTGGCCTCGGCCCGGGACAGGATCAGGGACATCAACCCCGGAATCAACGTCGTCACCCACAATACCAGGCTCAGCAGCGCCAACGCCCTGGAGATTATCGCGAAATACGACCTTGTGGCCGACGGCACCGACAATTACCAGACCCGCTATCTTGTCAACGATGCCTGCGTGCTGCTGGGGAAGCCCAATATTTACGGCTCGGTCTTTCAATTTGAAGGGCAGGCTTCGGTTTTTTACGCCCAAGAGGGGCCCTGCTACCGCTGCCTGTACCCTGAACCTCCTCCGCCCGGTCTTGTGCCCTCATGCGCGGAAGGAGGCGTTATGGGCGTGCTGCCCGGCATGGTGGGAATCATTCAGGCCGGCGAGGCCATCAAGCTCCTTGTCGGCTCCACCGAATACGCGCGCAGCCCCGCGCGGACCCTCATAGGGAGGCTGCTGCTCTTCGATTCCTGGAAAATGGAGTTCCGGGAGCTGCTTCTGGACAAAGATCCCCTCTGTCCCGTCTGCGGGGAGAACCCCTCAATACGTGAACTTGTGGACTATGAACAGTTTTGCGGCCTTAAACAGCAGGAAGAAGCCGAGGAGCCGGTGGAGAGCATAGGGGCGCGGGAGCTGAAAGCCTGGCTGGACAGAGAGGAACCCGTACAGATTATAGATATCCGCGAGCCTCACGAGCGGGCTATCCTTAAATTCCCCCGCTCGAAGTACATTCCCCTGGGGCAGATGGCCCGGCGCTCGGACGAATTCGATCCCGCGGTGGCCGCCGTGTTCGTCTGCAAGATCGGGCAGCGCAGCATATTCGCCATCAGAGCCTTGCGTGAGGCAGGCTACAGGGGGAGGCTGCTCAATCTGAGGGACGGCGTCAACGGCTGGGCAAAAGAAGTGGATACAACGCTTCCTGTTTATTGAAACCCTAACGAAAAGGAGTGCATATGTCCGAGAAAGCAATCAACGCCCTGGGACGGGACGCGGCATATCAGCTGGCCAATGTGGTCAAGACCCCGCCGCAGTACGGGGCTCTGACCCCCAGGTGGCTGACCGGAATACTGGAATTCAAAGGGCTTGAAGCGGGCATTTATCGGGTCAACAAGGTCGTGGAAGGAGATACGCCCCTGGACGTCCTCTGCGGCCAGGATCCCGACAAGACTGATATTCCGCAGGGCTACATCGAATACGAGACAAAACCCCGCGAGTACAGGCTGAATTCCATCTCCACAATCATAAATGTGGATACGAAAGTTTCCGACGTGTACAGTTCCCCCTTTGATCAGACGCGGGAGCAAATCTCCCTGGCCGTGGAAAGCCTGAAGGAAAGGCAGGAAAGCCAGATTATCAACAACGACGATTACGGCCTGCTCAAAAACGTCGCCGATTCCCAGCGTGTCCAGCCCCGCGAGGGACGCCCCATGCCCGACGATCTCGACGAACTCCTGACCAAGGTCTGGAAAGAACCTTCCTTCTTTCTGGCCCATCCCCGCGCCATCGCGGCCTTCGGGCGCGAATGCACCCGGCGCGGCGTTCCCCCGGCCACACTGAACCTAGCCGGCGGCGTCTTCATCTCCTGGCGCGGCGTACCCATCATCCCCACAGACAAGCTCTTTGTGGACGGGCTCAAGAATCCCAAGGCACGCACCGGCAAAAGCAACATCCTGCTTGTCCGCACGGGCGAGGCGCGCCGCGGCGTCATCGGCCTCTATCAGGCCGGCCTGCCCGGAGAGCAGTCGCGCGGTCTCTCCGTGCGCTTCCGGGGCATAGACGACAACGGCGTGGCAAGCTATCTGCTCTCGCTGTACTGCTCGGCCGCTGTCCTCGCCGCGGACGCGCTGGCCGTGCTGGAAAACGTGGACGTAGGAGACTACTATGAATATACCCGGAACCCTGTCTAGCCCTGAAGCTTACGGACTTCCTTCCGAAGCCGAGATTGCGGCGCTGGCCGCGGCCTGGTTTCCGGAATTCGCGGAGGAGGCAAAACCCGGCCTCCCTCCGCCGGCTTCCGGCGCTTTCTCGCCTGTACTGCTGCCCCTGGACGCCGCCCGCTCCGCCTATGCGCCGGAACAGCTCCGAACTTCCGGCCCCGGGCTCTCCGCGGAGCCTCCCTCCCTCTCCCGCCGCCTCGGGCCGCGATCTCTGGCTTCCATCCGCAACGATTTTCCCATCCTGTCGGAAAAAGTGCACGGCCGCGACCTCATCTGGCTGGACAACGCCGCCACGACCCAGCGGCCCCGGGCGGTGATCGACCGCCTCACGCGTTACTACGAACTGGAGAACTCCAACGTGCACAGAGGCGCGCACGAACTGGCCGCCCGCTCGACGGACGCCTACGAGGACGCGCGGAAAAAGGCCGCCTCCTTCATAGGCGCGCCGTCGCCGGAAAACATCGTGTTTGTGCGGGGAACAACGGAAGGGATCAATCTCGTGGCCAATGCCTTTGTCAAGCCTTTGCTCAGGAGCGGGGATGAAATCATACTCACCCTGCTGGAGCACCACGCGAACATTGTTCCCTGGCAGATGATCGCCGCCGAGAAAGGCGCGCTGATCCGGGTCGCGCCCATAGACGGCGACGGCGGGCTCATCCTGGAGGAATACGCCAGGCTTTTCAACAGCCGCACCCGTTTTGTATCCGCCTCCCACATCTCGAACGTCACCGGGAGCATAATCCCGGCGGAGGAACTCATCCGCATGGCCCACGCCCGCGGCGTTCCCGTCCTCATCGACGGAGCGCAGTCCGTGGGGCACATGCCGGTGAACGTATCGGCCCTGGACGCGGATTTCTTCGTTTTTTCCGGACACAAAGTCTTCGGCCCCACGGGAATAGGCGTTCTTTACGGCAGGGGCGAGCTGCTGGAAAAGGCCCTTCCCTGGCAGGGCGGGGGCAACATGATTGCCGACGTCAAGTTCGAGCGGACGCTGTATCAGAAGGCTCCGGCCAAATTCGAGGCCGGCACCGGCAGCATAGCCGACGCCGTCGGCCTTGGGGCGGCGCTGGATTATGTGGCGGGCATAGGCATGGAAAATATCGCCGCCTGGGAAGGCGAGCTTGTGGAGTACGGCATGAGGGAACTCGCGAAAGTGCCAGGGCTGCGCCAACTGGGAACAGCCGCGCGGAAAACCGGCACGCTTTCCTTTGTTCTTGAAGGCCACGACAACGAAGCTGTGGGAAAATTTCTGGACAGCCTGGGCATAGCGGTCAGGGCCGGCCACCATTGCGCTCAGCCTGTGCACCGCTTTTTCGGCCTTGAAGGGAGCGTGCGCCCTTCGCTGGCCTTCTATAACACCTTTGAGGAGATCGACGCTCTGGCGGCGGCGCTTAAGGAACTGGCCCGCCGCCGTCCACAGGCAGACCCCAGAATTTTCGTTGCAGACGGGCCTGCCCCCTGAACATGCCCGCGCCGTCCAGGACGCGGCAGCCGGCCGCCCCGGCCAGCTCAAGAAAAACGCTCTTCCGGCCGTAGGAAAGATCCAGGGCCAGACTGCCCGGCTGAAAGGGAATTCCGGCAAAGGAAAAATCGGCGTCAAAAGGCAGGGCGTTGATGATGACGGCATAGGGCATATCTTTAAGCTCTTCCAGGCTGGAAAGGGGTCTCGTGGTCACTCCCCCGGGCAGCTCTTTGTTCCGGGAGCGGTTATAGACCAGAAGTTCCGCGCCCCGCCGCGCCGCTTCCCGGGCCACGGCTCTGGCCGCCCCCCCGGCGCCCAGCATGACGAGCTTTTTCCCGGCCAAATCCGGAGGCAGAGACTCCAGAGCGCCCTGACCGTCGGTATTCGTGCCGCGCCAGCCTCCTTCCTCCGCCCGGAGCGTGTTGACGGCGCCAATGGCCGCGGCCGCTTCCTCCAGGCAGTCCGCCAGAGGCAGCGCCGCTTCCTTCAGCGGCATGGTCAGACTCAGCCCGCGCACGCCGAAGGCCGCCAGCAGAGGCAGGGCCTCGCCCAGCTCCTCTCCGGCAATACGCCATTTCACATACACGGCGTTGATCCCGGCGAGCATGTTCTGCTCGTTGTGGTAAACATGTCCCGCGCTCTGCTCCACAGGATCGCCCAAAAGACCGTAAACGGCCGTGTCCTGATTCAGACGGTGCGCCTGGTACCTGTTGCGCAAAGTCAGGACGTCCAACTGGCCCGGGGCCGAAGCCTCCTCCACGGGGCAGTAGCAGAAGCCCGTGTGCGCCACCGGCGCCAGTATGCGCGTGCTTTCGCCGTCTTTTCCCATACTTATGCCTATGAGCGGCACTTTCCGCCTGCTCTGCTCCCGGCAGAAGGCCAGCATGCGCAAGGCGTCCAGCCCGCTGCGCGCCCGCACGGCTATTTTATGGATGACCCCGCCGGCTCTCTCCCGCATGGAATCAAGCACAGCCTGGAGGGACTCCGGAGTCTTTTCAAAGTCATGCCTGGAAAGAAGAACCACGGTTTCCGGAGAAAGGGCGCGAATGGCCGCGATGCGCTCGGGCGGCACCGAAGCCTCAATATCCATGTAGGCCGGTTTGAGACGCATGAGCGAGGCCAGACAGGCCAGCCTGTCCTCTTCGCTTCCCCGGTAGTCTCCGCCTTCTTCCGGACGGCGCAGGGTGAAAATGGCGGGCAGAGGCAGGCGGCAGGAACGCAGTCTCTCCAGGGCGGGAGCGCGGTCCCCGGCGCCGAAGTCCGCGCAGGCGTCCAGGCGCAGTTCCAGGCAGTCGTACAAAGATGCGTCCAGCCCGGCGACAAGATGCAGCGCTTCCGCCAAGGTCTTCTTCCGGATGACTCCCACAAGCACGGCTTATTCCCCTTCCAGGCGCGCCGAACGATTCCGCAGCCAGGCGTCGGCCAGCACGATCAGGCACATGGCCTCCACCACCGGCACCGCCCGCACCGCCACGCAGACGTCGTGGCGGGAGCCGGGCGGCAGATTGAATTCCGCCTCCCGACCCTGTAAATCCAGCGTGCGCTGAGGCCTGGAAATGCTGGAGGTCGGTTTGAAAGCGGCTCTCCCGTAAATGGGAAGCCCCGTGCTGATGCCTCCCAGGATTCCTCCGGCCCGGTTTCCCGAAGGCCGGATCTTTCCGTCGGAGCATTCAAAACCGTCGTTGCAGGCCGAACCGCGCAAGGAGGCGACGGCAAAGCCTTCACCCAGCTCAAACCCCTTGCAGGCCGGAATGCTCAGGATAGCGCTTCCCAGCATGGCCCCCAGCTTGGCGTAGACCGGATCGCCGAGGCCGGACGGCACCCCTCCGAGCACAAAACTGACCAGGCCGCCCACGGAATCCCCTTCCCGGCGCGCCTCTTCCAGAATGCGCAGAAAAGCGGCCTCAGCCCCGGCGCTGGGCGCGAAAATCCGGCTGCGGGCGGCAAAGGGCAAAGCCTCGTCCCAGGGAAGATCGGAAAAGGAACACCCCCCCACGGCGGAGAGAAAAGCTCCGGCGGAAACGCCGCTCCCGGCAAGCAACTGTCTGGCCACGGCCCCGGCGGCCACCCGCCCGACGGTTTCCCGCGCGGAAGCCCTGCCCCCTCCTCGGTGATCAAAGATCCCGTATTTCTCCAGGTAAGTGTAATTGGCGTGCCCCGGACGCAGCAGCCCGGCCAGCCCCTCGTAGGCGGCAGAATCCGCATCCGTGTTTTCAATGATGATGCTGATGGGAGAACCCGTGGTCACCCCTCCGAAGACGCCG
This sequence comes from Deltaproteobacteria bacterium, assembly GCA_031275645.1. Lineage (GTDB taxonomy): Bacteria > Desulfobacterota > Desulfovibrionia > Desulfovibrionales > Desulfovibrionaceae > WRHT01. The sequence goes on from JAISOL010000067.1 coordinate 38,300, forward strand.
GAACAAATGCTGGCCTTGTCCTTTTCCGCGCGCGGAGTGACCTGGGGCGAAGAGCCGGGAGCCCGGCGATCCAGATCCCGCTGCAGCAGGCTTTCATCCAGAGGAAGGCCGGCGGGGCATCCGTCCACGACGACTCCTATGGCCTTGCCGTGGCTCTCTCCCCAGGTGCTGAAGGTAAAAATCTTTCCAAAGCTGTTGCTGCCCATGTTTTCCCCGCAAATTCCGAAATATTGCCGCCGGTTTCCCCGGCCCGAGGCGCTTCAGTCACAAAAGTCCATGTTCCAGGCGATACTCCCGGCAAAGCTTCCTTAACGCCAGGGCGTTCGCCTCGGGAGAGGCTTTTTCCTCCGGGCGGAAGCGCAGAAGAGCCGCCTCCAGATAAAGCGGACGGCGCTCCCGGTAGGTGGCGGCAAGGCTTTTCTCCCTGAAAAGGGGAGAGGGAGGTCTGCCTTCCAGACGCCTTTCCAGAGCCGGCAGGGGGAGATCCAGAAAGACGCAGAGGCAGTTGCGACGCAGCAGGGGGATATTTTCCTCCCTGAGCACAATGCCGCCGCCCGTGGCCACGACCATTCCATCCAGCCCCGCCAGCCGCCGCAAAGCCTCGCTTTCCAGTTCCCGCAGAACTTCCTCTCCCTCCAGGCTGTAAATCTCCCGGCAGGAAAGACGCTTCTTGCGGCGCTCAAAAAAAATATCCTCCGCCCAGGCATCGGTATCCGCGAAGGCTCTGCCCTCAATTCTGGCCAGGGCGGCGCCCAGGCTGCTCTTTCCGCAGGACTTGAAGCCGACGAGCGCGATATTCATCAGCTCCCTTCCTCAATGGAGGCGCCCAGGGAGCGCAGGGCCGCGGCAAAACCCGGAAAGCTCTTGGCGACGCAGGCCGTGTTTTCGATCCGGACATTACCGCAAGCCAGGGCGGCGACGGCCAGGGACATGGCTATGCGGTGATCCCCGTGGCTGTCCACCCTCGCCCCGCGCAGTACAGAGGGATAAATTCTCAGCCCGTCGGGGTATTCCTCGATCCGCGCTCCCATCTTGGAAAGTTCCTCCGTAATGGCCGCCAGCCTGTCGCTCTCCTTTCCTCTGGCGGCGGCGGCTCCGCTCAGGCGGGTAGGGCTTGAGGCAAAGCAGCCCAGCACGGCCAGAATGGGCAGAGCGTCAATGACTCCGTTCACGTCCGCCTCCAGGCCGCGCAGCTTGCCTCCGCCTTCCGGCGCCCGCACCAGTACGCTCCCGGCCCGGCGATCCAGGGTGAAACGCGCGCCCATGCGCTCCAGCAGAGCCAGCAGTTCCTTGTCTCCCTGGGGATCGTCCGGATCCAGGTTGCGCAGGGTCAGGGAGGAGTTGGTCAGCAAAGCGGCGGCCAGGGGAAAAGCGGCCGAACTCCAGTCTCCGGGCACGCTGCAGTCAAGGGGGGCATAGGCGCCCTCCTCCGGAGCGCGCCCCTGTACGCGGTAAGACGTATACCCCTCGCGAAGGCAGGAAGCCCCCAGCCTGTCCAGCCAGTGCAGTGTCAGGTCAATCCAGGGCTTTTCCCCAGGATTGTTCACGGCAACGGAAGTAAGTCCGGGCAGAAAGGCGGCCAGCATGAGCACGGCTGAAACCGGCTGTGAATCGAGCCCGTCCATGACCACGGCCCCAGGCCTGGCCGGTCCCCTGATTATGATCGGGGCGTAGCCGTCGTTTTTGCTGGATACGGCAAAGGCTCCGAGCTGTTCCAGAGCCTTCAGCAGCGGATCCATAGGACGGAGGGAACGGACGGATTCGTCTCCGGTAAAAACGGAGTATTCCGGCAACAGGGCGGCCACAGCCGCGCCGAAGCGCAGGACCTGGCCGGAGTTGCCCACGTCGATCACCTGGCGCGGCACGCGCGGCCTGCCCCCCACGCCGGTAATGCTCAAATCCCCTTCTTTTTCCTCCAGAACGGCCCCAAAGGCTCCGCAGGCCGCGCACATGGCTTCAGTATCGGGAGAAGGCAGAGGAGAACGCACCCGGCTCACTCCTCCGGCCAGAGAAGCCAGCAGGATGGCCCGCATGGTGTGCGACTTGGAGGGCGTTATCCGGATCTCCCCGCCCAGGACGGATTTTTCCACCGTGTAATACATATCAGTTCTTCTCCCTTTCCGAAGAAACGCCCTCTTCGTCGTACCAGCGGGCGGCCTCGGCGACCAGGCGGGCCAGCCCCCCGCAGTCCCGCTCCGCCGCTTCCTCCAGCAAAGCGCGGTAAACCGACAGAACCCCGGGAAATTCCGGATTCATGGAGGTGAATTCGCAGAACATGGCGGCGTCCACGGTCAGGTGTTTACGCGCGGCTTCGCGGGCGCGCCTGAAAGAAGGGGTCAAAAAGGGGCGTATGCCCTCCTGCCTGGCCAGAGCGCAAAAAAAGGCCGCGCTCACGGTAAAATTCAGGGATTGGGCAAATCCGGCCTTGCGGTCGTGCTCCCGGGCCGTAGTCCAGAAAGTGGCGCAGCCCAGACGCCGGAACAGGCTCTGGGCCAGGGCGCAGGCTTCATCCCCGGCCCTCCGGCCGCGCACCAGAGCCACTTTCATATCCTCCGGGTCGGGAGACGGTCCGAACAAAGGATGCGCGCCCACGACCCCGCCGGAAAAACTCTCCTCCATCCATTGCAGGGGAAGCGTCTTGACGGAAGTAATATCCATAAGCAACTGCTCCGGGCGCAAAAAGGGAGCGACTTCCCGCAGCGCCCGGCGCAGACCTCCCACCGGCACGCACAGGATGACAATGCGGCTGCCCTCGAGCGCGCTCGCGATACGCCCCTCTTCGCCCGCGTCCAGACCGCGCGCCTCCTGCCCGGCCTTGCGCAGCCCGGAGACGAGCATATTACCCATTTTGCCCCTGCAGCCGACAATGCAGACCGCGGGGAGGCTCCCGGCCGCGCCCGAAGCTTCTTCTTCGCCCTCTCCCCGGAAGGGAACCGGATCCCCGGGCTCCTCCGGGAAAAAATCCTGAAAAGGCTGCTGCAAGGCGCGCGAAGAAGCGAGAATCTCCTGATAAATAGAACGCAGATGCTCGTCCGGCAGGGCGCCGGAGGCGGCGGCGGCAAGGCGGTCCAGCACTTCCTTTTCCCTGGCGGGACAAAAAACCGGCCCGCCCGTTTCTCTCTTGATTTTTCCCACCTCGCGGCTGTATTCCGCGCGGCGGTTCAGCAAGGCGAGGATTTCCGCGTCCACCGCGTCAATGGATGCCCGCAGGCGCGCCAGATCCGTTTTTTCCCTGTCCGTTTGCTCTTTCATCTCAGCCTTCTGTTATTTCCTCCGTGATGCGCATGCCGAAATGCCGTCCCGCGCTGTCAAGGCGGCAGAGCAGCGTATCGCCGGGAAGGAGCCTGACCACGCTGACAGCCGCGCCCCCCGGCCGGACCAGGCAGATGGTTTCCGCATTCTGCAGAAAAATAGAGCCTTCCAGATCTCCGGATCTGGCCCGGACAAGCAGCATGGGGCGCCTTTCCACCTTGATTCTTCCCGCCACGGCAATGGAACAGCGCCCTTTATGATCCGCAATCAGCACCTCCATCCCGGCGCGCAGTTCCTCCAGATAGGGCGCGCGATCGCCGGGGGCCAGCACATAGGCGTGTACGGCTCCGGCATTGATGCGGAAAGGACGGGAGGCGACGTATTCGTTGCGCTCGGTTTCCGCGTTGACCAGAAAGGCAAAAGCCGAGGAATTGCCGGTAAGCAGGCCCTGGCCGGTCGCAAGCAGGGAAAGGGTATCCACGCACACCCTGTGCCCCATGCCCACCGGAATTATTTCCGTCACCACGGCCTCGCTCAGTTCCAGAGAAAGGCCGGAAAAATTGACGCCTTCCACAATGCCTTTAAGCGCGGCCAGATTTTCGCGGCCGACCACAACGGCTTCCACGCCGCGCTCAAGAATGCCCGCGGCCAGCGCGGCCTCCTCCGGAGAAGCCACTTCCAGGGCCAGACGCCCGGCTTTGCCCGAAATTTCCTCCCTGGCCAGAAGATTTTCCACCGGAATGACTTCCCAGCCCCGGCCTAAGACAACCATGCGTCCCTGCCGCATCAGCCGGGCGGCCTCGGCCTCGTCCTCCCGGGAAGACAGGTAGATCTCGGCAAGCTCGGCCCTGTCCGCCACTTCACAGCGGGCCAGGGAGGAAGCCGCCGCCATGTCCTCTCCTGGGAGAATCAGCCCGGACACGCCGGCTTCCAGGGCCAGAGTCACTTCTTCCTTGACAAAGGGCACGGCCCTGAAAAAGACTTTCCGCATGGATCACACCTCTCCGCCAGCACACTGCAAGGCTTCCTGCACGCTCATATTTTCATGTACGATCCTGGTCAGCACCGACATGAGCCGGCGCGGGTCGGGATGCTGAAAGACGTTGCGGCCCACGGACAAACCGCTGGCTCCGGCTTTCATGGCGTCGCTGACCATGTTGAGGAAATCCAGGGTGGTTCCGGCCTTGGGCCCGCCGGCTATGAGTACCGGGATACAGCAGGATTCAATGACAAAATTGAAACTGTCGAGATCTCCGGTATAGGGAACCTTGACCACATCGGCGCCGAGTTCCGCGCCCACGCGGGCGCAGTGGGCGACTATTTCCGGGGCCAGGGGATCGCGGATTTTCGGGCCGCGCCCGTAAACCATAGCCAGGAGAGGCATGCCCCAGGATTCGGCGCTGTGGGCGACGCGCCCGAAATCGGCCAGCATTTCCGCCTCGTTGTCGTCGCCCAGATTTACATGGATGGAAACCCCGTCCGCTCCGTAGCGCAGAGCGTCTTCCACCGTGGCGCTCAAAGTTTTGCGGTTCGGAGCCGGAGAGAGCTCCGTGCTGGAAGAAAGGTGAAAAATCAGCCCTATATCCCTCCCGCCCTTGCGGTGCCCGCAGCGGATCAGCCCTCTGTGCCCCAGCACGGCGTTGGCTCCCCCTTCCGCCACTTCGTTGACGGCTCTGGTCATATTCTCCAGGCCCTCAAGCGGGCCGACGGAAACGCCGTGATCCATCGGCACCACTATGCTTTTACGCGTGTTGCGGTTAAAAATCCTTTCCAGCCGGATCAATTTGCCTTCCTGCATGATATCCACCTCAGATTTAGGAAAGGGGCCTTCCGGATTACAGCGCCGGGCCAACCATCCCCTGAACCGCCCTCTTCCGCCGGCGGGCGCAAACGAAAGGGCCGCCGGCGTATTCGCCTGCGGCCCTGGTTGACACTCTTTCGCCTGTGCTTACACAGCGGTATCCCCGACGCCGCAGGACTTCCCAAAAAAATAAAAGCCGTAATAAACGGGCAGATTAAAGGAAAGTCGCCAGGAGACAGGGAGAGAAAAATTCATGCTGCGCTCACAAATGTTTTACCAGCGCACCTTACGAAGAAGCCGATCCTCTTGTCAAGTTTTTTTTTTCGAGTTTCCGGAGCAATTTCATTTTGAAATCACTCCGGCGGCGCGTTCTCCGGCTTGCCCACCCCCGTCTCTCCCTGCGGAAGAATGGGCAGGTCGTTGGGGGCGAATCGCTGGGCCATGATCTTGGCCTCCCGGTAAACGGGACTGGCTGTGGGCAGAGATTCGAAGGAATAGCTCCCAATGGAATGGCGTATGAGTTCCTTGCGGAAATGTTCAAGCTGGCCGTCATTCCCAAACGGCTGATTCCCGGGGCCATCTGGCTGAGCGGCATCACCTTCACCATGGACTGTTTCCCCGGCTCCCCCCAAATCCAGAACATCATTCCCACATCCTTCTTCAATACCGACGCCTATTCCGCGCCTTTTCTCGGCATAGTCGGCGGTCTGTTCGTCTTCGCGCTGGGCATGGCCTATTTCATGCGTCTGCAGAAAAAGGCCGCCGCCGCGGGAGAAACCTACAGCAGCGGCGTGGAGCTTCTCCAGGAGCCGGCGCCGCTGGATCCCAGGCAGAAGCTGCCCCCGTGGCAAATCGCCATTATCCCCCTGGTTCTGGTGGGAGTGGTGAACTATCTGATGACCAAGTACGGCGTTCCCAACATGTTCGGCAAGGAGTACTCCCTGAACTTTCCCGGCCTCAAAGCGCCCATAGACATCTCCGTGGCTTCCCATGCGGGGTCTCTGGGCCGTGGAAATCGCCATGGTCGCGGCCATCGCCTGCGCCATACTCCTGGCGTTCAAACCGGTAATCGAGAGCTTCAAGGAACCTTCCGGTGCGCCTACGGCTCACTTTCTTCATCTTCATTTTCATATCGCAGATGTTCTTTCCCTTCTGCCCGTATGCCGGGGAAGGGGCTCCATCCGTTGTTGTCCTGCGGGATGAGGCCGCGGGCTATGTGTTGCCCCTGCCCCCAGGGTGGCGCGAGCTTGCCGGGCCCGACCAGCTTCGGGACCTGATCCCCAGGGTATGCGTCCTTTTCTCCACGGACGGCGGAATTCCGGGCTCCTCCAGCTTGCGGGGGGCCGTTCTGCCGGACGAGGCGGCGGCCTCTCCGGCCCTGATCGTGTTTGCCCTGGACTATGCCCTTCTCGGTCTGGACAGCGAGGCCGCGCGGGAAATAGCCAAGGATTCCCGGTCCGTGACGGCGACCCCGGCCAACGCTCTGCAGGAGTCGTACCTGCGGCTGTTTCCCCGAAGCATCAGGATCAACCATCACCTGGGAGAAAATTTTTTCTCGCTCAACCTGCGGCGACCGCCTCTCCTCCCGGCAGGGGCGAGAGCCTCCTTTCCCTTCTATCCGGGCTCCGTCCGGGGCAGGGGAATAACGCGCACTTCCTCAATGCGGCGGGTTGAAACCTTTTCCACCAGAAAACGCAGTCCCCGGTGTTCCAGAACTTCTCCAGGCTCGGGGAGGTGCCCGAAATTATCCAGCAGCAATCCGGCCACCGTGCCGTAATCGCTGTCCGGGGGCAACAGTTCCTCCATATTCAGGTATTTTTCCAGCACATGCAGATCCGCCTGCCCTCTCACCAGCAGAGTGCCGTCGTCGTTTCTGGCTATATCCGGCTTTTCGTCTCCGGAGCGGAATTCTCCGGCGATGATTTCAAAAAGATCCACCGGGGTAATCAGACCGGATACCGAACCGAACTCGTCCACGGCAATGACCATGTTGCCCGCGGCTCCGCGCATGAGCCGGAGCAGGCGGATGGCGTCCATGCTTTCCGGCGCCGTCGTGGCCGTGCGCAATCCGGAAAATGAAGCCGGCTCCTCCCCGCGGTGCAGACTTTCCAGAATATCCGCGCCTCTGGCCACTCCCAGTAGCTCATCCAGACGCCCTCCGCACACCGGGTAGTGGCTGTGCGGCTCGGCCAGAACATAGCGGAGCAGCTTTTCCGGCCTGCTTTCAATGTTGATCCAGCGTATTTCGTTACGCGGGGTCATCAGACTGCGCAGGGAGCGTTCTCCCAAGGAAAGCACCCCGCTGATCATGCTGCTTTCCTCTCCGGCTATGCCTTCGGCTCCGGCAGGCAAAAAAGAGGCCTGTCCGGCCCGGTCGCGGACGAGCAGACTGTTCTGCTCCCCCCTCTCTCCCATAAGGCGCAAGATGAGTTCGGTGGTGCGGGCGCGCAGCGGACGCATGGACTGGCGCCTGAGGTAGTTGAAGCTTCCGATCTGGTTGAAGACTTCGATAAGCACGGAAAAACCTATGGCGGCATACAGATATTCCTTGGGCACATGGATGCCGAAACCGTCCGCCACCATGCTGAAGCCGATGAGCAGGAGAAAACTCAGGCAGAGCACCACCACTGTGGGGTGAGCGCCCACAAAGGAAGTGAGGGGGCCGGAGGCCAGAAGCATCAGGCCTATGGCTATGCTCACCGCCAGGATCATTATGCTCAGGTGCTGCACCATACTTACGGCGGTAATGACCGAATCCAGGGAAAACACCGCGTCCAGCACCATGATCTGGGCCACCACGGCCCAGAAGCCGGAAGAGGCGTGCGCACCGCTCACCTCCACCGGGGTCGCCTCCAGGCGTTCGTGCAGCTCGGAGGTGGCCTTGTAGAGCAGAAAAATGCCGCCCAGAATAAAGAGTATGTCCCGGCCGGAAAAAGAGCCCAACAGAGGCCGGGTAAGCCTGATCACAAAGGACATGGCCAGAAGGAGGACTATGCGCAAAGCCAGGGCCAGGATCAGGCCGCTTATCCTGGCCTTGTCCCGCAGGTTACGCTCCGCGCGGTTGGCCAGAATGGCGATGAAGACCAGGTTGTCCACTCCCAGCACCACTTCCATGGTGACCAGGGCGAAAAGCCCGGCCCAGGCCGAGGGCAGGGAGACCCAGGAAAATTCCTCCGCCAGCGCCTGCAGGAGCGAGGCGAACAGTTCAGGCACAATACCCTCCGGCGCGCAGGCGCTCCAGGGCGGCGCGGGCGGCGCCCTCGGCGCGGCTGTCCATCTCCTCCCCGTGAACATGCCCCAGCAGGTGCGCCAGCCCGTGCGCCAGCGTCTTCAGGGTGTAAAAAGCCGGCTCCTGCCCGTAAAGCATGGCTTCCCGCAGAACAGTCTCCACAGAAAGGGCCATTCCGCCCAGATCCGGCTCCGCCTCCTCCCGGCGGAAAGGAGAGGCCGGAGGGAAGGAAAGAATATTGGTGGGCCCGGCGCAGCCCAGATAGTCCATGTTCAGTTCCGCCATAGCCCCGTCGTCCAGCAGGGCCAGTTCAAGGCGGGCCCGGCCCGCCTCCGCTCCGGCCTCTCCGAAACGCTCCAGCATAACGGCCAGGGAAGACTCAAGTTCCGCGGGAGTAAAGGGCGAAAGCCAGACTATCCCGGCGGAAGCGCTGACGCTGATTTTCATGTTTCAATCCGCATCCGGCTCCATACGCCGGATGACTCCGCCAGGCGGGCTGCCGCGCCGCCGAAGGCGGGCGGGAGTTCCGCGGGGACTTGGGGCGAGCGCCCGGACGAAAGGAGCGGAAGCCTTCCGCCGCGCGGGCTCCGCGGCATGTCCGGCCGGAGCGGACGGCTTTTTTCCGCCCGCGGAAGAAGGAGCCCGCCGGGAAGCGTCTTTTTCCCGCACAATCCATTGGGCGGCATGATAATCCTTTTCGGGATCCCCGGCCGGTTCTGGCGCCGGCGGGATATCCAGGCCGGGCTTAGGGGAAAGCTTGCCCGGATACTCAATGCGCTTGTGAAAAATGCCGGTCAGAAGCAGCACGAAATTTTCCGTCACCAGATCCAGCTCCCTGAAGTTCAGCTCGGCGCTGTCCAGTTGCCCCTCGGCCAACATTCCCCTGATGATGTTCCGCACATGCATTTTTATGCGGCTGGGAGTGGGATCGGCCAGGGTGCGGCTGGAAGCCTCCACCGCGTCGGCCAGCATGACCAGGGCGGCTTCGCGGCTCTGCGGCCTTGGCCCGGCATAGCTGAAATCAATTTCCCGCACGCCGGGATCAAGAAGGCTGGCCTTGTGGTAAAAATAGCGGACCAGACTGTTGCCGTGATGCTGGACAATGATATCGGTGACCTCGCTTCCCAGTTTGTACTGCTGGCTCAGCTCCGCTCCCCGCTTGACGTGCGAGATCAGCACCAGGGCGCTCATGGCCGGGGTAAGCCTGTCGTGCGGGTTATCGCCCTGAAACTGGTTTTCTATAAAATACTCGGCCTTGTCCGTTTTGCCGATGTCGTGGTAAAGCGCCCCCACCTTGGCCAGCAGACTGTGCGCGCCTATGGCCTTGGCCGCCGATTCCACCATATTGGCCACGATGACGGAGTGATGAAAAGTTCCCGGCGCCTCGAGCATAAGCTGGCGCAGCAGGGGGTGCTCCTGATTCAGCAGTTCCATGAGCACAAAACGGGTGGTGAAACCGAAAAAAAACTCTCCCAGGGGGGCGAGGGCAAAAATCACGATCACGGAAAGAAAAGCCCCCATGAACAGAGGCAGAAGCTCCGCCGGAAAACGCTCCACTCCTCCCTGCAGAAAGCTGTACATCAGCCAGAGGGACAAAAAGCCTCCGCTCAGCGGCAAAAGGGCCCAGACCACTTCCTTGCGGCTCCGGCAGTCCAGGATCAGCCAGGTACAGAACAGGCCGCTCATAAAATAGAACAGAAACAGGGCTATGCCGCCGTTGCCCGCGCCGGCGCAAAAAAAGGAAAACAGCATGGCAACGGCGTATTTGTGCCTGTCGCCCAGAGTAAGGCAACTGAGGCCTATGGCCCCGGCCACGGGCACGGCAAAAACCTGGGAGCCGCCGGCAAAGGCCGTATGGTACGCTCCCAGAGCCAGCCCGACAAAAGAAAAGGCGTTGGCCAGCAACACTGTGAAAAACGCCAGAAAGCCGATGAAAAGCATGTCTTTCTGCCTCTCCGGGCTGAAGCGCCGCCCGGGAGGGGGAAAAAACATCCCCAGGCAGATCAGCACGGCCAGGCCGAAGGTGCCCAGGAACAGGAGAGGTTTGAAGCGATCCTCGTCGCGCCCCCACAGGGCGTTCAGCTTGACCACTTGCTCCGCGTCAATCCTTTCTCCCTGGCGCACGATGATTTCGCCCCTCTCCACCCGCTGCACCACCGGAGCCACGGCTTCCGCCGCCGCCGCCGCTCTCCGGCGCGTATCCTCTTCATTCAGGGTCAGAGTGGGCTCGGCCAGATTCCCCAAAAGGAGGGGAATCAGGCGTTTGGCCTGGACGCCGGCCGGCTGGGAACGCGCCTCCCATTCCAGATCCAGCAGAAAATCCTTGATGTCCGGAATGCTCAAGCTGTCCTGGAACAGGGTTTCCTGCCCGGTCTTGAGATCGCGGACAATAACGCCGCCGCTGTATCCGGCGAGCTTGCGCGCATCCGGCACCACCCCGGCCCGCAGGCGCGCTTCCGCCCAGGGGAGCATGACGTTGCCGAGCAGAGTCTGAAAATTCTGATCCGCCATAAGGGAAAAAAGACGGACGCTCAATTCGTCTCCCAGGGCATCGGAAACCGTCAGGCGCAAACTTTCGAGCGCTCCGGGGTCTCCCTCCGCCCGCTTGGCTTCCAGAAACCAATCCTTTATGCGCGTGTGCATGGCGTCCACAGGCTCCGTATTCAGGATGCAGATCAGAGGCTGCGCCTTTTCCACGGCTTCCCGTCTGGCCTTGGTGGCCACAGGGTCCTGGACGCTGAAGGCGTGATCCGCCATGATGTCGGCAACGGCGACTTCTCCCTGCACATAGGGACGCTGATCCTGCCTCCACTCAAAGGTGACCGTGAAGGAAACCAGGGCCAGAAGCCCCAGAAAAGCCAGGAAGCCGGAGCTTTCCCGCCCGCGCCGCAGAAAAGCGGCGGCTTTCTGCAGCGGCCCGCCCGGCAGGTCAGGAAGCGTCTTTTTCTGAGTCATAGGCTTCCACTATCCGCGCGACCAGGGGATGGCGGACCACATCTTCCTTGCTGAAAAAGACCGTTTTTATGCCTTCCACTTTCCGCAGCAGGCGCAGGGCGTGAACAAGCCCGGAACAAACCTCTCCGTCGCGCGCGGGCAGATCTATCTGGGTGATGTCGCCGGTGACGGCAATGCGCGAACCTTCCCCCATGCGCGTGAGAAACATTTTCATCTGCGCCCGGGTGGTGTTCTGGGCCTCATCCAGAATGATGAAGGAGTCGTTGAGAGTGCGTCCGCGCATAAAAGCCAGGGGAGCGATTTCGAGCAGGCCGCTCCCGAACATGTCCGAAACCCTGTCCGCATCCAGAAGATCCCCCAGGGCGTCGTAAAGAGGCCGGAGATAGGGGTCCACCTTTTCCGCCAGATCTCCCGGCAGAAAGCCGAGGTTCTCCCCTGCTTCCACTGCCGGACGGGTAAGAACTATCCTCCTGACCTTTCTGGCCAGCAACATGGATAAGGCGGCCGCCACCGCCAGATAGGTCTTGCCGGTGCCCGCCGGCCCCACTCCGAAGACAAGAGGAAAGGAGCGCAAAGCCGCGATATAGGCGCGCTGCCGGAGGTTTTTGGGGGCAAGGCCGCGGCGGAAGGCCGGGACGAAAAGCGCTTCCTTGAAAATCTGCCCCAAATCCTGCCCGGCATCCTGAAGAAGCAGGGCGTAGGCCTGCTCAAAATCCTCCGCCTCCAGGCGCGTCCCCGCCTGCAACAGTCCGTAAAACTGCCGCAGAAGGTTCTCCACCCTCGCTTCCGTCCCCGCCTCCCCCTCCAGTCCCAGAGTTGTCCCGCGCGTCCGGATGCGCAGGCCGGAAAGCTCCTCCAGGCGGCGCAGGTTTCGTCCCTGAGGGCCGAAAAGGGCATTGGCCAGCCGCGGGTCGTCAAAAGTCATAACCCCGCTCCGGAACTCTTCCCCGCCCGCCTCAGACGGGCCTTTCCGTTTATGTACAGCTTCTGCCATGATTTCTCCCTGAATATAATCCTTTTTACAAGCCTAGTCCATGCTTATCACTGCCGGGAGCGGGGCGAAGGTGGCACAGCTTATGCAGTATTCCTTGTGGCCTTCCGCCGCCCGAAAAAGCGGCAAAAAATTCCATAAAACTTTTACGGAGGACAAAATGTCCGTTAATTCCATCAATGCCTATCATATGTCCCTGACCGACTTTATCGCCACGCCGGCGGAAGAGGATGAAAACAGCCCCCGGAGCTCCCTGTTGACCCAGTCGGCCCGCAACAGCGCCTATGCCGCCTACGGAGCGGACTTGCTGAGCGGGCCGGGGCAGGAGGCCATGAAACGGGCGCTGGAGGAGCTGCAAAGCAGGAGCGGCGGCCCGGTCACCTTTGAGCGGGTACGGGAATACCGCGCCGAGCTGGAAAAAAATTTCACCCTCCAGGTGCAGGGCGGCCTGTTCCTGCTGGGGGTCACGGAATGCGATGACTTCCAGCTGGCGGCCACGCCGGAAGGAGAAATCGAAATTCTCAGCCAGGAGCCGGCGCTGAAAGAGAAGTTGGAAACCCTGTTCGCGGAAAACCCGGAACTGAAAGAGCAGTTCCTGTATATCCAGGCTCTGGGCAATATTGAAAGAGCCGGGCAAAGCCTCTCTCCCCGCCTGCGGCAGCAGGCGGCCCTGGCCGATCTGGGCGCCCAGGCCGTGAACATTTTTATGGAAGCCGCTTCCAGCAAGGGCGCGGGCTACAGTTCCCTGCTGGGCAATTTCAACGGCGCCGAAGGCAGCATGCAGTTCCTGCTGGGCGCGAACCTGACTGTTTAAAGAATTTTGCTCTGTTATACAATCTAGTATACCTGTCTCCGAAAATAATATCAAACAATTTCAATAACATTGTCATTTTATAAAAATTCTGCTATCTCCTGACCAACAGGAGAGTGTAACCATGAATCCTTCCACTGCTTCTTAAATGGGTTGAAGACAGATCTCATTACATTAGCAAGAGTCCTTATCTCTAGAAGTATAACCAGGAAAATATTTGTCAAGAAATGTTTTCAAATCAGATTTAAATTCTTCTGCATTATCTATCATTAGTCTGTAAGGGATAAAAATACCATTTTTGAGTCAAGTAGTTTTCTTTTGAAAATAATCTGTACATACTCCATCTGAAATATCTATAGGTTGTCTTGTCTTATTTTCATTTATGTTTCTTTTCAGCATAATAAATTTATCCTCTATCAAAACGTTTTTATGTACATTCCTAAAAATAAATGATCCATTTTCAGATTAATGTATTCCTAGTTTCTTTTCAAGTTCTTCAAAAATTTCATGAGTATCTTTATCCATAAGTCCGAGACTCAATAAAATGTGTTTTTTCAATTTTAACTTATATTCATCAGAATCGTTTCAAGTTCTATCACAAATTACAAAAATAAGATTAATTAGTAACTTTCTAGTTAGTATTAATTCTTTTCTTACATCACTCATTCAATAAATTGGAAAGAAAATAACTCGTAAAACCTTTTTAAACATAAACTTTTTCTCCTCTATCAAAACGTTTTTATGTACATTCCTAAAATAACTGAATATATTTATCCTAACAAAAGGAAAATATAGGCTCTAGTTGCGTTTAGTGTGTATTTTCCCTTTTATGATTGCCTGAAGCCAGTCTTGAGGTGAAATAAGGGGACATTCATGTAAGCGCCGCCAAGTGAGGTAGTTGGGCAGACGC
>JAISOL010000014.1 GCA_031275645.1 Deltaproteobacteria bacterium
GCGGTCAATACCAATTTAAGCCGCTTTGCTGTCCAAACCTCAGGTGAACAAACCCCTTTTTATTCCAGCAAGTCTTTGGCCTCAGCGGTCTGTTATGCCATCAAATAGCCAAAGACGAGTGGCCGCCTCATAGGCGGCCCGATCCCGTTCATCCCGCGCGAAACCCGGCACCAGCGGAGCCTTGGAACAACGGCAGTTGATAAGCTCTCCCGGCTGAATCTTGCGCCCCACCGCCGGATCGTAAAGCCCTTCCGAGAGGTCGAAAACCTTGCCGTGCATCTTCAAATGCGTACTCCGCGGATCCTTGCTCACTCCGGAGTGTATCCACTTGGCCAGCGTGATCCCCGCTGATTGCATACGCACCCGGCTCAAAGCCTGAAGTCCGCTTCCCTTTCCCTTGCTTTAAGCTCGGAATTGGAGCATCTTGCAGACAAGGTTCAGTTCACTGCGCGCAAAGACAAATTTACGACGAAAAATATTTTTCAATGACCGCATACTCCGCCGAAAAGAAACGGAACAGCTTCTTCCCGGCCGGCAGAATTTTCCTGCCGATCTGCCTGACGGCCCTTCTGTTCTATTGGCTTTGCTCTCCCGGCGCGGCGGCCGCGCCGGAACGCTTTGCCTATGATCCCCCCCGGATTGCGGAACGGGAAGGAATCTTGTATCTTGCCCTCTCCCTGAGCGTGGATAATGAAGACAGCCTGGGCGACCTCCTGCGGGAAGGCGTAAACCTGGAGCTGAAAGTGGAAGTGAGCGTGGAGAGAAAACGCTTCTTCTGGTTCAACGAGGAAATGGCGGAACTCTCCTTTTCCTCCCAGCTCCGCCACGATCCCCTGACCCGTGAATTCAGGCTCACTCTGTCGGGCAACAGCCAGGTATTCCGGGACGAGCTTTTACGCCGCCTGTTGGCCGGAACCTGGAAAAAGCTGGAATTTCCTCTGCTGGAAAGCTCGCTTTTTGAGAAAGAAGAAGAATATCTGGTGGACATGAACCTCACCCTCAAACGCACGGAAGTCCCGGTCTGGCTGGAGCGGACCCTGATGTTCTGGACCAGGGATGTGGTTGAACCGGAGCATATTGTCCTGAAATACGCGGTGCAAGATGGTTCCCTCCCGGAATGAAACGCGCGGACGCGCCCTGGCGCCCTTTCTGAAGCGTATGCTTTTCCGGGCGCGCCTCCTGCTGAAAAGCGGGGAAGACTCCTCCCCGGAACGCCGGCGGCGGCAGCGCGAACTCGCCATAGCGGCGGCGGTATTCGCCGTGACGCTTGTGCTGATCTTCATCCAGCTTCAATACACGGGCTCCGGTTCCGTTGTCTTCTTCGCCCTTTTCAACCTGAACGCCCTTCTGCTTCTGGGCATACTGTTTGTGGTGCTGCGCAACGCCGCCAAGATGCTGCTGGAGCGCAAGCAGCGGATTATAGGATCGCGCCTGCAGACCCGCCTGACGCTGGCTATTGTGGCCATGACCATGGTCCCCTGCCTGATCATGTTTCTGGTGACAGCCCAGTTTGTCAAACTTTCAGTGGATTTCTGGTTTAAAAGCCAGATCGAAAGCTCCATGGACGCCGCCACCGAACTCGCCGGCGGCTTTATCTCCGCGGCCGGCAAGCGTTTGCGCGGGCAGGGCGAAAATATCCTGCGGGAAATAGTCGCTCACGGCTACATCTGGGGAGGCCCGCAGATGGACGCGCACCTGACGGGCAAAAGCAAAGAATACAACCTGGCGCTGGTCGGCTTTCTGGACAGCGAAAAATTTGAGCGCAACTGGCGCCCGAGCCCGGGAATCGCCAACTCCTGGCCTTCCGTCAAAGAAAAAATCAACTGGAAGGACCTGCCAACCCAAGGTTACGCTTACTACATAAACGAAACCGACCACGGCGATTTCATGTACGGTCTGCTCCCCATAAGCGGCGGCAGCGGCGGCTATCTGGCGCTGGGCGAGGAACTGGGACAGGATTTCCAGAAAAAACTCGATCTTATAAGCAGGGGTTCCAACGAGTACAAGCAGTTAAACAATCTGAAAAGCCACCTCAAGGCCATGCTTTACCTCACTCTGAGCATACTCACCGCTCTCATCATGCTTTCCATCATCTGGTTCGCCTTCAAGGCGGTCAAGGGCATCACGGAACCCGTCGCGGCCCTGGTGAACGCCACGGAGAAACTGGCCAGTGGCGAGGAAGACGTGCGCATTGAGGATAATTCCAGCGACGAAATGGGCATTCTGGTGACGGCCTTCAACCGCATGGCCCTGGAAATCATTGACAAACGCCGCGAATTGACGGAAACCAACGCTCTCCTCAGCCAGCAGAACCTGGTGCTGGATCAGCAGCGCCAGTATGTGGAAACCGTGCTGGACAATCTGGCGGCCGGAGTCATTTCTTTTGACGCCGGCTGGAACATCACCAAAGCCAACCGGGCGGCCTGCCAGATTCTGGGACGGCTTCCGGAGGAAATACTGGGGCGGCATATCCGCGACTTCATGGATGAAAACGAATTGCGCTCAGTGGCGGCAATCGCCTCCGTCCTGGCCGGCAACCCGCGGACTCCCTTGCAGCGTCAGGTGCGCTACCAGAGCGGGGGGCGTGAATTGAACCTGCTGGTCACCGTGGCCGGACTGGCCTCTTCCCCCGGCAACCCTTCGGGAGCGGTGGCTGTTTTCGAAGACGTGACGGAACTGGAAAAAATGCAGCGCCTGGCCGCCTGGCGGGAAGTCGCCAGACGCATAGCCCATGAAATAAAAAATCCCCTCACCCCCATCAAGCTTTCCGCCCAGCGCCTGGAAAAGAGATTTGCCGGCACGGTGCGGGATCCCGTGCTGATCCAGAGCACCCAGCTCATCGTGCGGCAGGTGGAACAATTGCAGGATATGGTGCAGGAGTTCTCCTCCTTCGCCAAAATGCCGGAAATCAGGCTGAAACGCGGACGCCTGGAACCCATACTCACCGACTTGTTCAACATGTTCCAGGGCAGTTTTCCCGCCATACGCTGGGAAATCGATCTCCCCGTGGATCTGCCGGATTTGAGCATGGATGAAACCGCCCTGTACCGCGCCTTCCTCAACCTCTTCACCAATGCCGCCGAGGCCCTGGACAAGACGGAACACCCCGCGGTTTTCGTAAAGGCGCGCGCCGACAAGACGCTGCGCCTCCTGCGCGTTGAAATAGGCGATAACGGACCGGATCTGCTTACGGACGAGGAGCGCGCGCGCCTGTTCGAACCCTATTTTTCGCGCAAAAAGGGCGGAACCGGACTGGGGCTGACCATAGTCCGCTCCATCATTACCGCCCACCGCGGCTATGCGCGCGTCTCCAGCCTGGAGAACGGCGGCACGCTGTTCACGGTGGAACTGCCTTTGGAATAAAACGGAACTATAGAACCTGCCCCGGAGAATCATGATGATACTGGACGGAAAGGCCGCGGCTCTGAAAATACGCGCGCGCTTGCGGGAGGAGGTAGAAAACCTCCGCCCCCTTCTCGGGCGGGAGCCCGGCCTGGCGGTAATCCTGGCCGGAGACGACCCTTCCTCGCGGATTTACGTGCGCAACAAGCGGCAAGCCTGCGCGGAAGCGGGCTGCCGTTCCCTGCTTTACGAACTTCCCGCCTCCCTCGGGCAAGCGGAGATGGAAAGGCTGGTGGACGAGCTTAACGCCAGGGAGGAGGTGGACGGCATACTCATACAGTTGCCCCTGCCCCCAGGACTGGACAGTCTGAAACTGCTCGAACGCATAGCCCCCTCCAAGGATGTGGACGGCTTTCACCCGCAGAACATGGGACGCCTCGCTCTCGGGCTGCCCGGACTCCGCCCCTGCACCCCCGCCGGAGTAATGGAGCTTCTGCGGCTCCACGGCCTCTCCCCCCAGGGCAAAAAAGCCGTGGTGGTGGGACGCAGCAACATCGTGGGCAAACCCCTGGCGCTCATGCTCGAAGCCGACGGGCCCCAGGGCAACGCCACGGTCACCCTTTGCCATTCCCATACTCCGGATATAAAAAAGGAATGCCTGCGGGCGGATTTCATCTTCCTGGCGCTGGGACGGCCGCAATGGCTGAAAGCGGATATGGTGAAGGAAGGAGCCGTGGTGGTGGATATAGGCATAACCCGCACCGATCTGGGATTGAAAGGCGATTGCGACTTTGACGCCCTGTTGCCCAAAGTGCGGGCCATCACTCCCGTGCCCGGAGGAATAGGCCCCATGACCATAGCCATGCTCCTGCGCAATACCCTGCAAGCCTGCATTCTGCGCGCGGGCGGAGCGCCCTGAAAAAACCGATCCGCGCCGCGCGCTCTTGTTATGATGCCTGTTCCTGTTGTATATCTGCCTGAGCGCCGCAAAAAGAGGATATACGTTTTGATGAAAAAATACATCCGGACAGCCTTCTTCTCCCTGATTCTTCTCTCCCCGCGGGCGCTGGCCGCGGACAATCTGGAAAGACTGGACGGCTACTGGCAATGCGATGCCGAGAGCGCCATCGAATTAATGAGGCCGGGCATCGGGGACGAAAAAGAACTGGATATGCTGCGGGAGATTTTTGCGGCCATAGGCTTTTCCGTCGCGGCCAAAGACAGAATCCTCGTCCTGAGCGCGGCGGAAGAAAACGAGACTTCGCCCTTCGCCATCGTTTCCGATGCGGGCGAAACCCTGGTGCTGATCAAGGATGACGAGGAAACCCTGGTCATCACCTTTGAAGGCGACGACCGGCTGATTCTGACGGAAGACGGCGAAAAAACGCCGGGCGTGCCTTTCCGGCGCGTAAAATAGGCGGAAACACATACCTTTTACCTCAGGAAAAAACATGATCGTTTTAGTAGTAAACTGCGGAAGTTCTTCTTTTAAATATCAGCTTCTCGACATGGATACGGGCAAACCTCTCTGCTCCGGCCTGGTGGAACGCATTGGAGAATCCTCAAGCCCTTTTTCCCATAAAAAATACGCGGGAAGCGAAAGCCTGAGTTTCAAAAAGGAGGATTCCTACGCGGATCACAGCGCCGCCTTCCAGGCCGTGCTGGCTATGCTCACCCACCCCGAGCACGGCTCCATCTCCAGAGTGGAGGACATCAAAGCCATAGGACACCGCGTAGTGCACGGGGGAGAACTACTGACCCGCGCCTGCGTGGTGGGCGAAGAGGAAAAGGAAAAAATCCGCCTTCTCGTCCCCATGGCTCCTCTGCATAACCCGGCCTGCCTGCAGGGCATTGAAGTGGCCCAGACCTTTTGTTCCCACGCCCCTTCCGTGGCCGTGTTCGATACCGAATTTCATTCCACCATGCCGCCCAGAGCCTTCCGTTACGGACTGCCGCAAAAGTTCTATACCGATTTCGGAATACGCCGTTACGGCTTTCACGGAACTTCGCACAAGTACGTCAGCCGCAAGGCGGCCGAATTCCTGCGCCTCCCTCCGGAAAATCTCAACCTGATCACCTGCCACCTGGGCAACGGCTGTTCCCTGACCGCCGTTCAGGGCGGGAAGAGCATAGACACCACCATGGGCCTCACTCCCCTGCCCGGTCCTCTCATGGGGACGCGTTGCGGCGACATAGACCCGGCCATAATACCCTTTCTGGCCGCCAAAGGCTACGCCCCGGCCGAAATCGACCGCATACTGAACAAAGAAAGCGGGCTCAAGGGCATCTGCGGACTCAACGACCTGCGCGACGTGCACGCCGCCAGAGAAAAAGGCGACGCGCGGGCCGAGCTGGCTTTTGAAATGCTCTGCTACAGCATACGGAGGCAGATCGGCGCCTTGTGGGCCTGCCTGGGGCGCACCGACGCTCTGGTCTTTACCGCCGGCATAGGCGAAAACGACTCCGAACTGCGCCAGAAGTGCCTGCAGGGGCTGGAAAGATGGGGAGTCTCCCTGGACCAGGCCAAGAACTCCGTTCGTTCTCCGGAGGCCCGCCGCATCAGCAAGGATGACTCCAAAGTGCAGGTTCTGATAATTCCCACCAACGAAGAACTGGAAATCGCCCGCAGCGCCCTGCTGGCACTGGAAAAAGACGGAATCTGACGAGGAGGGGGCTCATGCCGGGCTTGTATATCATATCCACCCAACCCAGAGCCGGGAAAACCCTTCTTGCCTGCTCTCTGGGCGTTATTCTGCGCAAACGCGGCTACAGAACAGGCTACATGAAGCCTCTGGGAGCCGTCCTCAAGCGGGTGGAAGCCGGCAACGGCGACGCCTATGCCCTGACCGTGCAGGAAGTGCTGGGACAGGACGCCCTGCCGGAAGATCTGACCCCGGTGATGATCCCTTCCTGGACTTCCCTGCCGGCGACGCGGGACCACGGCCATGCCGGGCGCAATCTGGAAGCGGTAAAAAAAGCCTACTCCGGCATAGCCGAGGGCAAGGACCTCATGCTGATTAACGGAACCCAGGCCGCGCCCTTTTCCGGCAGCTTCGCCGGGCTGGATACGCTGAGCCTGACCAGGGAGCTGAAACTGCACGTTCTTCTGGTGGAGCGGTACGACAACGGGATCAACTATGACTCCCTGATCTTCATGCGCCGCCTGCTGGGCGAAAAAATGGCCGGAGTGGTCATAAACGACATTCCGGAAGCCGACCGCAACGCCGTGGCCGGTGTCCTGCTTCCCTTTCTGGAGCAGAACGGGATTCCCACCCTGGGAATGATCGCGCACGACCAGAGGCTGAACAGCATACGCAGCCTGGATCTGGCCTATGCCCTGGAAGGGCGCATTGTCGCGGGCAACAACAATTCCTCCAATCTGGTGGAGGGCTTCATCATTTGTACCATGCAGATGGAGCGCTTCATCGTGAATCTGAGGGCCAATCCGCGCCGGGCCGTCATTGTGGGAGGCGACAGGGCGGATCTGCAACTGGCCGCCCTGCAGGCCCGGGCGCCCTGCCTCATCCTGACCGGGAACATAGGCCCGCATGAGCTGATCCGCGCCAAGGCCGAAGAGATCGGCATCCCGCTGATTGTCTCCAAAGACGACGGCTACCACATAGCCCGCCGCATGTCCCGCATCATGAGCGGGCAGAAATTTCAGGATCTCTGCCAGATCCGCGCCGGAGTCTCCCTGGTGGAAAAATCCCTGGACGCGGAAAAGCTGATCCGGGCCTGCTTCGGCCCGGCCATGCCCACCCCCTCGGCCCCTCCTTCCCGGCGGGAGAGCCGGGATAACGCCTGATCCCGAAAATCGGCGAAATATTCCGGCACTCCCATGTATATTTCCGATCCCTTGTTCTCTCCCCTGCCCGCTCCGGACGAAACGGCCGCCTGGGACAGCCTGGCGGAAAAGGAATATGCCCTGCCCGGGCTGCTCCTGATGGAAAACGCCGGACGCGCGGCCTTCGAACTCCTCAAGGCGGAGCACGGCCTGCGCCCCGGCCTGGAGGCGCTGGTGCTGGCCGGCAAAGGCAACAACGGGGGGGACGGTCTGGTTCTCGCCCGCTATCTGCACAACGCCGGCTGTCTGGTCACGGCGCTGACCCTGGGGCCGGAGGAAAGTTATCGCGACGCGGCCCTGGCCCATTACCGGGCGGCCAAGGCGGCCGGGGTGCGCCTGGCCGTTATTCCGCGGCCATACGCGGCCCCCGAGACGGAGCTGCTGGTGGACGCCCTTCTGGGCACGGGCTTTCAGGGCCCGCTGCGCGGGCCGCTGCCGGAACTGATCTCCAGCATAAACAACCTGCGCGGAGCCTGGGTCTGCTCCCTGGATATTCCCTCCGGGCTGAACGCCCTGAACGGGCTCCCGGAACCCTGCGCGGTCAGGGCCTCTCTCACGGCCGCCCTGGCCGCGCCCAAACCCGGACTTTGCCTGCCCTGGGCAAGACCCTATACCGGCCGCCTCCGCGTCCTGGACATAGGGCTGCCCCCGGCGCTGCTCCAGGCCAGCCCGCCGGCCCGCCGACTGGTGCGCCCGCGGCCCGGCCTGCTCCCCAAAACTTTTCCCTACGCCCATAAAGGACAAAAAGGCCGGGTTCTGGTCATAGGAGGCTCCAGCGGCCTTAGCGGCGCGCCTCTGCTCAGCGCCCTGGGCGCGGCCCGCGCCGGAGTGGGCCTCGTGAGCATAGCCTCTCCCGCCCCCTGCTGCCGGGATTTTCAGAAGGAATACCCGGAAATCATGACTTTGCCCCTGAAAGCCGAAAATTGGACGGAAGTCTGCTCCGGCCCCGTTCTGCGGGATCTGCTGGATTTAATCTCCGGCCTGCCCGATCACTCCGCCCTGGCGCTGGGGCCCGGGCTAGGGCGGGAAGAGGCCGTCGCCGCGCTGGTGCGGGCCGTGCTGAGCCTTAAGCGGCGCCCGCCTCTGGTGCTGGACGCCGACGGCCTGCGCCATTGCAGGGCCGTTCCGGCCGCCGCGGCCGAAGAGCCTTTTATCTCCCTGGATGCGCTGCGGGAAGACGACGTGCTCACCCCCCATCCGGCGGAGATAATCCGGCTGCTCTCCGGGACGACCCAGGCAGGGGCGGCGCTGAACCCCGCCTCCGGAAAGCCCTTCAGCAGCGGAGACCTGTGCGGGCAGGAAGCCCGCGAAGCCGCTCTCTCCCTGGCAATCTCCCATACTCGGGCCACCGTGCTGCTCAAAGGTCCGGGAACTCTCGTCGCCCGCCGGGGTCGCCCCCTGAGCCTGATCGCCTGCGCGGAATCCAATCTGGCGGTGGGCGGCAGCGGAGACATTCTCACCGGACTTGTCGCCGCCCTGCTGGCCCGCCGGCCCCTGCCGGATTCCGGCGGCGAAAGCATAGCCGCCCTGGGCGCCTACCTCCATGCCAGAGCGGGGAAAATCTGCGCCCGCGCCTATCCCGCCGGGGGAAACCTGGCCTCGGACATAGCGGAAGCCATTCCCGCGGCCCTGAGAGAAACGGCATGAAGACGGCCCCCGCGCATATCCCCATTCCCAGGCTGGAGGACACGGCCAGGCTGGGAAAAATCATGGCCGCCGCCCTGACGGGGCGGGAAGAAAGCCCGGAAGAGTCTTTGCTGATCCTTTTGGAAGGAGGATTGGGCGCCGGTAAAACCACCCTGGCGCGCTTCCTGGTGGAAGCCCTGCCCGGAGGGGAACTGGCCGAAGCGGGCAGCCCGAGTTTTACCTTGTGCAACGTCTACCCCACCCGCCCCGAGACGCGGCATTTCGATCTCTACCGTCTGGGGGAAAATCCGGAAAAAATTCTGCCCTCCCTTTCGGAAATTCTGCTGGAGACTCTGGAAGAAGCCGAAACCATGCCTCTGCTCGTCCTGGTGGAATGGTCGGAACTGCTCCCGAAAACTCTGCTCCCTCCCTCTTATCTGCTTTGCCGCTTGACAGGGATGCAAAATAGTCGCAGGGCTTCTTTTGAAAGCCGGGGAAAACCGGCCTCGGATTTTCTGCGGCGCCTGCTTGAAACCCGAAGCGCATAATACCGAGGATGCCATAATGCGAATTCTGGTGCAAAAATTCGGCGGAACCTCCGTTGCCGATCTGGCCTGCATGTCGCGGGTAAGAGAAAAGGTAAAAAAAGGGCTGGACGGGGGATGCAAAGTTGTGGCCGTGCTTTCGGCCAGAGCCGGGGAAACCAACCGTCTGCTGGCTCTGGCGGATGAGTGGTCGCCGAATCCCGATCCGGCGGAATGCGACTCCCTGCTTTCCACCGGAGAGCAGGTTTCCGTCTCGCTTTTCGCCATGCTGCTCAGGGATATGGGCATACGCGCCCGTTCCGTGCTGGGATTTCAGGCGCCCGTCCTCACCACGGAGGATCACGGCAAAGCCAGAATACGCTCCATTGATCCCTCCCGTCTGCTGGCCCTGCTGCGGGAGTACGACGTGCTGGTCATGGCCGGATTTCAGGGGATCACCCCCTCCGGACGCATCAGCACCCTCGGCCGCGGCGGCTCGGACACTTCGGCCGTGGCCGTGGCCGCCGTCCTGAAAGCGGAGTTGTGCGAAATTTACACGGATGTGGACGGAGTGTACACCACGGACCCGAATATAGTCTCCAGCGCCCGCAAGCTGGACAGAATAACCTATGACGAAATGCTGGAAATGGCCAGCATGGGAGCCAAGGTGCTGGAGATACGCTCCGTGGAATTCGCCAAAAAATACGCTGTGCCCGTGCATGTGCTCTCCACCTTTGCGGACGCTCCGGGGACCATGCTTATCCAGGAGGAGAAAAAAATGGAACACGCGCTGCTCTCGGGAGTGGCCCTCGACAAGGATCAGGCCCGCATAACCCTGCGCTCCTGTCCGGACAGGCCGGGAGTCTCCGCCGGCATCTTCGCCCCTCTGGCCCAGGCGGGGATCATCGTGGACATGATCGTGCAGAACCCCAGCCTGAACGGAGTCACCGACGTCACTTTCACCGTATCCCGCAAGGACGTGAAAAAGGCCCTGGCGGCCATGGAAGAACTGCGCGCGCAGATGCCGGGCATGGAAGTGCTGCATGACGCCAACGTCTGCAAGGTTTCGCTGATCGGCGTGGGCATGCGCAACCATTCCGGCATCGCGTCCAGGGCTTTTTCCGCCATCTCCAGGGAAAACATAAATATCCTGATTATCAGCACCTCGGAGATAAAAATCTCCTGCCTGCTGGAGGAAAAATACGGAGAACTGGCCGTGCGCACCCTGCACGACGCCTTTGAACTGGGAAAAAGCTCTTCCAACGGCGCGGGCGCGCGGGCGTAGAGGGATAAAGAGCGGCCCGCGCCGAAGGCTATACCGTACTGACCCATGATCTGGATTTCAGCGCCATTCTCGCGGCTACCAAGGGGGATAAACCAAGTGTGGTGCAAATTCGTTCCGATGATCTGCGCCCGGAAAGCATCGGGCGTCTGGTTGTCCAAGCCCTGCGCCAAACACGGGATGAACTGGAAACCGGAGCGCTCTTGACTGTTGATCTGCGGCGGGCGCGGGTAAGACTGTTGCCGCTCATTCGTCGCCATGCCGCCCTCCGGAAGCATGCTCTCCGCCAGGATCGTGACGCCCGTGGAGAAAAGCCGCCCGGCGTTCGCGCCCCTGCCCGTGAGCATGATGGTGATGGTGGTGACGCTGAAAAGCGCTCCCGGAACTCTCCTCTTCCCAGGCGCGGACAAGCTTTTCCAGAAGCTCGGCCAGCCGCCGCCTCTCCTCTCCGGAGAGAGAAGCGAAGAGATCCTCGGCGCTCCTCAGCCAGAGATCCTCGCTGGCCGCCGCCGTTGCGGCTCCCGGCCCGGTGACGCTGACGACGAAACCGCGCTTGTCCCGTTCGTCGCGCCCGCGCTCGATGAAACCGCGATGCTCCAGCTTGCCCAGAATCTCGCTCAGGGAAGCCGAGCGGACATTGAGCATTTCCAGCAGTTCGCGCTGATTCATGGAATGCCTGTCCCGAAGCAGGGCGAGCACGCGCAGTTGCGCGTGCTCGGCGTGCCCCCGCTGGTGAAGGGCGCGGGCCATGAATCTGGAAGCGCGGTAAAAGAGAGCGGCCAGATTTTCGCCGCCCGCGGCGGCCCCGGCATTATTCTCATTCATGCCGCTTCTCCAGCGCTCGCGCATAGGCGCCGCCCTTGTCGCAAGAGGGAGCCGTCAGAGGACAATGCCTGTCGCAAAAAGGACAAAGCCCGGAAAGCTCCCCACCCCTGCCGGCGTAAGCGGAGCCGCGCCCGCTCCCTTGACCTTGAGGAAATCCAGACAGGCCGTGGGCAGGCCCGTGAAAACGCCTATGCGCGGAATGGCGTAATTTCGTAAAGAATCCAAACATATGCTTCTCCTTAACTATTTAAAATGTACCTTGTTAATTGCAATATAACCCCGGAACAGGGGAAGTCAAGAGAAAAATAAAGGCACCTTTGCGTTTTTTCTGCCGTGCTGGCCGTCATCGGGTTTTCCGCGTCGGGCGCCATACGCCTGTTGCTCATGCGCATAGCCCACGAAAGACCTCCATGCCTCCGGTAAATATGTCATAAGAATTAACTTGATTTTTATAGCCAGAGAAGACTAAGGCTTACCTATCCCGTCCCGCAAGGGACAAAACGGAGTCTCAGGCGCAGGCGTATAACGAAATATGCTTGTTGACTCAAGAACGTAACACTAGGGGTTACACATGAACACGCTGTTTCAGTTTACGGAAATTGAAGGATTCACTCTCAAAGAGAAAGAGATGAACGCTACTTTGTGCGAACTTTTCAGCGCCTGGAAAGAAAGCATCAAAAGCATGGAAGGCGAAAATACGTTTTGGACGGAATATTTTGTCTCCGATGGATTTTATCCCCGCTATACCGAGCAAAAAACCAAAGTTCTCTTTCTGGGCCGCGAAAGTCACGGCGGCATGGGAGGATATAGCTATATCTATTTGATTTACAAAGGGTATATGGAAAAAATTATTGATGGCAAGGCATTGGAGCAATATGCTTTACACAGGCGCTTGCTCAAAATCACTTATGGCCTGATGCATAACCTCTGTCCTTGGGAGGATATTCCAAAAGCGGCGGATATTGCGTCAACGCTGGGAAAGGAAGGAGGCATCAGCTTTGCCTTTATGAATCTCTGCAAAATCGACAATGAAGAGCCTGAAGGAGCTCATAAAAACTGCAATTGGGGGCAAATAGGCAGTTTTTTGGAAGCCACAAAAAATTCCGGGCGGGATTTCATTGCAGAGGAAATAGATATATTGGCCCCGGACGTGATTATCGACATGAATTTATGTGATAAATTTGACTATTTAGGTGAAACAGAGAAGCTCACCAACGATGCGAACGCTCATTTATGGCGCTTGATAGTGAAAGGGAAAAAATATCCCCTGATTGATGCCTACCATTTTGCCGCGAAAAAAGGAGATCAGGCTGATTTTTACGATCCTATTGTGACCTGTATGGAAAAAGTCGAATCCTTACTTTAGCCCGGACTTTACGCTCAGCTCACATAAAAGAAGCCTACCGCCGGGAGCGCTCGGCAGCCGGAAAAAAACTGTTGCAAGCCGGGAGGAGGCATCATATACAAATAGCTAAACAAGACGTTTCCGGCCGCCTGAGGCGGGAGACGCCGGATTTGCGGCAAAACCCACGGCCCCCTGGCGCGGGGCCCTGCCCCGCGCGCTCGGGACGAAAAGCAGAGAGGCGGCAAAGACATGGGAAAAAGCGGCAGCACTTCGCGGATTATGCCGGAAGGTTCTTCCGGACCCGAAAAACCGGGCTTTCATCTCCCCTCCCTCCCCGCGCCGAAGCGCCGCGCGCCGGCCGCCATCCTAGCCCCGCTCCTGCTCTGCCTCCTTCTCCCGGCCGGAAAAGCCGAGGGAGGGGCCATGACTGTTCCTAGCCAGAACCTGGGGACTGGACCTGCCTTCACAATCAGCGCATCAGATACCACCCTTCAAGGCAGCTCGGAGAGCGACTTTCCTGTAAGAATCAGAGAGTTGGCCGCGGATATTCTGGCCCAGGCCCAAGCGCGGAAAGCAGATACGGCAAGCTCCTTAACATCCCTGTTCTCCCCGATTTCCGTTCCCGGCCTTTCTGCCTCCAGCCTGACCGTCTTTACCAGCAACCCTGTAAGAACAGCTTTAAGTGCCGATAATACCAGCGCCAATCACTGGTGGAATGACAGGAAACTCTTGCGAGTCCCCTCGAATGTCAGTGGATTGAGCCTGTATAATCTGCATTTCACCAACGTGAACATGACATATACAGGGGCAGCCGGACAGGATGTGGTCAACGGGCTCATAGGCAGCGACAGCAACAATACCGGAGATATCAGGTTCGGTAACATTTACGGCAACGCCTTTACCGACCTTGCTGTCACTTTTAGCGGCGCCAATGCCAAAGATTATCTGGCCGGAGGAGGAATCATCGGTCTCCGCGCCACCGGAGAGCGTGGGGCAAGCTCGGCTTCCGCCTCCATGAACGATGTCATAGGCAACCTCTTCCGGAATTTGAGGATCCATACCACAGGGACAGGATCTCTTAACGACAGGGCCTATATCGAAGGAGGCGGGATCATAGGCGTGGACGCTGTTTCCTCGCCGGACACCAAACCCGGCGAAGCTTCCATTCGCAGCTTTGCCTACAACCTCTTCACCGGCATAAATGTGCAGTCGGATGACATCCTCATCGGGGGCGGGCTGGTAGGAGTGAACAACAACAGCAAAACTTCCTCGGGCACCTTGGCCGCGCTCTGGATCGCCGAAGGCAACATCTTCGGCAATGGAAACCTGAACGGCGCTTATTCCGACATTTATGTCCGAACAGGATATTCCCTGCGCGGCGGCGGGGTCATCGGCGTGAACGGTCTCTCCAACGCTCCCGTAAGACTCGACTCCCTGGACAAAAACATATTCGCGGGCATAGCGGTGGAAACAGGCAGTTATCTCAAAGGCGGCGGCATTGTGGGCCTGCACAACAACGATCCTGATGCTGCCAGTAAAGAAAAGGAGGCGCATCCAACGGATCCGTCAAATCCGACGCCCCCATATATTTCTGATAATTCCTCCATCCCAGGAGTCACCGCCTATATGGGCACGGCCAACGACAACCTTTTTCTCAACCTGCGAGTGGACGTCGGCAAAGATACGACCGGGGGCACCGCCTACGGAGGTTATCTTGAGGGAGGCGGCATTATAGGCGTACGCTCCAACCAGGGTCTGGCCACTATTGATACCCTGCAAAACAATATCTTCAAAAACCTGGAGGTAAAGTCATTCAGCACCGCCTCCTCCCCCTCTACCAGTAACGATGGTCATCTGGACGGAGGCGGCATAGTGGGGACGGCCTCCCTGAACATAGCGGCCCTGATTAAACTCAGCAACAACTACTTTGACGACCTGCGCGTAAATACAGCCGCGGATTTACGGGGCGGCGGCATAGTCGGAGCCTCTTCGATCGCCGCAAGCGTAGCCCCTGCATCTCAGCCAACAATGTCAACGTATGTGGCGGAGCTCGACACGGTCAGTAACAATACTTTCAACAACCTGCGGGTGAGCGTCGGCGGAAACCTTCTGGGCGGCGGCCTGATTGGGGCGCACAATAACGCAAATGGCCAGGATACATCACCCTATTCGTTAATAAAAACGTTCTCAGGCAATTCCATCAGCGCCTTCACAGCCAATGTCGCCGGTGAGATTTCCGGAGGCGGTGTGCTGGGGGGGCATACGGGAGCGAATAAATCCGGAGAAGGCACTACCGGGAGCCTTGATATCACCAACAACCGCTTCACGGGCGTAAGCGTTACCTCAACCAACCTCTCCGGCGGCGGCCTGATCGGCTTCAATGCCGCAAGCGCGGCCAGCGCCTATATTGACTCAATTTCCGGCAACCTCTTCGACAGCCCCGTGATCAACACCTCCGGTTATATCAGCGGCGGCGGCGTGATTGGCGTGCGCTCCGGTAGCGGCATCGCCTACATTAAAGAATTGCGCCGCAATACTTTCCGAGGAGCGCGAATAACGGCCGGAAGCTACATTGACGGCGGCGGTCTGCTGGGAGCCATCGGCGATATGAACTCTTCTTCCGGCCAGATAATAGGCATAGGAAGGATCGAGGGCAGCGTCTTCAGGGACAATGAGGTCAGAGCCAACAACGGGCAAATCCTGGGCGGGGCGGTCTACAGCTACGGTCTGGCCACGGGCCTGACCATCAGCGACAGCCAGTTCCTGAACAACACTTTCACTTCGGAACTGAACGACTCAAGCGCTTATACCTCCGGCACTCCCAGCGCCAGAGTCTACGGAACCGTGAGCGTGGACACCGGTCTCAGCGCTCTGGCTAACATCGACCAAATACTGACCCTGCGCGCCAGTGCCGGCAACAGCACGATTTTCAGGGACAACTTGATTAAAGACGACTACTCCCCAACAAACCCTCGCAGCAATTCTCTCTATTTCGGCATTATGGATGGGACTTCAGACCCGCTGAACAACGGCGATCTTACAATTACCCCTAATTCAGCCGAATCCGACGCCCAGCTTATCGTCGATCCCCAGGCCGGCGGGCTTGTGGCTCTTTACGACCCCATAGCGGTGATGCAGGACAGCGGCCACACCTTCAATATGAATATACAGGGAGAAGGCGAATTCCTCTGGGGCGGGGAAAACGTATTCACAACGCCGGTCTGGACGGCAGGACACCTTGCGAACGAGGTTCTCTTTGAAGCGGGCAGCACGACCACCCTGCTGGAGGAAATGACCCTGAATGCCGTCAATCACGACTTCACCCTGAACTCCGGCGGCAGAATCAACGTCATGGGCCGCAATGCGCTCAGAATCGATGAGGCCGATTTCAGGGGACGCCTGCACTTCAACCTGAATGCCACGAGCGTGAACGACTTTAACGACCCTCTGCTGAAAATAATACACCCGTTAATGGCCACGCCTTACGCCGACATAGACGGAGCCACGGTCAGCCTGAGCAATCTCCCGGCCGGGGCGCCGCTACAGGCGGGGGACGAGTTTTACCTGGCTGCAACCGACGCCGACGAAAATCTCGCGGGAGAGCCGGCCAACAACAGGGCCTATGCCCGGCAGGGCCTGACTCTGGGCCACAATTTCATCATCGACAAGAACCCGACAAAGATGACGTCCTCAAACCGCCACCTGGTGGCCCGCCTGGCCGGAACCTCGGCCTCCCCGGAAAGCGGGATGTTCACCTCCAGCAGAGCCGCGGCCCTCTTCCTGCTCGGGCAGAATTCCTACTGGCTGGCCGACCACAGCTATCAGCAGGCCGATCTCGCCCTGCGCAAGGAAGACGCCTGGACTCCCTTCGGCGGCATTGACGGCACCTGGGTCCGCGCCGACGCCGGCGCCCGGATCACCCTCAGGGAGAGCCTCATGGTGGCCGGTCTGGCAACCAAAAAGAGCGGCGACGCCGGTTCACTCCTGCTGGGCGGCTTTTTTGAGGGAGGTTTGGGGGATTACGACGTCCGGGGCGAATACGACGTCCCGCCGGATATAGTCGAACTCAGCGGCGACGGGGACATATTCTTCGCCGGCGCCGGGGTCATGGCCCGTCTGCGCCGGCAGAACGGCCTGCGCCTGGAAGCCTCCCTCCGGGGCGGATATGTGGAAAACGAATTCAAATCCCGTGATTTCGTCACCTCGGACGGCATAGCCGCCGAATACGACGCCGACGTGCCCTACTTCGGCGCGCATGCCGGCCTGGGCTACGAAGTGGCGATCAACGAGAGACACGCCCTGGATTTTCCCGTCCGCTACTACTTTGTCCGTCAGAACGGCAAAAGCGTGAACCTGCCCACAGGTGAAAAAATACATTTCCAGGCCGACAACTCGCACAGCATACGCGCCGGGGCGCGCTACACCTACGCCGAAAGCGAACGGATTTTCGCCTATGCCGGAGCGGCCTTCGAGTACGGGTTTGACCACAGGCTCAGGGCCAGCAACTCCCACGGCTATGATCTGGCCGCCCCCAGGACGGGCGGGCCCGGAGGAGTGGGCGAACTGGGCATGATCATACGCCCCGCGCCGGAAAGCGGCTTTGCCGCCGAATTCGGAGCGCAGGGCTATGTGGGCGAGCGCCGCGGAGTTTCCCTGGGAGTGCGTCTGGGTTACGAATTCTGACTTTCCGGCAGGGGAGAGGTCTCCCCCCGCGCGAAAATTTCAGCCTTCCATTTTGCGCGGCGTGTTCTTGGGCCTGGAGTCCATGACCTTGCTGCTCCGGCTTTCGTCCTTGACCGCTCTGGGAGCGGAGGGGCTCTTGGCCTTGGCAAGGGTTTTCCCGCTCTCGCCGGCCTTGTCGGAGGCCGACCCTTTGCTCTCGTCTTTTCCGGAGGCTTTCAGCGCGTCGTAATGGCTGCCCCGGAGCAGTTCGATCACGGAGAGGGGGGCGCTGTCGCCCTTGCGGGGAAGGGCCAGGCTGACCACGCGGGTATAGCCGCCCTTGTCCATATCCTTGAAGAGGGGGCCTATTTCCGCGAAGAGGCGTTTCACCAGCTTATGGTCGCCCAGCACACGGTAGGCCTCCCGGCGGGAATGGAGATCGTCCTTGCGGGAGAGGCAGATCAGAGGCTCCACCACTCCGCGCACTTCCTTGGCTTTGGCCGTGGTGGTGCTGATGCGGCCGTGGGTCAGGAGAGCCGCGGCCAGATTGCGCAGCATGGCCTTGCGGTGGGAGGAGGTTCTGCCCAGTTTGCGGCCGGAATTTCTATGTCTCATTTTGCGTTTTCCTCTTCCATTCCTGCAATTTCTTGTCAAAACCTTCCAGTTTCATCCCGAAATCCAGGTTGAGCTCCGTGAGCACCCTATGGATTTCATCCAAGGATTTTTTGCCGAAATTCTTGGTTTTGAGCATGTCGGATTCGGCCCTTTGCACCAGTTCGCCGACATAGGAGATATTGGCGTTTTTCAGACAGTTGCCGGCGCGCACGGAAAGCTCCAGTTCCTCAATGGATTTGAAGAGATTCTCGTTCCAGTCCGAGCCGCTTCCGCCAAGACCCGAGTTTTCGCCTTCAATCTGCTCGTCAAAATTGATGAATACCGAAAGCTGCTCCTTGAGAATCTTGGCGCTGTAGGCCACGGCGTCATCGGCGCTGATCGAGCCGTCGGTCCAGACTTCCAGAATGAGGCGGTCATAGTTGGTCATCTGCCCCACGCGGGCCTGTTCCACCGTAAAGGAAACCTTGCGCACGGGGGAGAAACTCGCGTCCAGGGCTATGAGGCCGATCTCCTCCGCAAGCCCCTCGTGCATGTCCGCGGGCACATAACCCTTGCCCATGCGGGCTTCCAGCTCCATTTTCACCTTCACGTCGTCGGTGAGGGTGAAAAGGGGAGTATCGGCGTTAAGCACCAGCACATGCTGGTTGGTTTTTATGCGGCCGGCGGTCACTTCTCCCTTGCTCGAAGCTTCCAGCTCCAGGCGCTGGGCTTCGTCCGTGTCCATAGCCAGACGCACCTGCTTGAGGTTCAGGACTATATCCGTGACGTCTTCCAGCACGCCGGGTATATTGGTGAACTCGTGCTGCACTCCCTCAATTTTGACCGCCACAAAGGCCGCGCCCTGAAGGGAGGAAAGCAGCACCCGGCGCAAGGCGTTGCCTATGGTCGTGCCGTAGCCCCTTTCCAGAGGTTCGCAGGTAAACTTGCCGTACATGCCGTCGCTCGCTTCCCGGACAATCTGCTCCGGTTTTACAAGCTCGGCCCAGTTTCTGGCATTGATCAATTTATCGCCTTGTTTGATGAGCATACCAACTTCCGTTTATTTGGAATAGAGTTCGACAATCAGATTCTCGTTGATGGGGGTCTGAATATCCTCGCGCTGCGGCAAAGCTTTGACCACGCCCTTGAAGGCCTCGGCGTCAATCTCCAGCCAGCCGGGAAGCCCCCGGCGGGCCACGGCCTGCTGAGCCTGGGCCAGAACGGGAATCTTTCTGCGCGCCTCCGGCACCTCAAGAACGTCGCCCGCCCGGAGCAGCAGGGAAGGAATGTCGGCCTTACGCCCGTTCAGGGTGAAGATTCCGTGCCGCACCAACTGGCGGGCCTGGGAGCGGGAATCGGCAAAGCCCAGACGGTAAACCACGTTGTCCATGCGCCTTTCCAGCATGGAAAGGAGGCTGGCGCCGGTCACTCCCTTGCTCAGGGAAGCCTTGACAAAGTAACCGTGAAACTGGCGCTCAAGCACGCCGTAAATACGCCTGACCTTCTGCTTTTCGCGCAACTGGGCGGCGTAATCGCTCACCTTCTTGCGGGCGCGGCCGTGCTGGCCGGGAGCATAGGGGCGGCGTTCATAGGCGCACTTTTCGGTGAAACAGCGGCCGCCCTTCAAAAAAAGCTTGCCGCCTTCACGCCGGCACAAACGGCATTTGGGGTCGTTATATTTAGCCAAGACTGATCCTCCTTGCCTCAGACGCGCCGCCGCTTGGGAGGACGGCAGCCGTTGTGGGGAATGGGCGTGATATCGCGGATGAAGGCCACCTTGAAGCCGGCGCTGTTAATGGCGCGCATGGCCGATTCCCGGCCAGAGCCGGGGCCGGTGACGTAAACCCCCACCGTGCGCATGCCGTTATCCTGGGCCTTGCGCGCGGCCTGTTCGGCGGCGTTCTGAGCCGCGAAGGGCGTTGACTTGCGCGATCCCTTGAAGCCGGCCTGCCCGGAACTGGCCCAGCTTATGGTATTCCCGCGGGTATCGGTAAAGGTGATGATGGTATTGTTGAACGTGGCCTGAATATGGGCCAGCCCCACAGGCACGTTCTTTTTTTCTTTCTTTTTGGGCGCTCTTTTAGCTTTAGCCATGTTCCAACTCGCAGCTTAGGAATTATGCCGGTTATCCGGAAAAAAGCCTTGAGGGGTTCTCCCCGAAGGCAACCCGCGCTAGACTTTTACTTTTTTCTTGGGCGTGGCCCCGCGCCGCGGCCCCTTGCGCGTGCGGGCATTGGTATGGGTGCGCTGCCCGCGCACGGGCAAAGCGCGCCGGTGCCGCATGCCGCGGTAACAGCCTATATCCATGAGACGTTTGATATTCGTGCTCACTTCCCGGCGGAGATCGCCCTCCACCTTGTGGTTCTGCTCGATCTCCTTGCGGATTTCATTGATCTCCTCCGCGGAAAGATCGTCAATCCCGCGGGTCCAATCCACCCCGGCCGTATCCAAAATCTTGAGGGCCGTAACACGGCCTATGCCGTAAATGTAGGTAAGGGCGATATCCGCCCTTTTGCCCCGGGGCAAATCCACTCCAGCTATTCTGGCCACAGTTAGACTCCTGTTTCCTTATCCCTGGCGCTGTTTGTGCCGGGGGTTTTCACAGAGCACCCTCAAAATGCCGTTGCGCCGAATCACCTTGCACTTGGGGCAGATGCGCTTTACCGAAGGTCTGACTTTCATAACCGACTCCAGGCGGAGCGTTTTGCTCCGCAATCCTGATTTACCGCCACAAAGGAAACCCCGTCCCGCGGGAAAGGGAGATATATAGCATTCAACCCGGCCTCCGTCAAGGAATCCCCCAGAGGCGGTTCAGCAATCCAGCACAAGCGGACCGCGCGCGGTCACGGCCACGCTGTGCTCAAAATGGGCGGCGAGGCTCCGGTCGCGGGTAACCGCCGTCCATTCGTCGCTCAAAATGTCCACTTCTCCGCTACCCAGGCTGAACATGGGTTCAATGGCCAGAACCATGCCCGCCAGCAGAGGGAGATCCGGAGTGGCCTCGCTCACAAAATTGGGTATTTCCGGCTTCTCGTGCAGCTTGCTCCCCACGCCGTGACCCACAAAACGCCGGATTAAGCCGAAATTGTGCGTTTCCGCCTTTTTCTGCACCGCGGCGCTGATGTCGCGCAGCCTGTTGCCCGGACGCGCCGCCGCTGTCCCATCCTCCAGAGCTTCGGCCGTGAAGCGGAGGAGCCTGGCGGCCGCGGCGGAGACTTCCCCCACCGGAAAAGTGCGGGCCGCGTCGCCGTGAAAACCCTCCAGCACCACGCCCATGTCCAGACTCACCAGATCCCCTTCTTTCAGCCTGCGCCCGGCGGAAGGAAAGCCGTGCACGACTTCCTCGTTGATGGAGCAGCACAGGGCGTAGGGGAAACCCCTGTAGCCCTGGAAAGAAGGCCGGACCTTGTATTTTCCGCACAAATCCTGGGCTATTTCCTCAAAACGCATACTGGCGGTTCCGGGGCGAATCTCGGCGGCCATAGCCTGCAAAATCAGGTAAACAATGTGATTCGCCTCGCGCATCAGAGCTATTTCATTGTCATTCTTGAGGAAAACTCCCCGGAATTTCTTCATGTCATACCGTCGCCCGGTTTTCGGCCCGCTGCCGCCTGAGGCGGCCCGCCCGGCAAGTCCGGGCGGCCAGCGCCGTACTAGCCCATGCGCCCCTTGATTCTGGCCTTGCCCAGCAGGCCCTCGTACTGATGCGAAATAAGGTGCGACTCCACCTGCCCCATGAAATCCATAGCCACGCCCACCACGATGAGCAGGCTCGTGCCGCCGAGGTACATGGAATAACGGGAGAGAAGAAGCTGCGGGAGCACGCAGATGGCGGAAACGTAAATCGCCCCCCAGAGAGTGATGCGCGTCAGCACCCGATCGATATATTCCTGGGTTTTCAAGCCGGGCCGTATGCCGGGGATAAACCCGCCCTGCTTCTTGAGATTCTCGGCTATATCCTTGGGGTCAAAGATAATGGCGGTGTAAAAGAAGCAGAAAAAGACTATCAGGCCGACAAAGAGCACGGTGTAAATGGGAGTCCCCGGCAAAAACAGGTTCAGAACGCCCCGGATCGTCTCGTTTTCCACAAACTGCGGCACGACCAGGCTGGGGAACATGAGCAGGCTGGAGGCGAAAATGGGCGGAATGACCCCGGAGGTGTTCACGCGCAAAGGCAGATGCGTATTCTGCCCGCCCATCATCTTGCGCCCCACCTGGCGCTTGGCGTAATGCACGGGAACCCGGCGCTGCCCGCGCTCCATGAAGACGATGAAAACCAGCACGGCGGCCAGGAGCAGGGCCAGGAGCAGAGCCATGAAAACGGAAAGGGAACCCCCGGTGAGCATGCTGTAGAAGCGGTAAAGGGAACCGGGGATGGAGGAGACTATTCCGGCGAAGATAATCAGGGAAATGCCGTTGCCCACGCCCTTTTCCGTAATCCTCTCTCCTATCCACATGATCAGAATGGTGCCCGCGATCACGGTGATGGTGGTCACAAAAATAAAGAGGGGGCCGGGATTGCTCACCACCGGAATATTGCCGGGGCTGGGCATGCCCTGCACCAGATTGGCCATAGCCAGCCCCTGCACCAGGGCGATAAGCACCGTGCCGTAGCGGGTGTACTGGGTGACCTTCTTGCGCCCGGCCTGGCCTTCTTCCCTGGCCAGACGCTTCAGAGAGGGGCTGAGCACCTGCAAAAGCTGCATAATGATGGAAGAGGAGATATACGGCATCACGCCCAGAGAAAAAATGGAGACATTGGAAAGCCCGCCGCCGGAAAAAATATCCAGCAGTCCGAAGAAGGGATTCCCGGCGCTCTGGAAAAAAGCCTGCAAGGCGGCGGCGTTTATGCCCGGAATGGGCACATGGATGCCTATGCGGTAAAACACCAGCAATAAGAAGGTCCAGCCCAGTTTCCGCAAAAGATCGGAAGATCGCGTGAGATTCTTCACCCCGGTCATGGACACGATGCTTATCCCTCCAGCGCTCTGGCCGCGCCGCCGGACTTTTCTAGCTTCTCCCTGGCCGAAGAGCTGAATTTATGCGCTTCCACCCGCAAAGGAGAGGCAAGATCGCCCCTGCCCAGAATCTTCACCGGTTCTCCGGGTTCGGCCAGGCCGCGGGCATAGATGTCATCCAGAGAAATCTCGTCTTTGCCTTCAAAAGAGGCCGCCAACCGATCCAGATTGATCACCGCGTATTCGACCCTGAAAATGTTGGTGAAGCCGCGTTTGGGCAGGCGCCGCTGCAAAGGCATCTGCCCGCCTTCAAAACCCGGACGGGGGCCTCCGCCGGAACGCTGTTTCTGTCCTTTCAGCCCCTTGCCGGAGGTGGAGCCCAGGCCGCTCCCGTGCCCGCGCCCGACCCGCCTGCGGGCTTTGCGTTCTTCCGCAAAGGGATAAAGTTCGTGCAGTCGCATCAGGAAATCACCTCGATCATATGTGGAACAACGGCAATCATGCCGCGCATGGCGGCATTGTCCTTAACCTCTTTGACCCGGCCCGGCCTTTTCAGCCCAAGAGCCGCCAGCACCCGGCGCTGCCGGGGAGAGCAGCCGATCCAACTGCGCACAAGTTTAATTTTCATATCCTCTACTCCGCCTCTTTCCGCGCAAAAAAAAATCACTTTCTGGGAGTTTCCAGTTCCTTCCCGCGCACTTCGCTCACCTTGTCGGCGCTGCGCAGGGCGGCAAGGCCCGCCACCGCGGCCCGCAGCACATTATGGGGATTGTTGGTGCCTATGGCCTTGGTCAGCACGTCCCGCACGCCCGCGGCCTCCATGACGGCGCGCACGGCGCCGCCGGCTATGATGCCCGTGCCGCGCGAGGCCGGCTTGAGCATGACCTTGCCCGCGCCGAAATTGCCCTGCACCGCGTAAGGCAGGGTTCCGTCCAGCAGGGGAACCAGAATCATGCTCCGGCGCGCCCTTTCCGTGGCCTTGCGCAGGGCTTCCGGCACTTCCTGGGCCTTGCCCAGACCGTAGCCCACGCTTCCCTTGCCGTCGCCCACCACCACCAGGGCGGAAAAGCTGAAACGACGCCCGCCTTTGACCACCTTGGCCACGCGGTTGAGAGAAACTACCTTTTCCACAAACCCGAGTTCATTCTGTTCCATGCCTTTACCTGCGTCAGCTTAAAATTCCAGACCGGCTTCCCTGGCCCCATCGGCCACAGCCTTGACGCGGCCGTGATAGATATAGCCGTTGCGGTCAAAAACCACCCGCCTGATATTCTTTTCCCCGGCCAGACGGGCTATTTCCCTGCCCACCAGAGCCGCCCCGCTCCTGTTGCCCCGCGCCTCCGGGCTGCTTTTTCGAAGAGCCAGCGTGGAGGCGGAAACCAGAGTGCTGCCGCTTTCATCATCCACGATCTGGGCGTAAATGTGCAGATTGGATCTGAACACCACCAGACGCGGACGCTCGCCGCTGCCGGAAATCTTCTTGCGGATCCGAACCTTCCGGCCATGCCTGGCCTCGGACCTGCTGAATATGCCCATAACTCACCTGCCTCTATTTCTTGGTGCCGGATTTACCGACCTTATGCCTGACGCGCTCGTTTTCATAGCGTATCCCCTTGCCCTTGTAGGGCTCGGGCTTGCGCAGACGGCGGATGCCGGCGGCGGTTTCCCCCACCTTCTCCTTGTCCGCCCCGCTCAGGGTGAGCTTGTTGCCTTCCGCCCTGGCCTCAATGCCCTGGGGCAGATCGACAATCACCGGATGGGAAAAACCCAGGGAAAGCTCCACGCTGTTTCCCTTGACCGCGACCCGGTAACCCACGCCGACCACCTCCAGAGAAACGGCAAAGCCCCTGGTCACGCCGACGATGCAGTTGTTGAGCAAGGTGCGCCTCAAGCCGTGCTGGGCGCGGGTAAAACGCTCCTCATCCCGGCGCGTGATCGTGATCTCGCCCTTGTCCAGGGAATAAGCCAAATTCGGACATACCGGCGTGCTAAGAGTCCCCTTGGGGCCTTTGACCTCTATCTCCTTGTCCCCTATGCGCACTTCCACTCCGGCGGGCACGGGAACAGGAATTTTACCGATTCTGGACATGCCTACCCCCTACCATATTTCACACAAAAGTTCGCCGCCCACTTTTTTACCGCAGGCGGAATCCCCGTCCAGCACTCCGCTGGAGGTGGAAAGAATGCAAATCCCCAGGCCGTTCTGCACCTGAGGTATGTCCGGGAAGCCCACGTAAACCCGGCGCCCCGGCTTGCTTATGCGGCGCAGGGCCGTTATGGCCGGCCGGCCCTTGTGATATTTGAGCCCTATGGTGATGAGAGCGCCGTCAACGGCCACAGCGTTCACATACCCTTCCTGCTGGAGGATGGCGGCGAGAGCTTCCTTCATCTTCGAGCGCGGCACACTCACTTCCTTATGCAGGGCCAAGTGCGCGTTGCGGATACGCGTGAGCATATCGGCAATGGGATCAGTCATATTATCTCCTTAAATTGTTCAGAACCCGGCCGGAAACTACCAACTGGATTTCCGCACTCCGGGCAGCTCGCCGTGCAGGGCCATTTTGCGGAAACAGATCCGGCACAGGCCGTATTTGCGCAGAAAAGCGCGGGGGCGGCCGCAAATCGGACAGCGGTTATAGGCGCGGGTGCTGAACTTGGGTTTGCGGGCGGCCTTGATCTCAAGAGATGTGCGGGACAAGGTCTTTCTCCTTATTTTCTGAAAGGCAGGCCCAGGAGCTCAAGCAGCACCTTGCCTTCCTTATCCGTGGACGCGGTGGTCACGATGGTGATGTTCATGCCCTTGGGATTATCCACCCGATCCGCTTCCAGTTCCGGAAAGATGGAGTGTTCCTTGATCCCCAAAGTGAAATTGCCCCTGCCGTCAAAGCCGCGATCCGGAATGCCCCGGAAATCGCGCACCCGGGGCAGGGCGAAATTAAAGAGCTTGTCCAGAAAATCCCACATCCCGGCTCCGCGCAGGGTCACCCGGCAGCCTATGGAGTTGCCCTCGCGCAGCTTGAAGGCGGCAATGGACTTTTTGGCCCGCGTGACCACGGCCTTTTGTCCGGCTATAAGCGAAAGCTCGCTCACCGCCTCCTCCATGAGCTTGTTCTGCTGCGCGGCCGCCCCCAGGCCGATGTTGAGCGAAACCTTAACCAGATCCGGTATCTGCATGGGGGACTTGTACCCGAATTCCTCGCGCAGCCTGGGCACGGCCTTTTCGCGGTATATCTTTTCAAGACGTGTCATCTGCTCACCTGTTCAAAAGTTTTATCGCACTTTTTGCAGAAGCGGACTTTCTTTCCGTTTTCGTCAAGGCGGTAACCCACGCGCACGGGCGAGGCGCAGGCTTCGCACATGACCATGACGTTGGAGACGTGCACGGGCATTTCCTTCTCCACAATACCCCCCGGCTTTCCGGCATAGGGATTGCCCCGGGTATGGCGCTTGGCCGTATTGACTTTCTCCACCAGGACGCGGTCGGTTTTGCGCAGAACTTTCAGCACCTTGCCTATCTTGCCCTTGTCCTTGCCCACGGTGACCATCACCTTGTCGTCTTTATGAACGCGATACTGCTGCATGGCGAACTCCTACAGAACCTCTGGAGCGAGAGAGACTATCTTCAAAAAATTCTTCGCGCGCAGCTCGCGGGCCACCGGCCCGAAAATGCGCGTGCCCACCGGCTCGCCCTGCTTGCTCACCAGCACGGCGGCGTTGTTGTCAAAACGGATGTAAGAGCCGTCGACGCGGCGCACTTCCTTCTTGGTGCGCACGATCACCGCCTGCATGATGTCGCCTTTTTTCACCTTGCTGTGCGGCATGGCGTCCTTGACGGCAACGACAATTATATCGCCCAAGGAGGCATAGCGGCGTTTGGAGCCGCCGGGCACCTTGATGCAGGCAACCTCTTTGGCGCCGGAATTATCCGCCACCTCCAGCCTTGATTCAACCTGGATCATATGCTGCTCCTCCGCCGCCCTAAACGGCCTTTTCCACTATGGAAACCAGATGCCAGCGTTTCGTACGGCTCAAGGGACGGAACTCTATAATCTGCACCTTGTCGCCTATGCCGCATTCGTTACCGGGATCGTGGGCGGAAAATTTCTTGTGGCGGCGCACATACTTTTCAAACAAAGGATGCTTCACCAGCGTTTCCACGCGCACGATGATGGTCTTGTCGCTCCGGTTGCTGACCACAACGCCTTCGAGTTTTCTGCCCTTTCGGGGGCGCAGGTTGATGGCGCTCATGTCTTCAAGCTCCCTTTTCCGTCAGAATGGTCAAAATCCTGGCAATCTCCCGCCTGGTGGCCGGCAGGAGCGAGACTTTCTCAAGCTGGCCCGTGGCGTGCCTGAAACGCAGGTTAAAAAGATTTTCGCGGGCGTCTCTGAGGGTCTTGTTCAAATCCTCCACCGACATGGCCCGCAGTTCCCTGGTCTTCATTACAACTCCTCCCGCAGCACAATCTGGGTTTTCACGGGAAGCTTATGGGCCGCGCGGGTCAAAGCCTCCCTGGCGATATCCAGGGGTATGCCCTTGATCTCGTACATGACGCGGCCAGGCCGCACCGGGGCGTACCAGCCCTCCGGGGCGCCCTTGCCGCTGCCCATGCGCACTTCCAGAGGCTTGGAGGTGTACGGATGATCCGGGAAAATGCGAATCCACACCTTGCCGCCGCGTTTGATATGCCGCATCATGGCGATACGCGCGGCCTCGATCTGCTGGCTGGTGATCTTGCCGTGTTCCAACGCTTTCAGGCCGACTTCACCGAAAGCCACGAAGTTGCCGGAAGTGGCGGGACCCTTTATGCGCCCCTTCTGCCATTTACGAAATTTTACCTTTTTAGGACTGAGCATTGCCGTTTACCCCGCTGTCCAGAAGTTCTCCCTTGAACACCCAGACTTTGATGCCGATGAGCCCGTAAGTGGTGTGGGCCTCGGCAAAGCCGAACTCAATGTCCGCCCGCAGGGTCTGCAAGGGCACCCTGCCGTCACGGTACCACTCGGCCCTGGCGATTTCCGCCCCGGCCAGACGTCCGGCGCAGTTTACCTTGATGCCCTCGGCCCCGAATTTGCGGCTCATGGCCACAGTGCGCTTCATGGCGCGCCGGAAGGCCACGCGGCGCTCCAACTGCTGGGCTATGCTCTCGGCCACAAGCTGCGCTTCCACCTCCGGACGGCGTATTTCATTCACCTCAATGGAAAACTCGCGGGTAAAGCGCTTTTTCAGATCCGCCCGCAATTTTTCAATTTCCACGCCCTTGCGCCCGATGACAATGCCGGGCCTGGCGGTGTAGAGAATCAGACGCACCTTGCCGCCGGCGCGCTCAATCTCGATTCTGGAAAGCCCGGAGCTGAAAAGAAGCTTTTTGACATAATCCCGTATCTTGCGGTCTTCCAGGACAAAGTCCGAATATTCCCTGTTGCTGTACCAGCGGGACTGCCAGTTTTTGTTGTAGCCCAGCCTGAACCCGTAAGGATTTACTTTCTGACCCATATGTTCTTTCCTAATTCGCGCCGAGAATCACTGTTATATGACTGGTGCGCTTCAGAATGGTGTTGGCCCGGCCCTGGGAGCGGGGCATAAAGCGCTTCAGGGTGGGGCCTTCGTTTACGGCGACCTGCCGCACCACCAGGGTATCCACATCCAGGCCGGCCTGCTCGGCGTTGGCCAGAGCGGAGCGCATCACCTTATAGATGATGCCGGCCGGCTTGTTGGGGGTGAATTTCAGGATGTTCAGCGCCTCCTCAACCGGGAGGCCGTTCACATTGCGGGCCACCAGCAGCGCTTTGCGCGGCGACACGCGGATGAACTTGGAAATGGCTCTTGCTTCTTGCATGTCCGTTACCCGCCGCTTTTGGCTTTGCTTTTTTTATCGGCCGCATGACCGTGAAAAACCCGGGTAAGAGAAAACTCGCCCAGCTTGTGCCCTACCATGTTCTCCGTGACAAAGACCGGAATGAACTTTTTGCCGTTATGCACGGCGAAAGTCAGGCCCACCATCTCCGGCAGCACCGTCGAACGGCGGGACCAGGTCGCAATGATGCGCCGGTCGTTGTTGGACTGGGCGCCCTCAACCTTTCTAATCAGAGACCTGTCCACAAAGGGACCTTTCTTGAGCGATCTCGGCATGCCTTTCTCCTACTTGCGACGAGTGACGATGAGCTTGGAAGAGGCTTTCTTCCGGTTACGGGTTTTATAG
This sequence comes from Deltaproteobacteria bacterium, assembly GCA_031275645.1. Taxonomy (GTDB): domain Bacteria; phylum Desulfobacterota; class Desulfovibrionia; order Desulfovibrionales; family Desulfovibrionaceae; genus WRHT01. The sequence goes on from JAISOL010000014.1 coordinate 29,203, forward strand.
CCCTTGGTGGGCAGGCCCCAGGGGGAAACCGGATGCCGTCCGCCGGAAGAGCGGCCTTCGCCGCCGCCCAGAGGGTGATCCACCGGGTTCATGGCCACGCCGCGCACCTTGGGGCGGCGGTTAAGCCAGCGGTTGCGCCCGGCCTTGCCCAGAGAAATATTCTCCCATTGCAGGTTGCCCACCTGACCCACAGTGGCGCTGCCGGAGGCCAGCACCTGACGCACCTCGCCCGAAGGCAGGCGCAGAAGGGCGTATTTGCCCTCCTTGGCCACAAGCTGGGCGTAGGAACCGGCGGCGCGGCAGAACTGCCCGCCCCGGCCCGGGTGCAGTTCGATATTGTGAATAATGGTGCCCACGGGTATGCGGCTCAGGAGCAGGGAGTTGCCTGGCTTGATGTCCGCGCCCTCGCCGGAAAGCACCACGTCGCCTACCTTCAGGCCGTTGGGAGCCAGAATGTAGCGTTTTTCGCCGTCGGCGTAAAAAAGCAGAGCGATGCGCGCGGTCCGGTTGGGGTCATATTCGATGGTGCTGACCTTGGCCGGGATGCCGATCTTGTCGCGCTTGAAATCAATAATCCGGTAAAGGCGCTTATGCCCGCCGCCGCGCCGGCGGCTGGTGATCCTCCCGTTATTGTTGCGCCCGGATTTTTTGTTCAGGCCCTGAGTCAGAGACTTTTCCGGACGGGAGGAGGTAATTTCATCAAAGGTAAAAACCGTCTGGGCGCGCCTTCCGGCCGAAGTGGGCTTGAGCTTGCGGATGGCCATGCTTACACTCCCTCGAAAATTTCAATCTTGTCGCCGGGGGCCAGGGTGACATAAGCCTTTTTCCAGCCGGGAGTCTTGCCCGCCACGCGCCCCCGGCGCGTGAGCAGAGCCGGCCTGCGCAGCACCACGCGCACATCCAGCACCTTCACCTTGAAGGCGTCCTCCACGGCTTTCCTGATTTCCAGCTTGTTCGCGCGCCTGGACACCAGAAAGGCGAACTGGTTGTGCTCGTCCCGGATCAGCGTGGTCTTTTCGGAAACCAGGGGCTTGAGAATAATCTGCGTATAATCCATATCGGACTCCTAGGCCAGGCGGCTGGTCACGCCTTCAACCGCCCCCTCCAGCAGGACAAGCTGGGGATGATTGAGAATGTCGTAGACGTTGAGCGCCTCCGGAGTACACAGGGTGATCCCCGGTATATTTCTGGCGGAACGAATCAGGGCCTCATCCGCGTCCGGCAGCACCAACAGGGCCTTGGTCAGGCCGAGCTTCCCGGCCACGGCCGCGAAATGCCTGGTCCTGGCTTCCGGAAGCTCAATGCTTTTCAGCACCATGAGGCCGTCGTCGCGCAAACGGGCGGAGAGGGCCATCCTGAGCGCCAGCCTGCGAACCTTTTTATTCACCTTGAAAGAGTAATCCCTGGGCTGAGGGCCGAAGAGGACAGCGCCGCCGCGCCAAAGCGGGGAAATGCCGGAGCCGGAACGGGCCCGGCCGGTGCCTTTCTGGCGCCAGGGCTTGGAGCCGCCGCCCTTCATCATGGAACGGCTCAGGGTGGAGTGGGTGCCGGCCCGCCAGGAGGCGCGCTGGGCGCGCACCACCAGATGCAGAATTTCAGGCCGCACCGGAACCTCGAACACTTCCGGAGCCAGGGTGATTTCTCCGGCCTTTTCCATGTTCTGGTCATATATCTTCAACACAGCCATGCGCTTATCCTCCTGCTGTACGCCGCCGATCTACTGCTTGCGCACCATGACCAGGCTGTTTTTCGGGCCGGGAACAGCGCCCTTGATCAGGAGCACGTTATCCTCGGGACGTATGGCCACCACCTTGAGGTTAATGGTGGTGACGCGCCTGGCCCCCATGTGGCCGGCCATTTTTCTGCCTTTCCACACCCGGGCCGGCTCAGTATGGGCACCTATGCTGCCGCCCTTGCGATGTACTTTTTCCGCCCCGTGCGAAGAACGGGAACCGCTGAAATTCCAACGCTTCATCACGCCGGCGGTGCCCTTGCCTATGCTCTTCCCAGTTACCCTGACCAGATCGCCCGGAGAAAAAATGTTCACGGTCACGTCGTCGCCGACATTGTATACGGCCGCGTCTTCAAGACGGATCTCGCGCGTGTTGCGGAAAAGCCCCCTGCCCGCTTTGCTCAGATGCCCGCGCATGGGCTTGTTCACGTGCTTTTCGTCAGCCGCGACAAAGGCTATCTGCAAGGCGTTGTAGCCGTCCCTTTCCTGATTTTTCACCTGAATCACCGGGCAGGGGCCGGCCTCGATCACGGTCACGGGCACCGCGACGCCGTCTTCGTCAAAAATGCGGGTCATGCCGATCTTGCGGCCCAAAATTCCAAGTTTTTCAGCCATGCCTCCCCCCCCACACTACAATTTGATCTCGACATCAACGCCGGCAGGCAGGGAAAGCTTGCCCAGGGCATCAACCGTTTGCTGCGTAGGCTCGATAATATCCATGAGTCTTTTGTGAATGCGCAACTCAAACTGTTCGCGGGATTTCTTGTCCGCGTGCACGCTGCGGTTCACGGTGACCTTGTTGATATTCGTGGGCAGAGGAATGGGACCGACCACCCCGGCGCCGGTATTGCGCGCCGTATCGACTATCTCCGCCACCGCTCTGTCCAGGATGCGAAAATCATAGCCTTTCAGCTTAATCCGGATGCGATCGCTGCTAACTGCTGTCATTATTGCTTTCTCCATACTCTGGAAAATACGCGCCGCCCCAGGACGCACATCCTGAAACGGACTCCATGCCTCCGCGCGGAGGGCGGAACGGACACCAAGCGGAAAAATTGAGGAAGGCCGGCCGGCCGAGTCTCAACACCCGTCAAAGGTTGCCCGTTTACGCCGGCCTGCCGGAAGGGCGCCAAAGCGACCCCGGACAGGAACACCATTTGCGGGAGAGGACGAATCCGTCAGGAAGCTCCTCCCGGGCAAAGCGCGCATATCAAACCTGGCGGCCCGCCGGGCGGCCAGACGCCACGGGGAGCCCGCAGGCCACCCCCGCCGGATGTTTAACCCGCCCCGAAAATACGGGAACAGGCCCGGCAGCGTTTTCACACCCGCGCCCCAGAGGAACGGCCCGCCGGAAAGCGGAAGCGCTCATGGCAACGCGCGGGGAAATCCGGGCGGGATTACCCCAGTGCGAAGAGTGCTAATACAAAGCTCCGCAAAATAAGTCAAGGGGTATTTGATCTTTTCCCGGCAATTTTTCGCGAGCCTCGCGGCTGACCGCCAGCTAAGGCAGCAGGGCCTTGAGCCTTTGAATCAGGTCATCCCGCAATTCGGAGTCCTGCAGGGCGAAATAAATATTCGCCGTCAGGTACTCGGCCCAATTTCCGGCGTCGAAACGCGTGCCCCGGATTTTTACCGCCAGGAGCCCGGTTTTTTCCGCCAGCAGTTGCAGCCCGTCCGTAAGCTGTATTTCCCCTCCATGTCCGGGGCTGACCCTTTCCAGACAGTCGAAAATATCCGGCGTAAGCACATAGCGCCCCACAATGGCCAGGCGGGAAGGGGAGTCGTTGATTCTGGGCTTTTCCACCAGCTTCTTAATCTTATAAATGCCGGGGGAGCTTTCCTCTCCGGAGATAATCCCGTAGCGGCTCACTTCCTCCTGCGGAACCTCCATCACCCCGATCACCGGCTTGCGCTCGCTTCTGGCCACATCTATAAGCTGCTGAATGCCGGGACTCATGCCGAACATGAGGTCGTCGCCCACCATTACTGCAAAGGCATCGTCATTGGAGCACACGTCCACGGCGCAGGCAACGGCGTGCCCGAGGCCCAGGGCGCGTTTCTGCCTTATGGAGATGATTTTGACCATTTCCGCCACCGCCCGCACCTTGGCCAGCATATCCGTCTTGCCCGACCTTTCCAGAGTCGCCTCCAACTGCAGGTTGTAATCGAAATGATCCTCAATGACGTTCTTGTCCCGGTTGGTAATGAAGACCACGTCACGGATGCCGGAATGAATGGCCTCTTCCACCACGTACTGCACCACGGGCTTGTTGTAGACCGGCAGCATCTCTTTGGGGATGTTCTTCGTGGCCGGCAACGAACGTGTTCCCCAACCCGCGACGGGAATAACCACTTTGGATATGTTCACAGGCGCCTCCTTTGCGGCGGGCCGGGCCCGCCCTTGAGTTTTACAGCCGGAGAATTTCAACCGGAGCCGGAAGGAGAAAGAGCCTGGGCCCCGAGTTCGGCCCTCACCGCCTCCTCCACCCTGCCGGCCAGGCCGCGCACCACTTCTTCCCGCTCGCCTTCCAGCATCACCCGCAAAAGGGATTCCGTGCCGGAATAGCGGAGAAACACCCGGCCGCGACCGCTCAGGCGCTCTTCCGCCTCCGCCACGGCCAGTTGAATGCCCGGACAATCTTCCAGGGGTTTTTTCTCCCGCACCGGAACATTCACGAGCACCTGCGGCAGCAGGCGCAGAATCCCGGCCAGTTCGGAAAGGGGTTTGCCGCTCTCCCGCATTATGCGCAACACCTGCAGGGCGGCCAGAAGGCCGTCGCCCGTGGTGCCGTGATCCCTGAAAATGATGTGCCCGGACTTTTCGCCTCCCAGAGCTATGTCCTGGCCGCGCATACTCTCCACCACATAGCGATCCCCGACCCGGCAGCGCACAAGCTCGCCTCCCCGGTCGGCCATGAAAAGATCCAGGGCCAGATTGCTCATTACCGTAGCCGCCAGCTTCCTTCCGGGCAATTCTTCCCTGTTCAGCAAATCCTGAGCGCAAATGGCCATGATCTGGTCGCCGTCCAGCACAACGCCGTTTTCGTCCACCAGGATCACCCTATCCCCGTCCCCGTCCAGGGCTATGCCCAGATCAGCCCGCCTGGATTTCAGATGCTCCGCCGTCAGTTCGGGATGCAGGGAACCGCATAAATGATTGATATTCAGGCCGTCGGGGTTCACTCCCAGAGGCAGCACCTCGGCCCCCAGCTCTTCCAGGGCCAGAGGGGCGACCTTGTAAGCGGCGCCGTTGGCGCAGTCAATGACCACCCGCAGTCCGTCCAGAGTGAGTTGAGCCGGAAAACTGTTTTTTATGGAGACAATATACCGGCCCGGAGCATCGCTTATCCTGGCGGCTCTACCCACTTCGCCCGCGGGCGGCAGATCCCAGCGCCAGCGTTGATCCAGCACCATGTCGGCGATTTTGTCTTCCACGCTGTCCGGAAGCTTGTAACCGTCGCCGTCGAAGAATTTGATTCCGTTATCCTGAAAATGATTGTGCGAGGCGGAGATGACCACCCCGAAATCCGCCCGCATGTTGCGGGTGAGGAAGGCAATGGCCGGGGTGGGGAGAGGCCCCACCTGGTAGACGTCCATGCCGGAAGCGCACAGGCCGGCGGTAAGCGCCGTTTCAAATATATAGCCGGAAAGGCGCGTGTCCTTGCCGACGACGACCTTGTGCCGCCTCTTCTCCTTTTTACGGAAATGGCTGCCGGCGGCCAGCCCCAGGCGCAGGACCATATCCGGCAGCATGGGGTATTCGTTTACCCTCCCCCGCATGCCGTCAGTTCCAAAAAGTCCGCCCATGAAATTTCACCTTGAACTTGTCAGAGCATTTTACTCTTGAGTTGAAATAACACCACAAGGCCTGGTTATGCAACCGGCTTTGAAGCCCGTGCCCCGCGCCGGGCAACAGACGGCGGGGAGAAAAAAAATTTCGTTCCCGTTATTGACAGCACTGAAATAAAAATTATCTATCTTCTGTGCATAAATGACAATGCAATGCAAAATATGACCACAGGTAAGATCTGTCCGGCAACTTTAAAATCAATACAGGAGGAAAATATGGTTATAGATTTCAGTTCAATTTACGACACCAACAACGATTTGGAGCGTTTTTTCGACGAGATGTTTCGCACATCCGCTTTCAATTTACGCCGTTCAGTATATCCGCCGTTGAATGTATTCGAAAGCGACGACGGTTATATCGTGGATGTATGTATCCCAGGGATTGATCCCAATGATATTGAACTTACCATAACGGCGCGCAATCTTATCGTAAAAGGCGAGCGCAAACTTATGGAAGGCCGCTACTTCCGTCAGGAGCGCGGGGCTGGAAGCTTCCAGCGCGTTCTGAGCCTGAATGTGCCTGTCGACAGAGATAAGGTAACGGCAAAAAGCGAAAACGGGATACTGCGCGTCACTCTGCCGAAAGCTGAAGCTGAAAGGCAGCGTAAGATAAGCATAACCTCGTGAGTACACGGCAATTTAATAAAAGGAGTTATCCATGAGTGAAGTTACAAGAAAAAATGCAGGCGTTGTCCCCGCCACTGATATATTCGAAATGAAAGACGGGTTCCATATCATGGTGGATCTGCCCGGCGTCAAATCTGAAGATTTGGTGGTCGATATTGAAGAGTCCGAACTTTCCATAAGCGGAAGCAGCAGCTATGCCCCGGCGGACAATAATCTGCGCAAAATGCACACCGAGTTCGGGAATAATGTCTACCAGCGCCGCTTTACTCTCTCCGAACTGGTGGACAAGGAAAAAGTCGAGGCCGTTCTGCGCGACGGCGTGCTGCAGCTTTATCTGCCCAAGGCTGAAGCCATGAAACCCCGGCGCATCGAAATATCCTGATCAGGGCACTCCCCTTCCTGACCGCCGGGGGGGCAAAAGCCGCGTTTTTCGCGGGCTTTGCCCCCCCGGCTACTTTTACGCGGACACAGCGGCTTGAGAGCGCTTCATGCTGTGGCCTATATCCTGTACAAGCCGCTCCGGCCTGGCAGCATACTCCACATACTCAATTTGCCTTGGCTGCCCACATGCAATATAGTTATGAAAACAGACCGAAGGGAAGCATGAGGAGCAATTGCATGCAAAGCATAAACAGACCCCGTGTCGCTTTCGCGGCAGCGTGCTTTTGTCTGGCCGCCTTGCAGAGCCCGGCTCTGCCGGCTGTCGCCGCAAACATTTGGACATATCATGAAGAAAAATACGAAATTTATGCCCCGCGACTTTCTCACGACAACAACTATCTGGTATTTACCCGCAAGCTGCATTTCCCTGACGGTTATGAAGCGGAACTGTTTTCAGAAAAAGATAAGCAGGATCTGCGCGATTGGGCAACAAACAATAAGCGCGCCGAAGAACCCGAAGTGGTGCTGATGAAGCTCGCGGACAAAAGTATGCGGGTTATAGGGCAAGGCTGGGATCCGTGTTTTTCCCATGACCGGCGCAGTATCGCTTACGCGCGCCAAACAAAGCCCCTGGCCGGCCTCCGGGTGCTCGGCACCACCCTGGCCGGCAATGAAATTTACGTATACGACATTGCCGGCGACTCCGGAAAAACAGTGGCCAGGCCGTCTTCCGGCTATTTTTCCCAACCCGTGTTCACTGAAAAAGGACAAATCCTCTTCGCCATATCCGATGCGGTGAACGGAGCTTACGGGGGAGATATCGGGGTGGGCCTGGCGGACCCCGCCGATGGGACGCAACGGGTTGAGTGCAAGCCGGCGCAGGACTACGGGTTGTATCATTTGATCCGGAAGTTTGAAATGCGGGAGGATCGGCTTTTTGTGCTGCGTATGCGGCCGCTCAGCGCCGGGACGTATATGGCGGACAAGTACGCCTATGAACTCGTTGAAGCTGCGGGCGGTGAACCGCTTTACAATTGGGGAGATGCAAAGCCCTATTACGATAGGGATAATTTCAGAATATGCCCGTCCGGAGTTGAGGTCTATGACCGCGGCATATGGCGTAAACCCGGCGACGCGTGGCCTGAAAATACAAAAACAGCGCCTGAAGGCCGCATGTATTCAAGCCCTGATTGCGAGTATGAAGCCGTCGTTCGAGACAGGCGGGGAGGAAACGTCAGCTTTGCGGCGCGCGGCCGGCCCGCGTTCCGCTGGAGATCTCCAAAGGGGATGATTCAGTCCGTAACCTGGTCGCCTGATTCTTCCCGCGTTATACTGGTCATCAGTTACGGTATGAAATTTGGAGAAAAATTCGCCTTTGACGAACTCGTCATTCTCGCCCCGCGAGATATGCGGAATGGCGGAAGCGCCGTCAAGGCAGTTTTACGCCGGTATGTTGCGGCGGCTTTCCGTTTCCAGGCAGAGAAGAATTATTTTCGCCAGACACGAAGACAGGGAGCCATAAAAATCAACGGAGTACAGGCCGGGGGCGCGAAGTACACCCGATCCCGGCGTCCAGTAAAACTTCTGGCCTTCAGGGTTTGCCCGGACAAAAAGAGCGCCTACGGTTTTGAATATGTGGTCAAGGCCGCGCCGCGCGGGAAAAAGCTGGACGTTCTTCTGCCCAGGGATTTGTCCGGCTCATCGTAGCGGATTGCATATCATCCCAATTCCCCAGACACGCTTGGAGAATTTTACAGGCGGATCAAACTCTCAACAAAAGTCTACAGCAAGTCCTTCTGCAGCTTTTTTGGAAGTGAATTCAGCAAGATCTGATATGATTCATCAATCATTTCCCGGAGAAGGTCATCCGGAACATCCCCATCGAGCCGAACGGAATTCCAGTGCAGTTTGTTCATGTAGTAACCGGGAACTATCTCTTTGTGTTCCTTGCGTAATTCGACTCCGTAGCTCGGTTCGATTTTGAGCGTGATAATGGGTTTGCCGCTTTTGTCCGTGCCCTGCATGGCGAACATTTTCCCGACGAGCATATAGCGTGAGGCTTCCCATTCTTCTTTGTAGTCCTTTTCTCAACCTTTCTTTGCCAGGCAATAGGCATCAAGCCAGGGGTATTTCATAGTGCTCACGTTTCTGCCATCCTGGTGTTATGTGCGCATAAAATGTGCTGGTCGTAGTGACCGAGCTATGGCCTGCCTGTGCCGCGACAGCCGCTAAATCCGCTCCGTGCGACAGCATTGCTGTTACCGAAGCATGACGGACATTTATCATAGGGATATGGACAACTCCAGCTTTTTTGATAGCACTATTCCACGCGGTACAACAATCCAAAACGCGCCGCCCTGCTCCATGGCATAAATAGGTATTCCGGCGGCTATGTCCTCTTTGTAGCGGGCGTATGCTTCTTCAAGGTACGATTGCGGGGGGAAACACGGTCTTCGGTTTGCCTGATTTTGCCCAGCGCATGGGGGGAGTAGCCCTGAAAACCGGGCAAGGCATGGTTACGGGCGGGGCAACCGGACTGGCCGGTGGGATAGGCAAGGGATTGGCCGCGAAAGCCGGAGTCGGAGCCGTGGGGCAAACCGCCGCCAAGCTGGGGGCGGAAGCCTTGACCATGCCCGCAACGGCGGCGGCTCTGGAAGGGAGATTCCCTACCGGCCAAGAAGTCGCTAACGCCGCTATGTTGATTGCGGCTATGCATATTGGAAGTAAAGCCCTGAGGACTCCTTACCGGGACGTAGCTCTGACCGCCCGCGACATTGCGCCGAAGCTGAGAAACATTGTTGCGCGCACCGGGAAAAACCTTGAAGAAATTATGCAGGCGGCGGAGGAAGACCCGACTGTCAGACAAGACATTTTAGCCGAAAATAAAGATATTCCTGGCGCTTTCGCTGAAGAGACATTGAATCGGCTGAAGGCAGGGGAGGAAGTGCCTACTGAGGAATTACGGGGGTATGGAAATCAAACATGGGCACAGGCTGTGCTCAATGAACGCACAGGTACGGAAGCCATACAGGCCAAGCTTGAGAGAATGGCGGAAAAGGCGACGCAGGGGGAAACAGCCAGAGAACTTTTACCTTGGGGGTTTGTCAGAGCAGAAGAAGCTGCGGCGTTATCACAAAAAACTGGTCTCAAAATAGGGATCGGCTTTACCCATATAATTGATGATTCCGCCTTGCGCCATGCGCTAAAAGAACACGGCTCCCCGCAGACAGAACTACCTCGCGGGCAGATACCCATCACAGCGGAAGACTTGGCACGTATTCCCGATGTAGTGCGTGATTATGATGCCGCTGTGTACGCAGGTAAAAACAAGCTAGAGCGGGATGTGATCCGGTACGAAAAGACGCTGGACGCTGAAACCATCATGGTTGTTGAGGAAGTACGTGGAAAGCGCAATCATCTGGCCTTCCAGACCATGTATAAAAGAAAAGCCACTGACACATCTCCCCCTTCTCTAACGTCCGAAACGCTTCGTGATATGCACACGACGAGCCATGCAGGAGAAAAAACCAGCAGCTTATCTAAAACATATGATACTCTCCGTAACGCAAATGTCAAGCCTGAGATTATTGACAGAGCGGAAAATAAAGCGGCGTCTGATGGCCTGGACGGACTCAAAGACGGCGGACATGCGGATCCTGGTCTGCGGGAAATGTTCGCTCAAAATTTGCGTGAATTGCGTGATTTGTCGCGAGACAGGTTTAACGGTTTCAAAGAGTTGATTGAAACCTTCGATGATCTTTCCCCCGAAGAAATGAAGGCGGCCCTAGATATTTATAAAAGCGTAGCGAAGGAGCGGAGTCCCAGCGGCGGCACTTCCGTTCCCATTGACCCCAACATGCCGGTTATGCCGGAAGAAGCATTACGGGCATCAGAGGCAACGAGGCTCTCGGAGGTGATTGCTTCACTTGAAAAGGCATTTGACGTGCCGATCCGGATCGGCAAGTTCAGGGACAAGGCACATGGCATTTACAAGGTCGGGCCGGAAGTCATACGCCTGAAAGTCGCCAACAATATCGCGACGGCCGCGCATGAGGTGGGGCACCATCTTCAGAAAACGCTTTTCGGAGAGATATCCGACAAGCCGCTTGCCCCCTTCAGCCACGAACTCGCGCCTATGGCCACAAAACCCAAAGCCGGGCAGTCCTCCTTACCGGAAGGATTCGCTGAATTCGTGGCGAAATACGTTGTTGACCCGAAAGAGGCATTGGAAAGGGCGCCGCGCTTTTACGAGCATTTTGAAAACAAGATCATCAGCAAGGCTCCGGAACTCGGCACGGCATTGCTGAACGCGCGGGAAGCCGTCAGAAGATGGGCGGAACAACCGGCGGCGCAGGAGGTAATTTCACATATCAACATTGAGGGACGCGAGCGGGAGGGGCTTTTATCCCAGCTTGTATCACAAGACACATGGGAACGCCTGTATACGAATTTTGTGGATAGACTTTACCCCCTGAAAAAGGCGACAGAGCTTCTCGCCGCCGGAGAAGAGCTCCCGGCGGACATGAACTCGTATATCCTAGCCCGCACCTTCTCCGGGGTCAAGGGCAAGGCTGCCCACTTCATCGAGCGTTCGCCGTTCAAATTCCGTACCTGGGAGAATGTGGGCAAGCCTCTGGCCAAAACCTTGCGGGCTGTGGAAAACCTGGATGAATTCCGCGCCTATCTGGTGTCCAGACGCGGACTTGAACTGGAAGGCAGAGGCATACGCTCCGGAATAAGACCGGAATCAATGCGGGCCACAGTCGAACAGTTCAGGGAGAAGTATGAACCGTTTGCCAGAGAACTGGACGAATACCAGGATCATCTTGTCAACTACCTTGTGGATTCAGGGGTACTCGGCAGGGAAACAGCCATAGCCATGCGGGAGATGAACAAGCGCTATGTGCCTTTTTTCCGCCTTATGGAAGACAGCGGCGGATTTCCCGGCGGCGGAAAGTCGCTACAGGGTCGGAACCCCATCCGTAAAATAAAAGGCAGCGGACGGGACATAATTGATCCTCTTGAGTCCATCATCAAGAACACTTACGCGCTTATTGAGGCCGGGGAGAAGAACGCCATAGGCCGCGCTCTGATCGATCTGGCCGCCAGAAAAGACGGCTCCGGCTGGCTGGCGGAAAAACTGCCCATGCCCAAAGAAGCGGTGAAAGTGAGCCGTGAAGATATAAACAGAGAATTCATCAAGTCTCTCGACGATATCGACCCGGCCATATCCGACACAGTGAAAGGCATTGCCGACACTATGGACTCGGAAGGAATGGTGACGTTCTGGCAGAACGCACGGAATATCGACAAAAAAAACCAGATAGTCGTGTATCGTGACGGCAAGCGGGAAGTCTGGCAGGTTGCCCCGGAACTGGCTGAAGTTATAAACGGACTGAACGCGGAAATCGTGCCTCTGCTGGTAAGGCTCATTTCCGTGCCGGCAAAGATGCTGCGGGCCGGAGCGACGCTGACGCCGGACTTTATGGTGCGTAACCTGCTCCGCGACGCTGTTTCGGCGGGCGTTGTCTCCCGCAACGGGTTCATTCCCGGCCTGGACACTGTCAAAGGATTGAAGAGAGCCGTCACCAGGGATGACGCCTATTGGAATTGGGTCAAGGCCGGCGGCGATCAGGCCAGCCTTGTCAGTATGGACAGGACAACCCTGCAATCCACCCTGAATGACATAACCGCTACGGGTTACCCCAAGCGGGTCTGGAATGTGGTCAGAAATCCCGTTGAATTGCTGCGCCTTGGTTCGGAACTGTCAGAAAAAATGACACGCCTAGGCGAGTTCGGGAGGGCCGTGCAAAAGGCCGGAACTGACAAGGCGGGACTGATGCGGGCCGCCTACGAGTCCAGGGATCTGATGGACTTTTCCCGGCGCGGCAGGCTGACCAACAGCTTCAATCTCATCACGGCCTTTTTCAACGCCTCGGTACAAGGACTTGACCGCACGGCCAGGGGAGCCATTGAAAATCCCAAACGCTTCCTTGTCCGGTCCGCGCTATTTATCGGCGTCCCCTCCATTCTCAATGCCGTGTATAACTACGGAGATAAGGACATTGCAGAAGTTTCGCGCGCCCAGCGCGATATGTTCTGGATAGTTCCGATAGGCGAAGGTGAAAACAAGACACTGCTCCGCATCCCCAAACCGTTTGAGCAGGGAATCATATTCGGCTCAACTCTGGAGCGGGCCACGGAATTTATCCTTGACGCATACACGAAAAAATACGGCAGTATCGAAAAAGCCCGTAAAGAAGCCTTTCGCGGGCTTGGTTCCTCTATTTTCAACGTATCCATGCCCAGCATGGTTCCCACGGCCTTTGCCCCGTTCATTGAGGCTTATGCCAACCGCTCCATAACTTTTGACAGACCCATCATCCCAAGAAAAAGAGAAGGGATGCTGCCGGAATATCAGTACATGCCGTACACCACGGAACTTATGAAAAGACTCTCCCATTTATTCGGAACCCTGCCTCCGGTGGGAGAGATGAACACCTTCTCCCCGGCCAGAGCCGAACATTTCATCCGGAGTTTGACCGGGGGCTTGGGTATGTACGCCTTGGAAGCGCTTGATGCGGCCGGGCGCAAAGCCGGATTATTGCCTGATCCGGTCAAACCTTCCCCCACTCTGGCGGATACGCCATTTTTACGGGCTTTTCTTGTCCGGAATCCCAGCATGAGGGCGGAGAGTATTGAACGTTTTTACCAGAGCTATGAACATGCGCGGCGCTATCTGGCTACCATCAACGGCCTGAAGGACGACTTCCGCTACGAGGATATTGCCAATCTGCTGCCCTATGCGACCTATCAGGCTATGGAAGGGCCGCATAAATTCCTGACCGATACCATAAGGGCCATGGACATAGTTTACAAAAATACTGAAGGCAGCGCCGATGAAAAAAGGCAGATATTGGATTCCATGACCTTCAGAGCCATAGAAGCGGCTCGCTTGGGGAATCAAGTATTTGAATCTTTGGAACAGGACATAAAACGCTGGAAAGAACGGGCACAGCAGGGAAAGAAAGCGCAGGCCGACAGCAAGCTTTTACAGCCCAAAAAATGAATTTCCCCCGCCTCATTTGGCGGAGGTTTTTGCTCTTTGACAATCGAATAGGGTGAGGAAAGGAATTCCTTCCGGCTGCTCAGGCTTTGTCTTGAACAGCCGGGAGGAATGGGATAGAAGATTTGCGGGGCGAGTTCTCCGAAAGGAGGATAAACCCAATGGGAAAGTTCCTTGTGAACGTCCTGGCCGCAGTCGCGGCGGGCGTCATAGTGGCCCTCATTTTGCGTTACTTTAACGTCTAAAAATGAGTTTGCCCCTGAGGAACTTGCCATTCTCTCAGGGGCGGTTTGCTGAGTCTCAAAACTCGGGGAACTCGTCCCACGGTCAGGGGTGTTCACTCACCCCTGACCACCTGCTCAAAACATAGCCACGCTTGCCGGAAAGGTCAAGAGGCTTATTTCCCTTTCAGAGCCGTGGCCCAGGAGCGGGCCTGTTGTATGGCGGCACTGTAGTCGTTCATGACGTCTCTGATGCCATCTCTGAAAGCGTAGTTCGGATTGTGGAGAGCGTACATCAATATATATATATATAGTAAATGGCTAAATAATGTGTTATATCAATATGTTGCAGTAAAATTTTCAAGAGTCGAGGTGTCTGAAATAAAGCTTGTTATTTCACGCGGTTAATATGGAATTTCTATATATTGGTCAGCACTCTCAAAAAAATTGGGTGCAGTGCGGGTGCAGTAAAAAGGACACAAAAAAGGGGTTGTGGATACCGCAACCCCTTTTATTTTACTTGGTGCCGGGAGCGAGACTTGAACTCGCACAGGGTTGCCCCCGGTGGATTTTGAGTCCACTGCGTCTACCAATTCCACCATCCCGGCCGCGCGCCTTCCGGCTATACATGAAACCGCGCTTCCACGGCAAGGCAACATACTATAGTTTCAGCCAGGCGGCAACAGGCCATTTTTCCCGTGAAAAACGTTTCCTGGTTTTCAGGCTTTTATTTTTTGAAATAATGCCGATAATGCTATTGGAGCGGGAGATATTCATGATTTTACTGAAAGATTTGCAGACCGGCGGACAGAACCAGGATGACACCCTGCTGGAGGCCTCCGGCTACGGCCTGTGGATAAACTGGACAGATTCGCTTAATCCCGTGCTGGAACAGACGCTTCTGGATTACGGCGGAATAAGGATCATGAGCGCTGTGAATCAGGCCCTGTGGTTCTTTTTTTCCGTGGATTGCTTTCTGGCCCTGGCCAAGCTGGAGGTGTGGGCCAAGTATAACTCTCTGCCCACGCGCATACAGGTCTTTGAGGCCGGACTGCGCTCTTCATACGCGGGGCGGAACACGATTATCCTGGCTCCGGAACTCTGGCTGCAAGGCGTTGAGCCGCCGGTCAAATTTGATGTATACGTGCGCGGGGAGAATCTGCCGCAGGATCACACCCTTGCCGGCATAAATCTGATCCCTTCCGCTCCCGTTGAAGGCTTTTGTCCGGGAGATTGGCGGGAACTCCAGGCGGATCAGCGTTTGCCCTATAAATCCTCCCTGGGTTGGTTCGCCGTGCTCAAACCCCTGGGCAATCCCGTGGATAAAGGGTTTCAGCTTGGCTGGCGCGATTTCTACGCCCGGCTGGATGACATTCTGCGGCGCAACAAGCTGCGTTTCATTATGGAAGAGTATTTCCTGATGGTACCGCTGGAATCGCTGCGCCAGTTCAAACAATGGTGCCGCGATTATCTGAATCTGGTGAAACGCAGCAAGGCGGACGAGAAGGAAGGGAGCTACTGGCCCTGCGTAATGGGCATTACCGAAAAAAAGAAACTGCATTTCAATAACGATCTGCCGCGGAGCGTCAATCTGGACTGGAACCAGCTTATGCCGGATTTCCCGTATATTTCCCTGCGGGACGGAATTCTGCTCGGCAACGAGTTTCAAATCCATGAAGTACGCTTCGCCAACGAGGCGCATACGCCGGACGCCTGGTGCAACATCAGTCTGGCGGATGAGGAGGAGGCGGGAGCGCGGCTTTTGCCCGGTCTTTCTCCGCAAAGCCTGATTTACGGCACAAACGGATATTGTTTTTATTGCGGGCAGCGCAGTCATGTGAGCCAGGCCTGTCCGAGCAGAGATCTTGAAGCGCGTGATCCGGACATCTGGAAAGCCGTCGCCTCCCTCGATCTTTCCGCCATGAAAGAAGGCGCGGACGAGATAAACCGGATCCTCCGGGGCAATCCGGAGGAACTGGCCGGGCTGCTCAAGGCGGAGAATAGTCCGGGCGTGCTGACCAGAGCCATTTTCGCCGTAAACGGCACAGTGCAACTGCGCAGCGTATCCACGTTCTGGAAGCTGCGCGGCCGTGCCCTGCCCACGGACAAGACGGAACAGATGGCTGAAGACAACAATCCCATCTGGGGGCTGCTGCGCTCTTTCAATAACCGGGACCCGGCGGCGCTGGAGAAGGAGCTGCAGAATATGCAGGTACGCTTCCCGCACGATTACCGGGTCTTTTCCCTGCACGGATTCGCGGCCATGGAACGCGGAGATTTGCTCAAGGCGGAAGAATACTGGCGTCAGGCCCATCTGCTCGCCCTTCCGGGCAGCGCGCAGGCCTGGCACATGTTTTTGCTGGGGCGTCTGGCCGAATACCAGGGACAGTACAGCGAGGCCGTCAACAAATACCGGCAGGTGCTGGAACTGGCCCCTTCCATGCTTGAAGCCGAATATCGCATCCTGATCTGCCACGTCAAAAGCGGTTTTGTGGATAGAGCCATCCCCATGCTTGCCCCTCTTCTGGCCAAGGAGCATAACTTTTTCAATTGGCTGCTCCTCGATCCGGAATTGGAGCGCGGGTTCACCTCCATGCTTTACGCCCTGTCCGCGCATTGGCGCGAAGCGGAAAACCAGGCGCAGGAAGAACGGAAGATGCTGAACAATTTATCTTCCGAACTACATAACTGGTTTATGGAGGACAGCGAATTTCTGCGGCAGGAGAGTCGGAAGATCGCACAGATCCTGGAATTCTCCGAAATCAGGAATTTTGTGCCCTTTCAGCTGGTTATCGCCGGACGGGCAAAAGTGGAACGGGATTTCCAGACGAAAATCATGACGGAAATAAAAAACAGCAAGTCCGTTTTCGCAGAGTACATGGATCGTCTGGCCCGTATACGGGATGAGTCGGCCTGGTTCCCCTTTCCGAAACTTCTGCTTGAGTTCAACCGCAGCTACAATCTCAGCGCGGCAAATATGAACTGGATAACGCACAACAACCTGCGGGTGGCCCCGATATTCAAAAAGGCCCAGGAATTGATTCAGCAGGAGAAAGACAGAATCGCCGCCATGGAAAAGCGCCTCAATGTTCTGCGCCTTGTCCGCGACGGCACGCTGTTTTTTCTGATTATGTCCAAAAAATTCATGTGGATGGAACTGGCCGGGCTGGCCCTGATCTTTCTGGTTTTTCCGCTTACCGTCTATTACGGCGGCAAGGTAGGCCTAAGCTGGGTACATGACGTATTCGTCAGACAACAGTGGTACCTCCAGAAGGCCGCCATCATTGTTATCAGCGTGTTGTCCATCATCGTCGCCACTTCCTGGACCATTCTGCGCTTTGAAACGATGCGCGAAAAGCTGCTCAGCAAGGCCAAAAGACAGGCCGAAGTCAAAACCAGGGAACAGATCAGAATGCTGGAGCAGCAGCGTAAAAAAATCCAGGAACGCCGGCAGGTTGCCGCCAGAAGAAGAAAGGCCCAGCCGGCGTCCGCTCCGCCCCCTCCGGGGAATTAAAGCATTTCAACATTCAAAATATACATTTGCCGAAATGCTCCGGCGGTCGCGCAAGCGGGCGCCCGCCACGAAGGCGCGGGCGGAACCCGTTTCGCCGTCAAGCGCCGAAGTGAGCGTCTTAAAGTCAAAATGCTGTTATGATTGAACCATGTCAACAAGCATAAACCTATCCAACCCCGGTGTTCCCGAGGATTATGCTTTGCAGGGAGGAGAAGGCGGAGCCTTGGACGACGGTTGATCACTCTG
>JAISOL010000060.1 GCA_031275645.1 Deltaproteobacteria bacterium
GACACTCCTTGATGGAAAACAGCTCTGGAAGGAAAAGGTCGGACAACTCAACTAATCAGGCAATCGGAGCTATCAAAACGGAGCCGACTGTCAGATCAAGTCTGAACTACTACATTTTATCGTATATCAGGGAATTTCTTTGTCCTGTGCTCAAAGCTGGTGATTGCGTGATTGCCGACAACATTCACCGAATTTCAACTCAATTGAGAAACTGTTTGCCAAACTGAAAAGTTGCCTGAGAAAAAATGGGAATCGCACCCTTGATGCGCTTTGGAGCGACCTTTCCGGCCTGATTGATATTTTTACCCCACAAGAATGCACAAATTACTTCAGGTCTTGCGGATACGTATCAACTTAAATCAAAAATGCTCCAGAGCCACAATCCACCACGCAAAAAAGTAACCGGCCAGAATAGCTGGACTTGAGGGAATATTCCTTCACCGGAATTTTTACAAAAATAACAATGTCTGCGCCATGTTGTGACTATGCGTGGTGGATTCTGGAGAGCCTAAAGTATTGACAGAAATCGGCCGGGACGGCTAAGATTTCAGCGCTCCGGCAGATATTCCAAGAGGAGAACTTATGCCTTCGGTCAATCCTTATTACGACAAATTACCCGGAAGTTATCTTTTTTCGGAAATCGGCAGAAGAGTGAGGGAATTTACCGCCGCGCATCCGCGGAACCGGCTCATCCGCCTGGGCATAGGCGATGTGACCAGCCCTCTGCCCCCAAGCGTGATCCGCGCTCTGCACCGAGCCGTGGAAGAGCAGGCAGATCCGGAGGGATTTAAGGGCTACGGGCCGGAGCAAGGCTATGAATTTCTGCGCCGGGCTATTGTCGAAGACAGTTTCCGGAACTTGGGCATCACCCCGGAGGAGATTTTCGTCAGCGACGGCGCCAAGTGCGATCTGGGCAACTTTCAGGAACTTTTCGACCTTTCCTGCAAGGTGGCGGTAACGGATCCGGTTTATCCGGTGTACGTGGATTCCAACGTCATGGCCGGGCGGGGAGGGGAATGGAAAGACGGCCGCTTCAGCGGAATAATCTATCTCCCCTGCAACGCGGAGAACAATTTTGTGCCCGACCTGCCCCGGGAGAGGCCGGATCTGATCTATCTCTGTTACCCCAACAATCCCACCGGCACGGTGCTGACCAAAGACCAGCTCCAGGTCTGGGTGGATTACGCCCGGGAAAAGGACTGCCTGATTCTCTACGACTCCGCCTACGAAGCCTACATAAGCGGGCCGGACCTGCCGCGCAGCATATATGAACTGGAAGGCGCGCGGGATGTGGCGGTGGAGTTTCGCAGCTATTCCAAGCTGGCCGGTTTTACCGGCCTGCGTTGCGGCTATGTGGTTCTGCCCCGGACCGTCCCGGCCGGCAGGGCGGCAGGCGGCGGAACGGATCTCTGGAGCATGTGGCTGCGCCGTCAGAGCACCAAGTACAACGGCTGCCCCTACATCGTGCAGCGCGCGGCCGAGGCGGTGCACAGCCAGGAAGGCAGGGCCGAAACACGCACCCTGGTGAAAAAATATATGGATAACGCCCGCGTCATTCGCGCGGCCTTTGAAGAAACAGGCTTCAGGGTTTACGGGGGGGAAGACGCTCCTTACGTCTGGGTGAAGCTGCCGGCCGGACTGGATTCCTGGAGTTTTTTCGACCGCCTGCTGCATGAGGCCGAAATTGTCGGCACGCCCGGAGCGGGTTTCGGGCCCAGCGGGGAAGGCTATTTCCGCCTGACCGGTTTCGGAGACCCCTCCCTGACGGAAGAGGCCGCCGCGCGCCTGAAAAGGATGTACAAAGCGATTCCGGAATGAAATTGCTCCTGAAAAACTGATTTTACCCGGAGGCGGCGTCCCATGTCCGGATTTTCAAGCTCCCTCGCCCGCGGCTTCCTGTGTCTTCTGCTCCCGGCGGTCATGCTCTGCCTCGGCGGTTGCGCCAGCGCCCCCTACACCGGAAGATCGCAATTCATCATCATGGACGAGTCCGAAGAGATGCAACTCGGCCTGGAGGCTTCCCGGCAGATTCTGGCCGGAGAAAAAACCGAAACTGGCACCGCCCGTTCCCTCAGGGTGGAAAGAATAGGCCGGAAGATAGCCCAACAGGCGGAAAGGCCGAATTTCGACTGGCAGTTCCACACCATTGTTGCGGATGAGATGAACGCCTTTTGCCTGCCCGGCGGGCGAGTTTTCGTGTATACGGGCTTTCTGGAGCTGGTGGGGGATAATGACGCGGAACTGGCGGCCATAATGGGGCATGAAATAGCCCATGCCCTGGCCCGGCACGGGGCCGAGCGCTACAGTCAGGAGAGCGTGACCGGCCTGGGCCTTTCCGCGGCGGCTCTGGCGACGAACATTTATTCCGGTTCCGGCTATGCCGGGATGGCCGTGCAAATGGGCGGCACCCTGGCCGCGAAGCTCGGCTTTCTTCTGCCCTACAGCCGCCTGCATGAATCCGAGGCGGATCACATCGGAGTCATCCTGGCGGCCAAGGCCGGCTATGACCCGCGCGGCGCCGTCAGCTTGTGGGGAAAAATGGCTGAACTTGATGCCGGCAAGGGAGTGCCCTTCTTTCTTTCCACCCACCCCCTGAGCCGCGAGCGTCAGGAAGATCTGCTCAAAATCATGCCCGAAGCTCTGCGCTACTACAATCCCTGAAGCCGGAACCGGGCGCGGCGCGGGAATTTATTCGAAGCGGGAAGCGGAGGAGATGAGCACGGAATCCACCGGCAGAGCCTCATGTTCACCGGCGGCCCTGACCTTGAGCCCGCAGATCTTGTCCACCACATCCATCCCGTCGATCACTTCGCCGAAAACGCAGTAGCCGTACCCTTCAGCATTTTTTCCCCTGAAGTCCAATTCAGGGTTATCGACATGGTTGATGAAAAATTGGGCGGCGGCGCTGTGAGGATCGCCGCCTCTGGCCATGCCCACGCTGCCGCGCTTGTTGTTCAGGCCGTTGGCCGCCTCGTTTATGACAGGGGGAAAAGGAGGTTTTTCC
Source organism: Deltaproteobacteria bacterium (assembly GCA_031275645.1). GTDB lineage: Bacteria > Desulfobacterota > Desulfovibrionia > Desulfovibrionales > Desulfovibrionaceae > WRHT01. The sequence goes on from JAISOL010000060.1 coordinate 3,005, forward strand.
TCCAGGCGCAAGGTCAGGCCCCCGCCCTGGATCATGAAATCCTTGATCACCCGGTGAAAAATTGTCCCGGCGTAGAAGCCGCTGTCCACATAGCGCAGAAAGTTCTCCACGGTCAGGGGGGCGCACTCCGGAAAAAGCTCCAGCAGAATGTCACCGGCGGTGGTTTCCAGCAGAACCAGGGGGTTGCTCATTGAAAGTCCTCGGGGCGTCAGGGTTGATGTTCAGGAGCTTGCCCGGGTCAATGGGACTTTCGCCCTCGCTCAGACAGCGGGTGATGTAAGGCGCGTCCTCCACGCCTGTATCCACCTCTCCGGCCTGTATATAGGTGCCCTGCTTGTCCATGACGAGCAGCACCTTGGGCTTGGTGGGCTTGGACGGATTGGAGGCGGTGACCACGCCGATGAAGCCGCCGCTCACCTCCACGACGCTTCCCGCCGGATAAATGCCCAGCATCCGGATAAAATGCTCCATAAAGCCGGGGAAGAAATCCGTATTGCGCATCTGATACATCAGGCGCAGCACTTCGTGCGGGAGCATGGCTCTTTTGTAGGGGCGCCTGCTGGAAATGGCGTCATAGACATCCACCAGGGAGATGACGCGCCCGGCAAGGCTGATTTTATCACCTTTCAGCGCGCGCGGATAACCTGAGCCGTCAAAGCGCTCATGGTGGTCGTAAATGCCGAGCAGGACCTCCTGGGTGAAGCCGGGGGTCTTTTTTACATATTCGTAGCCCAAACGCGGGTGCCGCCGCAGGATGACCAGTTCGCTTTCAGAGAGATCCCTGGGGGCGTTCAGAATTTCAATGGGGATCATGGCCTTGCCCAGGTCATGGAAGAGACCGGACATGCCCACTTCAAACTGCACGCTGCGCGGATAGCTCATGTGCCGGGCAAAAGCCAGAGCCAGCACGGCGACATTGACACTGTGGCTGTAGGTGTATTCGTCCGCCTTTCTGAGCTTGCACAGGGTAAGCAGGGCGTCGGGGTTGCGCGCCAGACTGCCCATGAGGTTTTCCACCAGCTTTTTGCCCTTGTACAGGTCAACCGCGTCCCTGCGGCGGATATTGTCCATAAAGTTTATGGATGCTTCCAGGGCTTCCACATAAGTGTTTTTGGCCGCGTCCATTTCCAGGGCCAGGGAGGTTCGCGGCTTTTCGAACTCCTCCTCCACATCCTGCACCGTCTCCCCAAAGGAGGCGGCCACGGTTTCGGCGCTGTTGTCGAAGTCGGGCCGGGTGCGCTCAGGGTCAATGAAAACTTCCAGGTACCCCTCGCTGAGAATTTTGTCGATGCGCTCCGAAGTCACCCTGCCTTCCGCATTATACAAGTAAGGATTGTCCCTCCAGTGTATATCGGTTTTCAGGGTATACATGCCAGGCACAAGCTGGTTGGTGGGAATTTTTTTCTGCATAAAGATTAATCCCGTTATTAATACCTGTAAGTAAGAATAAACATGTAAGCGGCAATGTCCACAATTTTCTTGAGGAACAGCGCCGCGAAGCCGCCCGCGCCAATCTCAGGACGAAGCGGCTCCGAAATGGCCGCGCAATTTTTCAAGCAGCTTTTCCAGTTCCAGAGGTTTGCCCACATGGTCGTTCATGCCGGAAGCCAGGCATTGCTCTATGTCCTCGCGAAAGGCATTGGCGGTCACGGCTATGATGGGTATGCTCCCGGCCCGCGGGAGATCCATGGCGCGTATTTGTTTCGCGGCCTCGTATCCGTCCATCTCCGGCATCTGTATGTCCATCAGAATGAGGTCATAGCCCTCCGGGTTGCTCTTGAAGGCGGCGCAGGCTTCCAGCCCGTTGGCGACGCAATCTATGCTCAGACCGCTGGCTTCAAGCAGGGTCAGCGCAATCTCGCGGTTGATTTCCACGTCTTCCGCCAGCAGAATGCGGCGGCCTCTGAAATCGTCCGCCGGCTTTTCTTCCGCCTTCGCCGGGATAAAGGCCGGCGGCGCGGCTTCCGCATCCGGGCCCGCGGAGCGCGCCCGGATGTGAAAGCTGAAGACAGAGCCCTTGCCCGGCTCGGATTCCACCCGTATATCTCCTCCCATCATCCGGACTATGTTCGCGGATATGGCCAGGCCGAGCCCGGAGCCGCCGAATTTGCGGTTCACCCCGCCGTCGGCCTGCTCAAAGGGAAGGAACAGTTTCTCCATCTGTTCGGGGGAAACGCCTATGCCGCTGTCCCTGACCTCAAAATGCAGGAGGCGGCATTCGCCCCTGTCCGCCTCCGGGCGGACGGAAAGGCTTATGCTCCCATATTCCGGGGTAAACTTCACCGCGTTGGAAAGAAGATTGAACATGACTTGGGCCAGACGCTGTTCGTCGGCAATAATCTTCCGCGGCAGATTTTTGTGCAGTTCCAGCGTAAAAGTTTGTTTTTTTTCGCTCAGGCGGAAAGCGACGCTCGCGCGCGCCCGCAGGATCGTTTCTTCAAGATCGAAGACGGCGGGGGAAAGCTCCAATTTACCCGCCTCAATTCTGGACATGTCCAGAATGTCGTTGATCACGCTCAACAGATGCCCGGCGGCTTCATCTATTTTATCCAGGCAGTATATCTTTTTTTCGAAATCATCCGCTGTTCTGGCGATATTGCTCATGCCGGCTATGGCGTTGAGCGGAGTGCGCATTTCGTGGCTCATGCGCGCCAGAAACTCGCTTTTGCCCCTGCTGGATTGCTCGGCCTGTTCCTTGGCGCGAATCAGATCCTCCTCCAGGCGCTTTTTTTCAGTGACGTCGACGGCAATGGCGCTTATGCCCGTCTTGTCCCTGCCGGTGGTAAAAGCGGATACGGACAGAAGTTTTTCCGTTCCCTGTCTGGTTTTTATGGGCAAGTCGAAGTCGGCGTGTCCCTTTTTCAGAATTTCCCGCAGGACGGAAGCGCAATATTCGCTCCCTCTTTCGTCCAGCACCAGGGGAAGGCCCTTCAGGCAGAGTTCCATGGCGGTATAGCCGGTTATGGCTTCTCCGCCGGGATTGACGTATTCGAGTTTCCCTCCGGGGCTGAAGAAGCTGATGAACTGGGGAGCGCTGTCGATGATTTCATAAAGCCGGAGCAGTCTTTCCTCCGCCTGCTTGCGGACCATGGCCCCGGAAACGATGCCGGCAATGAAGCCGGCAAAGCGGAGATCGTCGGAATTCCAGGTATGCCCGGCCAGCCTTTCATCAAAATTCAGAACGCCCCAGAACATATCGTAAACATGGATGGGCAGGCTGAGCAGCGACTTTACGCCCAGAGCCTCCAAAAAGGGAAAAATTCCATTTTCCAGGTGGTCATAAGCGACGTAAGGGAGCTTTTTGAGCAGAAAAGCGTCATAAAGGGGCGTACTCTCCTCCAGGGGAAAGGTCAGTTCCTCCGGACCGGGCAGTTCCTGTTCCCGGGAGCGCCAGCCGGAAAAATAGCCCAGACCGTCTCCGGAATCATTTATGCGCAGCAGGGTAATCCCGCTCACCCGCATGAAATTCCCGGCCATTTTCAGGGCCTTGGAGATAAACGGCGCCAGTCCCGTATCCGAAACGAAATCCTGGAGCATGGCCGTCATCAGCCCCTGCTGATCCCGCATTTTTTGCAGCGCGGATTGAATATCCTTCTCCCGGCTTATGTCGGCCACCTGCCTCAGGTGCGCCTTTCCGCCGTCATCCCAGACGATGAGGCTGTCCGTGAGTCTGTAGCGGCCGGAAGCGCCGGGCAGATTTCCTTCCCGGATCACCGTCTCTTCCGGCTTTTCCTCCAGCCTGTGCTTGGGGCAGCCCCCGCAGCGCCTGTTCCGGCGGGCCAAGGCATCCCAACAGCTTCTCCCCAGGGGATCTCCCTCGACCTTGCACCATTCCGCCAGCTTGTCGCTTATGAACAGAATTTCGTCGGTACAAGGATCGGATACGCAGATCCCTCCCTCCATATTGTTAAGAATGTTCCGCAACATGTCTGCGGACAAGGCCGTAGCCATAGATTGCCGTTTTCCGTTCTTGGGCATCAGCTCACTCCAGGGGGCCGAAGGCGGCCCGGAGTCTAAGCATAGCCCAAAGCACACGGAAGGGCAAATGCTGGGAGGCAAGGCCGGAACGACACTCCGGATGCGCGGGACAAGCCGTCGTCTTTTGGTTGCCTCTAATAAAAAATTGAGTTAATTAGGGAGGTCTTTTTTAAGACTATGGCACAGTCATTGCATAAATTTTGCCGGAACAGTCAAAGAGCCGCAAGGCTTTGCGGGCAAACCCCTGCGGCGGGACTCGCCCGGGCGGCTTTTGCCGGCCGTAACCCGGATTCTCCGTAAAAGAGTTTTTAATGAAAAAAATATCCAAATATCTCACAGTTTTCTGCATTCTGCTTTTCTGCTTCCTTTTTCTGGGAGCCTGCTCCGCGCTCCAGCCGGAAAAAAATTCCGAAAGCGACCCTGTTCCGGAAAATGCGGTAGAGGAAGCCCAGGAAGATTCGGTAAAAGAGGAGAGCGAAGATGAAACTCCGGACGAAGTCGCCGAAGTGCCCAAGCTGCCGCAGGATGACGGCATCCCGCTGAGTTTTGCCGAGCGCGCGGCTTTCCGCTCCACCGGTTCGCTTGACCTGGGGCTGGGACAGGAGGAAATGCAGCTGGTGGAGCGTCACTTCAAGTACTATCTGCACGATCAGCGTAAAACCTTCGAGCGCTATCTCAGGCGTTCCGAAATCTTTCTGCCTTATGTGCGCAAGGTGTTCACGGACAAGGGCATACCGGAGGAAATAGCCTATCTGGCGGTGGTGGAAAGCGGCTTCAACCCCAATGCCGTATCTATGGCCGGAGCCACCGGCATGTGGCAATTCATGCGTTTTACCGGCCTGCACTACGGCCTGGAGCAGAACGCCTGGATCGACGAACGCCGCGATCCCTATAAATCCACTGTCGCCGCGGCCAACTACCTGAAATGGCTCCATGAGCAGTTCGGCGACTGGCTCCTGGCCGTGGCGGCCTATAATGCAGGCGAAGGAAAAATCAAAAAAGCCCTGCGTAGCACGGGAGCGCGCGATTTCTTTGAACTGTGCCGGCTCAACGGGAGCATTCCCCTGCGCGGAGTCCGCCTGAAGCCGGAAACCCGGCAATATGTGCCGAGGCTTCTGGCCGTGATCAAAATAATGCGCAACCTTGAAACTCTGGAGCTGTACGCCCCGGATGAAGGCAAAGCGCAGGAAGTATTCCCGCTGGAAGTCGGGCCGGGCACGGATTTGGGTGCTCTGGCCAAAAACGCCGGCCTGCGCTGGGATGAGTTCAAGGAACTGAACCCGGCTTATCGCCGGCACATAAGCCCCACCTGGACCTCTTCCACAGCCTATGTCCCCGGCGGAAACAGCAAAAAGGCCCTGGCCTGGCTCTCCGGCAAAGCTTCTTCCCGCTTTGCCGGCTGGAAGCAGTACCGCATCCGGCGGGGAGACAATCTGCACTCCCTGGGCAGCCGCTACGGCGTGTCCGTGGATGTCCTGCGCCAGGCCAACAATTTGAAAGGGAACCTGCTGCGTGAAGGTTCCGCCCTGCTGGTTCCGGGCACCGAGGCCTTTCCCCGCACGGCGCGCAAGAAAACGCCGCCGCCGGCCCTGATTTCAGCTCTGAACAGCTATACCGTCCAGCCCGGCGACAGCCTGTACAGCATAGCCAGAGCCCACGGCATAAGCATTGATCTTCTCCAGCAGGCCAACAAGATGCGCTACAACGAAACCAGACTCTTCGCCGGGCAGAAGCTGGGCATTCCGGAGATCTCCGTCCGCGGCGACGCGGGAGCGGACGCCGGCGGCAGCGAGACCGCAGACGTTCTTGTCGTGCGCAGGGGCGATACCCTGTACGGCATCGCCGCGCGCAACAATACGAGCGTGGATGAACTGGCGCGCCTGAACGGGCTGCACATCGGCAAACCCATACTCCCCGGACAAACCCTCAAACTGCCCTGATGCCGCGTAACGCAAGCTCCGACACCATAGCCGCCGTCGCCTCGGCCAGAGGGACAGGGGGCATAGGCATTATCCGCCTCAGCGGGCCGGAGGCCCTGAAGATCCTGCGCGCCGTGTTCAGGCGCGGGGGCGGGAGCCTGACCGAGTTTACGCCGCGCCGCCTGGAATACGGCTGGGTGCTGGACGCCTTCGGCCAGGCCCTGGATGAGGTCATGGCGGTATATCTGCCCGGGCCGCACAGCTTTTCCGGCGAAGATACGGCGGAAATCCACTGCCACGGAGGCCTGGCCCTGGTGGAAGCCGTGCTGGAATCCGTACTGCGCCGCGGAGCCAGGCCGGCCGGGCCGGGAGAATTTACCCGCCGCGCCTTCCTGAACGGACGCCTGGATCTGAGCCAGGCCGAAGCCGTGGCCGAAATAATTTCCGCCCCCACTCTCCAGGGGATTCATCTGGCCCGCAACAAACTGGAGGGCTTTCTGGGCGCGCGTCTGGAAGAACTGCGCCTTAAACTGGAGAGCTTGCGCGCCCGCCTGTGTCTGGCCCTGGATTTTCCGGAGGAGAGCGTCTCCCCTGAAGAGGAACTGGAAGAACAGCGCGCTTTCAGGGAGGCTCTGGAAGAGATCCGCTCCTGCCTGCGCGGGCTGGTGCAAAGTTGCGAGCAGGCCAGGCTCTGGCGCGAAGGGGCCAGGGTGGTGCTGGCCGGGGAAGTCAACACCGGCAAATCCAGCCTGTTCAATGCCCTGCTGGGGCGTCCCAGGGCTCTGGTTTCCGATCTTCCGGGCACAACCAGGGATTTTATTGAAGAAAGCCTCAATCTGCGCGGAATGCCCGTACGTTTGTCGGATACCGCCGGCCTGCGCCCGGCTCCGGAAAGCGAAGACCGTCCTCTCCCGGATGAGGTGGAAAAGGCCGGCCTTGAGCTAACCGCGGAACTGTGCCGCCAGGCGGATCTCATACTCCTGGTGCTGGAAGCGCGCCCGCTTCCGCCCTCCCGCGATCCCCCCGCCCTGCTTTCAGCTTTAGGGATTCCCTCCGTCCTCCCCCTGCCTCCGGCAATCCTTCTGGCGCGGAACAAGGCGGATCTTTTCCCGGAAAAAAACCCGCCGGAAGAAATTTCCGGTTTCCCCTGTCTGAGCGTATCCGCCAGAACCGGGCAGGGAACGGACAAGCTCCGCTCCCTCCTGTACGAACTTCTGAGCAAAAGAGCCGGCTCCCTGGACTTTGAACAGGCCGCCCCGCCCAGCATACGCCAGAAAATCATCATCTCCGGGGTTCTGGAAGAGCTGGACGCGCTCGCTCTGGATTACGGACAGGGGATACCGGCGGAGATCCTGAGCTCCCGCCTGGAAAGCGCCGCGGAAAGCCTGGCCGAAATCATCGGCATGTCCTGCCGGGAAGAGGTGCTGGATCAGGTTTTTTCTAAATTCTGCGTCGGCAAGTAGCCGGCGCCCCAGCCCGCCGGCTGACTCCGGGCCGTCACCTGGGGCGCAAGTCCGGATTTTCTTCGCCTATGGCCGCGTAGGTGGCGGCCAGAGCGCTCAGGTAATCGGCCTGCGCCCCTGTAAGGGAGACTTCGGCGGCGGTAAGCCTGGCCTGGGCGTCCAGCACGTCTATGGAAGTTCCGACCTGGGATTTATAGCGGGCCGCGGCCACCCGGTAAGCTTCGGATGCCTGCTCGACTCCCTTGCGGGCCACCACGATCCTTTTCTGCGCGTTTTCCAGCTCCAGCAGCCTGGACTGCACCTCGTAGACCACTTCCTTGCGCAGGACGGCCGCGTCGGCCTTGACCTTGCTTATGTTGTGATCCGCCTTTTGCAGGGCGAAATAATCGCTGCCGGATTCAAAGAGGGAAAGAGCGGCGTTCAGTCCCACGGACCAGGATTTGTAATCATTCGCCCAGGGAGTGTAGCCGTCCGCCTTCCAGCCGTCGCCGCTGCTGCTCCAGCTTGCGCTGGCGGACAGGGTGGGCCAGAGCCTGCCGCGGGCAATGGTCCTGTCCTTCTCGGCGACGTCGACGCTTTTCCGGGCTGTGAGCACATCCGGACGTTTTTCATAGGCCTTGCTCAGGCATTGCTCCAGAGAGCCGTCAAAGGGAATATGCTCCAGGGAGCCTATATACTGCACCTCCAGGCCGGCCGGGAGATTAAGCAGGGTGTTCAGGCGGACGCGCTGTATCTCCACGGTATTCCTGTTTTTAAGGAGCAGATCCTCGGCTTCGGAAACATTGACTTCGGCCTGCAGCACTTCCACCCGCGGCCGGAGCCCAACCTCATAAAAGGATTTGGTCACTTTAAGCTGTTCGGCCAGACGGTTGTATGAATCCAGCGCGCTGCGCACATTCTCTTCCGCCTTCAGATAAAGCAGAAAATTCTGTTGCACCTGCAGGATCAGATCCAGACGGGCCTGAGCCAGAGCGGCCCCGGCGCTGTCTTTTTGCAGCGCGGCCTTCTGGTAGGCCGCCAGGGTGGAAAAGCCGGAAAACAATTCCTGGGTGAGGGAGACGCGCCAGGAGTAAACGTCGTCGTCCGCATGCTCCTGGCGGGTAAAACCGTAAGTCGTGCCCAGGCTGGGGCCAAAGGCGCTCAGGGCTTCCTTGCGCGAGCTTTCGCTCATGGCAAGCCCCTCTTCGGCCGAGCTTATCCTGAAATTTTCTCCCAGGGCTTTTTCCACGGCCTGGAACATATTGTAAGTGTCGACGCCCCGCCCCTCCGGAACCCCGGCTGCCTGAAGCGGACAAAAAAACGCGAGGGAAAGCGCCTGCAGGCAGAAGATGAGGAGGACGCGGAGTTTCGCCCGCGGCAGTCCGCGCCGGAGGCCGCTCTCCTCCCTTCCGGAAGGGGCGTCCGGACTTCCGCCCAGAGGAGGGCGCAGTGACTCAGCAAGTATGAACATATCGGCGCGCGCCCGCTTTTCCGCCGGAAAGCGGAAAAAGTCCGGTTGCAGTGTTTCTATGGAATATCTCGGGCATATGTGCTATTATGAGATCGGAAAAACGCATATTTTGCTCATGCTGTCAGAAAAAGCGGCAAAAGTAAACTGCCCGCGTCCCTTTAAATTTTACGCCGGAGTCACAAAATACATGGAATTGATGTCCGTCCTCGGCAACGCCACCTTGACCGTGAAATGTGTGCTGGCCGTGCTTGGCCTGATGTCTTTGGGCAGCTGGTCGCTTATGATTTACAAGTCTTTTGTCTTCAGAACCTCTTACAGAAAGACCTCCCTGGGGCTGGAAAAATTCGCCAGGGCCAAAGATTTGCGCGAGGCCGTGCAGACGCTCAGCGATGACCCCTATTCCCCGCTTTATCATGTGGCGCAGTACGGAGTGGCGGAATTCAGCCGCCTCAAGGAAGCCGGCAACAGCGAAGATATAGTGGCGGACAACGTGCGCCGTTCCCTGCGCCAGGGAGTAAGCGAAGTTATGTCCGGCCTTTCCGCCTCCACCTCCTTTCTGGCCACCTGCGCCAATACCGCCCCTTTTATCGGGCTTTTCGGAACGGTCTGGGGAATAATGAATTCCTTTCACAGCATAGGCATGGAGGGCAAAGCCTCCCTGGCCACGGTGGCTCCGGGCATTTCCGAGGCTCTGGTGGCCACGGCCATAGGACTGTTTGTGGCTATCCCGGCCACAGTGGGTTATAATGCCGGCTTAAACCGCCTGAACAGGATAGAGGGCGAACTGGTAAATTTTGCCGGAGTGTTTCTGAACCGGGTGCAGCGCGAAATCAACGCGGCCGGCAACCGGGAAGCCAGGCCGGATTAAAAGGATTACCGGCCGCGCCCCGCGCGGCCCTGGAGAACGCGCATGCCTGTAACCCCTGGAAAAGGCTTTGTGGCAGAAATAAACGTCACTCCTTTCGTGGACGTGATGCTGGTTCTGCTGGTCATCTTTATGATCACCGCTCCGCTGATGACCGAGGGGCTGGATGTGGATCTGCCGCAGACCGAAGCGGTGGAAACGCTGCCCGCGGATAAGGAAAATCTCGTGCTCAGCATCACCGCCGCCGGCGATCTCTTTCTGGGCAAAACCAGAGTAACTCTGGAAAACCTGGATAAAGTGCTGGCCCAGACCGTTAAGAATCAGCGGAAGCAGCTTTTCCTGCAGGCGGATAAAAGCGTGCCTTACGGGGTGGTGGTGGAAGTGATGGGACAGGTCAAGGCCGCGGGCATAGCCGACTTAGGCATTGTGGCCGAACGGCCGGCTGTTTCCGGCAGGTGACAGGTTCGGGCGGCAGTGACAAGATTCCGCGCAGCCAACTCACCGACCGGGCGCTGGTGCAGCTTTTTGCTTTCTTTTCTGCTGCACGGCACGGTAGTTCTCCTGATCTTTTTCATGCCCGCCCCTGCCCCCTTGCGTCTGAACATGGACCTGCCCATACTCAATTTAAGCCGGGTGAGCATAGGCTCATCCGCCCCCGCGGCCGAAGAAAGCCTCCCGCCTTCCCCCAAGCCGGAGCCAACCCCGGAGCCAGCGCCGATACCGGAACCGATCCCGGAACCCGCGCCGGAGCAGATCCCGGAACCCACGCCGGAGCCAACCCCGGAGCCGGCGCCGATACCGGAACCGATCCCTGAACCCGTGCCCGAACCCGCGCCGGCGCCAATCCTGGAGCCAGTACCTATACCCGGACCGCTTCCGGAACCGATCCCGGAACCCGCGCCGGAGCCAACCCCGGAGCCGGCGCCCGAGGCCCCCAGCGAAGAAGATATTCTGAAGGCGGCCTTTGCCGAAGCCAGCCGCACGGCCAAGCCTCCCCCCAGAGTTTCCGGCGGCAGAAGCATGTTGGAGCAGGCTCTTTCCGAAGCCAGGGCCGAGGCCGGAAAAGGCGGCGATGTGGTCAGCGGGGAACGCGGCGACGGAGTGGGCTACTACGGCACCTACAGAGATTCCGTCATCTCGCGGGTCAGGGAACATTTTATAACCCGTCCGCGTTCGGACGGCAAAATTTTTGAAATGACCGTGGTCATGGAGATCGCCGATGACGGCAGCGTGACCAAAGTCAATGTCGTCAAGCCTTCCGGAGACGGCACCTTTGATCTCAATGTGCTCAGAGCCATCCGCGAAGCGGGAAAAATGGAGCCTCCCCTGCGGGCGGAGGTGAAAAATCTGGAGATAGTCTTTAACTCCCAGCTTATCGGCGGGAGATGATTTCGGGGGCATTATGCCGGAATTTTCTGTTTTTAAGGGAAACTCTATCCCCAAAAGCCTCCCGCGCGCCTTGCGCGGGCGGGCTTTGCGTCGCCTTCCGCCCTGCCTGCTCCTGTCAGCGGCCCTGGGCCTCGCTTTCGCCGCCGGTCTCCGGGCAGCGGAAATACAGGTGCCGGCCTTCAGACCCGGACCGCAGACGCAGCTTAACGCCCCGTATCTGGCCCCGGTCACTCCGGTGGCCTACAGCGTGAACCTGGCCGTGGCCGATCCCCTGGGCGAGAGTTCGCGCAAGGCTCCGTTGCAGAACGCTATTTTGCACAATCTTTCCTTTCTTCCTTTTATCAGGCTGGCCGACCCCGAAGCCATTCCCGGCGGGACCCTGCTTCCGGCGGCCAGCGGGCCGGAAATGGATCTGGAGCGTTTTCGCCTGGCGGGAATGGATAACCTGATCACCTCCGTCTGGCTCAATCCCTATCAGGTGGAAATACGCGCCTACGAGGTGGAAAGCGGCAGATTCATGTTCGGCTCCCGCCTGGATGCGGCTGAAAACGGAAGAATTGAGGATGTGGCCGATGAATTTTGCGCCCAGTTCATGGAAACCCTGACCGGCCGGGGAGATTTTTTCCGCGCCAGCCTGGCTTTTGTCAGAAGCAGCGGGCCGGCCAAGAGGGACATCTGGGTGACGCGGCCTACCGGCCGGGATCTCAGGCAGATTACCAATGTGCCGGGCAACGCCATTTCTCCGGCCTGGTCGCGGGACGGGCGCTTTATAATCTTCAGCCACATAGACAGCCAGTCCCATGCCCTGGGGATCTGGGACTCCGCCAACGGACGCATGCAGCGCATACGTTTTCCGGGCAACACGGTAATCGGCCCCTGCTTCACGCCGGACAACAAGGTGATCGTCGGGCTGAGCGACGGCTATAACCCGGGCATATTTCTGCTTGACCGCTCCTTCAACCGGGAGCGCAAGCTCATATCCAGCCGGGGCATAGACGTCTCACCTTCCGTGGACGCCAGCGGCTCCAAAATTGTCTTTACCTCCAGCCGCCTCGGCAATCCGCACATTTTCATGGAAGATCTGAAGACCGGGACAACCACGCGCATTTCCTTCGAAGGCAAGTACAACACCGACCCCAGCATCAGCCCGGACGGCACGCTGGTGGCCTTTTCCAGGCAGATGGGAGACGTGCACCGCATTTTTGTGCATGATCTGCGCACCGGCCTGGAACAGCAGATCACTTTCGGCCCGGGCAGCGACGAACAGCCGGAATTTGCCCCGGACAGCTATTTTATCGCCTTTACTTCCACCCGTTCCGGCCAGAAGGAGATTTACCTGACCACCAGGCACGGCTCCGAAGCGAAAAAGGTGCCGGTCGGCAGGGGAGACGCCTCTTTCCCCAGCTGGGGCCTGCCCGAAACAGAGCGAAGCAGGATAACGCCCGCGGGGGCTCCGCCCCTCACGAACTGAGGCCGACCCCCCGTGAGCCGGGGTTTGCGAAACGCACGCCACACGCACAAATCCAGGAGGAGAACATGAACCCCTTTAGGCAATGGCACAACGAAACCTTGGGCAAAAGAACCGTCGCCGCCCTTGAAAAAAACAACTTTACCGCCTCCTACTTCCCGGACGGCGAAAGCGCCGTGCTCCATCTTCTGGATCTGGTGCCGGAGGGCGCCAGCGTGGGGATGGGCGGGTCGGAAACGAGCAAGGCCCTCAACCTGGGCGCCGGACTGGCCTCGAAAAAATGCGTGATCCACGATCACAACCTTCCGGGGCTGTCCGTGGAGGAACGCAACAGGATACGCTACCGGCAGATGACCTCCGACGTATTTATCTGCAGTTCCAACGCCGTCACCCTGAAGGGTGAACTGGTCAACACGGACGGCATGGGCAACCGCGTGGCCGCCATGATCTTCGGGCCCAAAAAGGTGATCGTCGTTGCCGGAACGAACAAAATCGTCCGCAACCTGGACGAGGCCGATAAAAGAATCAAGCTGACGGCCGCGCCCATAAACAACAGGCGCATCGGCACGCAAAACCCCTGCGTCAGGCTGGGCGAATGCGCCGACTGCAACAACGATACGCGCCTGTGCAACATTACCGCCGTCATCAGCCGCCGCCCTCCCCTCACGGACTTCCACGTGCTGATCCTGGGCCTGGACCTGGGTTTTTGAGAAAAAGCGCCCCGGCTGGGCCGTTCCGGCAGGCTCCGGAACGGCCCAGCCGGACAACCTTGCGAATAACAACGCGGAAATACGCCAGGGTCATTCAATTCTTCCGAATCTGACGAGCCGCAGTGCTGTTTGTTTGTTTTCCGCGAGGATTTCTATCCCCTCAGTGATATTTTCATACCCCAGCAGATGGAGCAAAGTAAT
>JAISOL010000073.1 GCA_031275645.1 Deltaproteobacteria bacterium
CATCTCTGGCCGACTCCCGTAGCGCGGCCATATTAGATTCCGAATAGAAGGGATCGAGACGTAAGTCAAAAGGGATGCCTTTGTAGCGTATGACTTGCTTCAAAAAAATAGTGGTCGCCGTGGACAGGCTCATGCCGAGTTCAGCGAAAACCGCTTCAGCCTGCTGTTTGACGGCATCGTCAACGCGAATATTCAGATTTGCCATGAATCCTCTCTTTTCGGCATTATGAAATATTTTTTCGTCAAAAGCAACTATTCAACCGAATATTCAGCAATTCTCATAAAAACAGCGCTTTCAAAAGCCAGATGGGAATTGCCGTGAAAGGTATATAATTCGTTGACAAATCGGTTATTGTCCGCTACGCTGAAGCTATGAGGTGAACATATGGACTTTTATACAGCGAGAGATTTACGGACAATCCCCAAAAGCGTCTGGAACAGCCTGTCTGACAAAGGGGAATTGATCATAACCAACAACGGCAAGCCGACCGCTCTGATGCTGAATATAACGGAAGACAGTTTTGAAGAAGTCATTCGGGCCGTGCGTCAGGCCAAGGCAATGATTGCTTTTAATTCCATGCGGGGAAAGGCTGCGGAGCGAGGCTTCATGTCAGAGGAGGAGATCGAGGCGGAAATTGCCGCCTGCCGCCGGGAGAAAAAGAGCAAATAATGCTGGTTGTTCTTGATACGAATGTCCTGGTATCCGCGCTGTGGTCGCGTGGCGGCAGTCCGTCACATGTGCTTTCACTGGCGATTAACGGTCATATTTTACCCTGCCATGATTACCGGATTCTGGCGGAATACAGAGAAGTGCTGCGAAGACCCCGGTTTGATTTTAAGGAATGGGAGATTGCTGATTTTCTGACGAATATCGAAAACAGCGGGATCTCTGTTGTGGCATCGCCCATTGCGTTGCCTTTTGCCGATGAGGATGACAAAAAATTTTATGAAGTGGCAAAACACTGCGGCGTGAAACTGATAACAGGTAACAAGAAGCATTTCCCTCTTGACGGGATAGTGATTTCGGCAGCCGATTTTCTGGTTGAATTTACCTGTTGATACCAAGTCGCGTTCAAACCCGTTGGCTCTAATTTCGAGGCCGGAAACGCGTGGGAGACATCGCGATAGTCCTGCCGGAATCCGCCGGGCAGGCGAACTACACGAAGACGATATCAGGTCAGGTCGTAAGTTTTTTCCGCCATGGCGGCCAGAAAGACGCCCAGGGAGCCTATGCTCAGCAGAATGAAAGGAACCGCTCCCTCCTGCGGGGTCAGGGGAACATGGGAATCCATGGCCGTTGCCTCGCCCAGAGCCGCAAAGGCCGCGAAGGCTCCGGCGCGGCCCAGTAATCCGCCGGCGAGCGCTCCGGCCAGGAGCGTGAGAGCCCCTTCCAGCCAGGAAAGAAAGACCAGATCTCCGCGTGGAACCCCCAGAGCGTGCAGAAGCGCGCGCTCCTTTCCGCGCGTTGCCGCGGACCAGTAAAGGATCAGCAGAGTGGTCAGCAGGGCGCAGGCGGCAACGGCGAAAACGATGACGGAGAGGAATTCCTCCCCTCTTCCCAGCAGCGCGAAAAGACGGATGGCGGTCTGGGCCGGGAAAATCAACTGCCCCTGGGCGTCCCGCCGGAGAGAGACGTCCAGGCTGTAAGCGGCCGTATAGGATGCGGGATAGGCCAGAATGGCCGTCACTTCCCCGGCATGGCCCGCGTGCTCTTCCCAGATGCTCTCCAGAGAGACGAAAATCGCCCGATCGTAGGGGCCGTGTACAGGCTCCGCCACGCCCACCACGCGGAAGTCGCGCTCGTGTCCCTGCGCTCCGCCCCAAGCCGCCCCAAGGCTCGTTCCGTGCGCCGTGCGGAAGATGTCCCCTATCTCCAGACCGGATTCCCCGGCCGCGCCCGCCCCCAGCACGGCCTCAAAGTCCTTTTCCCACCAGCGGCCCCGGGCCGGCCTCAGCCAGAGAGGAGAAGCGGGGGAGGGGCGTATCTCCAGGATGTTCCCGGCCGTGCCGATGACGGGAAGCCCCCGGTAGAAATCCCCCAGGGCGAGGGGCACGGCCAGGCGGATCCGCGAATCCTGGGAAAGCCTTTCCAGAAAGTCCCGGGACAGATTGCCCACAGGCGCGTCCTGCAGAAAAACCGTGTTCAGGACAAGCTGATAGGGGCTTCCCCTGGCGCCGACGATGAGCTCGAAAGGCTCCACCGCCCGGATCACCCCCAGGCGCAGCCCCTGGGCCAGCAGAAACAGGGCCACGGCCAGGCCGGAGGAGAAGGCGACCACGGCTATGACCGAAAAGGTCTGAAAGGGGAGCGAGGCGAGATGCCTGACGGCGATGCGCAGGAGGACGGAGCGTTTCATTGCGTGATTCCTTCCGCCCGGCGCAGCTCCACCTGACGGGGAAAGAGTTTTTTAACGCTTTCGTCGTGGGTGGCCACCAGGAGCAGGGAACCCGCTCCTGCGCATATTTCCCGAAGCAGATGGAGCACGATGCCGGCGTTTTCGGCATCCAGGCTGGCGGTGGGTTCGTCGGCCAGGAGCAGGGGCGGGTTGTGGAGAACGGCCCTGGCCACGGCGGCCCTTTGCTGCTCCCCCAGACTCAGGGCTGAAGGCCGGTGCTGGAGGCGGTTTTCCAGGCCCAGGCGGCGAGTCAGCTCCAGAACGCGCTCTCGCGCCGTGGAGGGCGGGATGCCGGAGATTGCCGCGGCCAGGAGGAGATTCTCCCTGAGGGTGAAATCCCGCAGCAGATTCATTTCCTGAAAGACGTAGCCCACGGAGCGGGCGCGCCAGGCGGTCGCCTTTTCGCCCAAAGCCCCCAGATCTTGTCCGGCGAAAAGGATTTTTCCCCGGGTGGGGCGTATGCTGGCGGCCAGAAGGCGCAACAGGGTGGTCTTACCCGAGCCGCTGGGGCCGGTCACGGCCAGGGCCTCTCCGGCGCGGGCGTCCAGAAAATCCAGGCAGAGAGCGGGCACGGCGCCCCCGGGTTGTCGATATTCCTTGCGCAGATCCCGGACTTGAAGCAGGTTCACAGGTCGGCCTCCCGGATACGTCGGGCGTAAATGCGCACCAGACTGACGAAACCCGTTTCCGGATCGCTTTTTGTCCCCAGTTCAAGCCGTCCCTCCACTCTCAGAGGGCGGTCAAAGGGCAGGGCCGTTATCTTTTCCTGCAGATAGACAAGCACGATATCGTCGGGCCAGTCCGCGTCGGAGGAACAGAAGGGGCAGACGGACATGGGCGCGCGGGTCAGCACGAAAAAGTTCAGGGTAGGTTTCAGCGGGGGAGCCATGAAGCCGTCCATGAGCACATCCTTTCCTTCCAGAGCCAGGAGCTTCTCTGAAAGCGTGATGCCCAGGGCGGAGACGCCGGCATACATTTCGCCGAATTTCAGGGGAGCGGAGGTTTTGGCTTCAACGGAGACGCCCGCGCCCAGAACCATTATTAACAGAGTCAGGAGCAGGCGGGAAGGAAACGACGCGCCGACCGTTTCCTTCCCGCTTTTGTGCCGCGGGCGCGCCATTATTTTTTCACGGGGTTCACGCCCAGCGCGCGGACTATGCCGAAGAAAACCTCGGTGTTGTCCATGACGCCTCTGAAGTATCCGGCGCCCGGCCCGCCGGCGCTCAGGGGCACGTCATCGGCGGTATGGACCTCCTGCGATTCGTTTACGGGAATATTTCCCGTGTAGAGAGTCCCGCCGGGGGCGCGCTCCCTGTTGGCGATCGCGGCCTTGTCCGCCATGACGGCCGGGACGACGAGTTTGGCATGGAACTTGAAGTCCTCGTAGTAGTCGGGGTGGTTGCCGTATTGTACCGCCAGCGTCACCGCGGGAGCGGGATCATCAGGGAAGCCGTCCTTGTTTTTGTCTTCAAAATCGGGGAATCCGGCCAGGGCATAGGTGCGCACGGCCTCACGCCCGGTCTTGCCGTCCTTTTCGTGGTAGGTGCCGGTGATGCTTATGCCGTGCGAGTGATCCGCCGTCACGAGGATCAGCGTGGAACCGTCCCTGGCGGCAAACGCGCGGGCAAGGCCCACAGCCTTGTCCATTTCTATGGTGTCGTATGCGGAACGCTGCCAGTCCATCACGTGGAGCTGCTTGTCGATACAGGCGCCTTCCACCATGAGGAAAAAGCCGTTCTTGTTGCGGCTCAGCAGTTCGATGGCCTTTTCGGTCATTTCCATAAGAGTCGGCTGTTCGTTGAACCCGCCGAGAATTTCGGGGTCTTTCAAAATTTCCCGGTCCAGATAGACGCTCATATTGTCCAGATTGAACAGGCCGAGAAGCTTGTCGCCCTTGGCCGCGGCCAGTTCGGCGCGGTTCCCGGCAAAGGCGTATCCTTTGGCCCTGAATTCCTCGATCAGATTGCGGTCATCCTTGCGCCGGGAACCGGGGACGCTTTGGGGGAGGAATTGCCGGGAACCGCCGCCAAGCACCACATCGGCCTTGATCATCTCCCCGGCGATGAAATTCTGCTCCGCGCGGCGGCGCGTATGAGCGACAAAGGCCGCCGGGGTGGCGTCGGTGATGTTGGAGGTGGTGACCAGACCTATGGACATGTTGCCGGCCCGTTTCAGCAGCTCGGCCAGATTCTCCACTCTGGGGTCGTCCAGGGGATCGGGGGAGGAGTCGGCGTAAACGCCCATAGCGTTGACCACGGATTTATGGCCGGTGGCATAGGCGGAAGCCGAGTTGGCCGAGTCCGTCACCAGGGAGTCGTAGCCGGAAGTGGTGATCAGGGCCAGGCCGTCGGTCAGCCGCTCCATTTCCAGCAGGCCGTTATATTTGCCCTCGCTTATGCCCTGGGAGAGTATGCGCGCGATCTGGCGGCCGGGCAGCCCCATGCCGTCCCCTATGAAGAGGATGACATTTTTGGCCTGCCTTTTTTGCGGCGCGGCCACGGTATATTCAAGATCCCTCCGGAAAGTCCTTCCGCCGGCCAGCGCCGTCACCTCCACCTTCACGCTTCCGGGCTGGCTGAGAGTCACGCCGTTCAGGCGGTAACTGCTCAGATTTTCTTTCTTTTCGACCACGGGGGCTACCCCGAAAACGTCGGCGGCATTCCCGCCGTTCAGGCGTATGCTGATTTCATCCGCCGCGGCGCCGCGCAGTTCCACCTCCAGATCAAACTTCTGCCCGGCCAGAAATTTGGCCCGGTCTATGGGCAGAACCGCCAGCACGGGATCGGCCATAGCCGGAGAGGCGGCAAGCAGGCAGGCAAACAACGCTCCGGCGGCGACAGCGGCTTTCAGGGGTGATTTTTTATGCAGCATAAATCCTCCAGCTTATTATTTCGATTTGAAAATTGAATAAAAGAAACGCCGGGAGAAAAATATGCGGGAAATATTACGGGATAATGGCAGTGCGGTGAAAAGACGGAGTTGCCTGTCGGTATAAGCTCAGAGCGACTTGAAGAGCATGTTCAGGCCCATGCAGAACAGGAAAAGGGCAAAGACGCGTTTGAGTTTTGCCGCCGGAATTCTGTAGGCTATCTTCGCGCCCAGGGGAACTGTGAGCACGCTGGCGCAAACCAGCCCCGGAAGAGCCGGCAGGTAGACAAAACCCAGAGAATGCTCCGGCAGGCCCGCCAGTCCCCAACCGTTGAGGATGTAGGCGGCCGCGCCGGCCACGGCCACGGGGAGGGCCACCCCGGCGGAAGTGCCGACGGCTTTGCGCATTTCCGTGTTGCACCAGATCAGGAAGGGCACGGTTATTGAGCCGCCGCCTATGCCCACGAAGCTGGAAAAGAATCCTATGCCCGCGCCCGCGGCGGCGAGTCCGGCGGCTCCGGGCAGATGGCGCGAAGCCTTGGGCTTGAGCTCCAGAAACATCTGGATCGCCATATAAAAGAGGAAGACGGTAAAAATGACGGAAAGCGGCCCCGTTTCCAACAGGGAGGCGATATAGCCTCCGGCGAGGGTGCCGGCGGCTATGCCGGGAGAAAAGCGCAGAACCGCCGGCCAGAGCACGGCCTTACGCCTGTCGTGCGCGCGCACGCTGGAGACGGAGGTGAAGACGATGCTGGTCATGGAGGTTCCCAGGGCCAGGTGGTTTACATATTCCGTTATGCCTTGCAGGGGGAGGCTGTAAAGCAGCACGGGCACAATAATCAGCCCCCCGCCCACGCCCAGAAGCCCGGCCAGGATGCCGGCGAGCTCTCCCGGAAGCGCGTACAGCGCAACGGCGGCGAGCATGATTTTTCAGGGATTGCGTCTGGCGATAATATTCCTGCACCTGAAGGACATGATCGTCTCGCCCTTCTGGTTCAGGGCTTCCACCAGCGACTGCACGGTGCCCCGGTCGTTTTTGGATTGAGAGGGGCTGGCCTCCAGAATGGTTATGCGCACGCGCACCGCGTCTCCGGGGCGCAGGGGCTTGAGCCAGCGCAGTTCGTCGAGGCCGGGTGAACCGAAGCTGGCTTTGCCCGGCAGGAAGAGCGAAACATAGAGTTTGAAGCCGATGGCTATGGTGTGCGCGCCGCTGGCAATAATGCCCTTGTAGGGACTGCGGGCGGCCGCCTCGGGGTCCGTGTGGAAATATTGGGGATCGAATTTGCGGGCAAAGGCAATGATGTCCGCTTCGTCCACGCTTTCGGTTTCGGGGAATTCATAGACGGAACCCGCAACGTAATCTTCAAAATAGCGATCTTCTTTTTCTGTGGAGAAGCTTGTAAAATTCATCAAAATTTCCTCGTTTTTCGTCTGTTGTCCCGGTGAGCGGCCCTGAGAGGGATCCGTCCGCCGGAATATTTTATTTCACGGCTTGCCTACCGGAATTTTTATCCCTTTTTGCCGTCAGGGGCAAGGGCCGTGCAGATTTCGGCGGTTCTGATCCGGACAGGAACAGTTCTGGCGGAAAGGATGAAAAAAGCGTAAGCTGAAAACCTGTATGAGGTTTAATTGTATGAAGTTTAATAAGGATTGTCATGATTGTAGATCTGCATGCTCATGAGAGCCTGTATTCCGCCTGCAGCCGCATGACCCTGGAGGAAGCCGTGTCTTCCGCCCGAAGTGGCGGCCTGCACGGCCTCTGCATCACCGATCACGACAGCCTGAGCATAAGAGACCATGAGTATCTGCGCGGGCTTGACTTTCCGGTTTTTATCGGAGTGGAGATGTATACCAGGGAGGGGGATATCATTGCCCTTGGTCTGGATGTTCTGCCGCCGCCCCGCCCGGGTGCGCAGGAATTTATCGATTTCGCCGTGGCCAGGGGAGCTTTTTGCTTTGCCGCGCATCCTTTCCGCGCCTGGGGCGGAGGCTTGGGAGAGAGGCTTTACAGCCTGCGCAATCTGCACGGGGTGGAAGTTCTCAACGGAGCCAATTCAGACGCGGAAAATCACGAGGCTATGGAGGCCTGCGCCGCTCTGGGACTTATCCCCGTGGGGGCGAGCGACGCGCATGTGCCTGAGGCTGTGGGCAGATACGCCACCTGGTTTCCGGAAGATCTTTCATCTGTGCGGGAACTGGCCGAGGCTCTCAAGGCCGGCCTGGGGCGCCCCGTGATCAGGAAAAAGGACAACAGTTACGAATTTTTTTGCCTTTGATGCCGCTTGACGCCTGAGGGATTAGGCTGTATAGAAACAAATCCTTTGCGCGCGAGGCCGCCCGGCCGCTGTCAAATGCGCGTCTCAGGCGAAGAACCCTCCGGAGTGGAAGGAGTTTTCATGAAACGGACATATCAGCCCAGCAGGATCAAGCGTAAGCGCCTGCATGGTTTCAGGGCGCGCATGGCCACGGCCGCCGGACGCAATGTCCTCCGCCGGAGGCGGGCCAAAGGGCGCAGGAGATTAACGGTCTGAGCGCTCCGGGCAAGCCCGGGGAGAGCGAAGTTCCCCGCGGCGCGGCCGGTTCCTTGCTTTTCAGCCGAAGGAATAGGCTGCTCAGGAAGAGTGATTTTTCCCGGTGCTACGGCGGCGGAAAACGTTGCTTCAGCCCGAGTTTTGTTTTTTTTGTATTGCCGGTTAAAGATGCCGCCTGGCGTCTTGGCCTTTCAGTGAGCCGCAAGGTCGGCGGAGCAGTGCAACGCAACCGGGTAAAGCGCCTGCTCAGGGAGTTTTTCCGGATAAATCAGGCCGAATTGCCGCTGGGCGTGGATATAGTGGCTGCAGCGCGAAAAAGCCTTGATCCCCGGCGGATGAATTATGCCGATCTGGAACAGGAATTACTCCCTTTGTTGAACGGATTGTTGAAATGCCGCGGACAAAAGCGGAATGCGCGCCGTTTGCCCGGCGAAGCGTCCTGATCGGCTTTTCTCCGGCGGATGGAGTATTCCGTTGCTGAAAAAATATATACGATTCCTGGTAATTTTGCCTATCCGCATATACCAGCGCTGTGTTTCGCCGTTTATTCCGCCATCTTGCCGCTTTTACCCCACTTGTTCCGCTTATGCCGCCGAGGCCGTCGCCGTCCACGGCGTCTTTGCCGGTTTATGGCTGGCCTTGCGGCGCATTTTACGTTGTCACCCTTTTAACGCGGGGGGATGGGACCCCGTGCCTCCTCGCGTGAAGCGCCCGCAGAGATTTTAGGAGCCCACAGCCTATGGATACCCGCCGTTTGTTGATTGCCCTGGCCCTCTCCCTTGCACTGCTTTTTGCCTGGCAAATGTTTTATTCCTCCATGGGCTGGGGGCCCAGGCGCGAGCCCGCGCCCGCTTCCTCTCCGCAGACGCAGTCTTCGACCGCCTCCGTCTCCGCGGGTGTCCCTTTCCTTCAGGCGGAGAAAGATGTCCCTGCCGCTCCCGGACTGGAGGTGACGGTGGAAACTCCGCTCTATACCGCTGTTTTCAGCCCTGTCGGCGGAACCTTGAAATCCTTCGCCCTTAAACAGTACCAGGCCACGGATCCGCTCACTCTCCGTCCCAGCGGCCTTCCCTTGCAGATTATCCGCGCCGGGGATCTTCCCCAGGGCACGCTGGGTCTGCTTCTGGACAAGCGCCCCACCTGGTCTTCGGGCGGAGATGGAACCGCCGAATGGGGATATGGCGGGAACGGGCATATTCTGCTGGAAGAAGGGCGGGAAGAGATAGTTTTTAACGCCTCTCTGGATGGGCTGAAGCTCCGGCGCGTTTTTTCCTTTTCGGCCGATACTTATGTGCTGCGCGAAAAGTTGAGCGTTTTCAGCCCTGTTCCCCGGAAGGTGGAAATCGGGCATCTGCTTTCCACGGGCCGCCTGTCCGGGCCGGAAGAATATAATTCGGCCACCAAGATCGCTTTGCTGCGGGATTCCGGTTTTACAGACGAAAGCGATCTCAAGTCCCTGGCCGCCTGGATTCCCTATGGAGACAGGATCAGATGGGCCGGGAGCATGGGCAATTATTTTCTGGCCGCCGTCATTCCTGAGGATCCCGCCTTCAGCCTGCGCGCGGGCTATCAGAACGATCTCTTCAGCCTGCTTCTGGAAAGGCCCGAAGTGAGCCTGGGGCCGGAACATACTTTTGAGAGCGAATTCAGCTACTATTTCGGCCCCAAGCGCCGCGTCGATCTTGAGGCCGCTCCCGCGGATTTTTCCCAGGCTATGGAGTACGGCTGGTTCGGCTGGATAGCCGCTCCCCTGCTGGGTATGCTCAAGTGGTTTTACTCCTTTGCGCACAACTGGGGGGTGGCCATCATTCTGCTTACCGTCCTGATAAAGATCCTGCTTTGGCCCTTGTCTTACAAGAGTTACAAATCCATGGAGAATATGAAAAAGCTCCAGCCGCTCATGCTCAAGATCCGGGAGAAATACAAAGACGACAAGACCAGGCAGAATCAGGAAGTCATGCAGTTGTATAAAACTTACAAAGTGAATCCCATGGGAGGGTGTTTGCCCATATTTGTGCAGTTGCCGGTATTTTTCGGATTGTACCGGGCGTTGCTTTCTTCCATTGAATTGCGTCAGGCGGACTTTATCGAGTTTCTTCCCTTTTCCGATATTGTCTGGCTGGCGGATCTTTCACTCAAGGATCCTCTGTACATTACTCCGATTATTATGGGTCTGACCATGCTCCTGCAGCAGAAAATGACTCCGACAAGCGGCGATCCCACGCAGGCGAAAATAATGATGTTCCTGCCGGTGATCTTTACATTTCTTTTTATCAACTTCCCTTCCGGTCTCGTTATTTACTGGCTGTTCAACAACATTATTTCCATTTTGCAGCAGTATGGGCAGATGAAGTTGAGCAATCGTAAAAAAACTTAGAGTTCCCGGGGGGCGGATGAGGGCGCCATGCGAGACGATTATAAGGAATTTACAGGTAAAACCCTGGATGAGGCCATGTCTGCCGCCTGCTCCTTCTACGGTCTGGAGCGGGAGAAGCTGGAAATTGAAATCATCAGCGACGCCGCGGGAGGCATCTTCGGGCTGATGGGCGCAAAAAAGGCCATTGTGCGCGCGAGGCGCGTCCATTTGGAAAACATGGGCCTGCGCGGCCGGCCGAGAGAAGAGAAGGAGCTTTCCGCGCCCGCTCAGGAGAGGGCCGCGCGGGTTTCTCCGCCCGGAGAGGCCGCCGGACTTTCCCCGCTCGCCCGGACGGAGAGCCCGGCCGCTCCCGAGCCTGCCGCGCGCGCTTCCGCGCCGGCGCCGGGCGAAGGCCCCGATGGAGAAGATTCCGGCTCAAGTCCGGACAAGGCCGGGGCCGCCGCCGGGACGGCCTCCCGCTTTGAGGCTTTGAACGAGCTGGATCAGGATTTGCTGAAAAATACGGTGCTGGAGGCTGTAAGCGCGCTTACTCTGCCCATTGTGGGCGAAACCGGGAAAACGCTGGAGATTTTCGGGGACAGGGTTCGCGTGCGTCTGGAAACGGACGAAGACCCCGGACTTTTGATCGGCCGCGAGGGGCAGACCCTTTTCTCTCTGCAATACCTGGTGAGTTGCATAGTTTCCCGCCGCTTGGGTTCTTCGGTGCGGGTGCAGATAGACGCGGGGGACTACCGCGAGCGGCAGTTGGAAGCGCTGCGCGAGCTGGCCCTGCATCTGGCCGGGAAAGTCAGGGACAGCGGCCGCCCGCATTCCACCCGTCCTCTGGGAGCATATCAGCGCCGGATCATTCATATTACCCTGCAGGACGATCCCGGGGTGCAGACGCACAGCAAGGGCGAGGGAGCGCTGAAGCGCGTGATTATTGTTCCCAGGCAGATTAAATGAATCCCATATAGATGGTCATAATCCAGTCCAGAACTTCCGCCTCCAGCCGGGCGAAGTCGGGACTGCCCCGCCGGCGGGGGCGGGGCAGGGATATGTCCAGAGAACGGGCCACCCGGCCCCGCTCCAGCAGGATCACGCGATCCGCCAGAGTGACGGCTTCTCCCACGTCATGGGTAACCAGCAGGGCGGTGAAGCCTTTTTCCAGCCAGATGCGCTCGATAAGCCTCTGCATGTCCAGACGGGTCAGCGCGTCCAGCGCGCCCATGGGTTCGTCCAGCAGCAGGAATTGCGGAGCGTGGGCCAGAGCCCTGGCCAGGGATACCCGCTGTTTCTGGCCTCCTGAAAGCACGGCGGGCCAGTCCCCGGCCCGTTCGGCCAGCCCCACGTCAGACAGGGCGGCCAGGGCCGCGGGCTGCCAGTCGCCGTCAAGGCCCAGCCCCACGTTGCCTAGGACGGTTTTCCAGGGCAGCAGGCGGTCTTCCTGAAACATGATGCGCGTATCGGCCCGCAGGTCTGTGCGCGGAATCCCGTCAATGAGCACCGTGCCGCAATCCGGCTTTTCCAGGCCCACCAGATGCCGGAGCAGGGTGCTTTTTCCGCAGCCGCTGCGCCCCACAATGGCCGCGAATTCCCCCGGGAGCATGGACAGATCCAGGCTGTCCAGCACCCGGCGGCCGCTGTAGCTTTTGCCCAGGCCGCGTATTTCGACCTTCAGCCCCGGGCCGGCCTCAGACCGGCTCAACACGATCCCGCTTTCAGGAATTCCGGTTTCCAGGCAAGCCAGCGCCTTTCCAGCATTCTGGCGCATACGTCGGCCAATTTCCCCAGCAGGGCATAGAGCAGTATGGAGAGAACCATGACGTCCGTCTGCATGAGTTCCCTGGCATTGGTGGCCATATAGCCTATGCCGCTGGAAGCCGCTATGGTTTCGGCCACAATCAGGGTCATCCACATGACGCCCAGGGAAAAACGCACTCCGACCAGGATGGAGGAGAGCGCGCCGGGCAGGATGACCTGTCGCCATAATTGCAGGCGGTTCAGGCCATATACCCTGGCCATGTTGACGAGCTGGCGGTCGACGGAGCGGATGCCGTGGAAGGTGTTGAGATAAATGGGGAACATTACGCCGCAGACAATCAGAAAGATTTTCGCCCGCTCGCCTATGCCGAACCAGATGATCACCAGGGGGATAAGGGCCAGATGGGGAATGGTGCGGAACATCTGCAGGGAAGAATCCAGCAGTATCTCCAGACGGCCGGAAGTGGCGGTGAGGAAACCGAGAGTCAGGCCGACGGCGGCGCCTATGAGAAAACCGGCTCCGGCCCGCAGGCAGCTTACTTTGATGTTGGCCCACAGCTCCCCTGTTCCGGCCAGCCGGAACAGGGAGGCGGCAACTTCCAGGGGAGCCGGCAGAATCCTGGTATTCAGCCAGCCGGCCGTGGAGCAGAATTGCCAGCTCAGCAGCAGCAGGCAGGGGATAAGCCAGGGCAGCAGGCGCCTGAAAGTCCCCGGTATTACTTGCCGTTCCATAGCGGTACCGCGTCCACCCGTATGGCCTTGCCCAGCAGTTTCTGCTCCGCGAAGAGATCGGCGATTTTCTGCTGCTCCTCTATGGCGTTTTTGTCCACGGGAGCCACGGCATAGCTGCGGCGGCTGTTGGCGAGCCTGACGGTGGCCTCGTCCAGGCCCACCAGCGGAGCATGGACTTTGGCCGCTTCTTCCGGATTGTCCTTGACCCATTTGCCTATTCTGGTCAGTTCATCCGCCACCGTTTTGAGCACCGCGGGGTTTTTCCCCAGATAAGCGGTGGAAACAGGGTAGAACCGTGTATAGGAAACGCCGGAAGAGGCGCCGTCCGCGATAATGCGCGCGCCGCTTTTCAACTGTACCGTGGCGAGGAAGGGATCCCAGGTGCTCCAGGCGTCAATGGCGCCCGATTCAAAGGCGGCGCGGGCGTCGGCGGGTTGCAGATAAGAAACCTGCACATCCTTGCCGAAATCCAGGCCGGCTTTGCGCAAGGCGGCCACCGTAAGGTAATGGGCTCCGGAGGCCCTGGCCACGGCCAGCTTTTTGCCTCTCAAATCCGCTACGCTTTTCACGGGCGAATCTTTCGGCACCACCAGAGCTTCGGCCGTGGGCGAGGGTTTTTCCTGCAGGAAATAGGTGAATTCGGTGCCGGCGGCCTGGGCGAAAAGAGGCACGGTATCGGCCACATCCGCCGAAAGATCCAGCGCGCCGACATTCAGGGCTTCCAGCATGGGCAAGCCGGAGGTGAATTCATGCCATTCCACCGCCACGCCCTGCGCCTGGAGTTTTTTTTCCAGAGTGCCCTGGCCTTTGAGCAGAATCAGCAGAGAGGACGACTTCTGATAGCCGATGCGCAGCTTTGCGGTATCCGCTCCCCAGGCCGGGAGCGTGAGGGCCAGGATAAAGAAGAGCAGAGCCGGGAGGGTCGGTTTTTTGAAGAGAGCGTTTTTCATAGAATTTATCCTTTTTTAGGGTTGGGCTGTAGGAAGACGCCGTTGCCGCCGAGCGGTCCGGCTTCTTCCCCGGTACAGTGCCGGTAGCCCGCTTCCAGCGCCAGCGTGTTGCTTTCCGCGTGGCGTGGCATGATTTCCCGCGCGGCCTGCAGGGCGCAGCTCAGCGGAATGAGGGCAAGCCCGCGCAGCGCGGCTCCCAGAAAGATCATGTTGGCGGCCAGTTCTCTCCCCGACTTTTCCAGAGCCAGGCCACGGGCGGCCAGAGCCAGATGGGCCGAAGGGAGAGGCGCGGCCGGAGCGACAAAATAGGGGTCGTAAAGAGTGAGCCCCCAGGCCGCCAGAGGAAGAAAGCGATCGTAGGCGGCTTGGGACAGAGCGCAGAAAATATCGGCCCGTTCCACAGCCGGATTGTCAACGGGTTCGTCGGCAAGGATCACCTGGCTGCGCACATAGCCGCCCCGCGTTTCCGTGCCGTGGCTCACCAGCATACTGGCCCGCAATCCCGCCAGGATGGAGGAATAGCCCAGGATTTGTCCGGCTCTGACCACTCCTTGCCCCCCGAAACCGCTGATGAGGATTTCCTTTCTAAGCACGCGGGTTTTCCTTCTGTCGCAGAGAACTGGTCCAGGCTTTCAGGGCCGCGGAAAATTCCGGGCGCGCGCCGACGGCGTCGTGGAATATGCCGCTTTTGAAAGCGGGAGTTCCGGGGTCGCCGCTCCGCCCGTCGAAGAGGTTTTCGAACCAGCGGAAAATGGCTTCCCTGTCTCCGGTTTTCAGTGAGATCTCCCCGAAATGGGTGACGCAGGGGTAGATGATATGCACCAGCGAAAAGCCTTTATTGCCTATGGCCCGCTTGATGCTTTCCACAGCGTTCTGCCCTTCGAAACTCAGGTGTCTGGCCAGAAAACCCGCCCCCGCGTCCCGCAGCAGGTTCAGGATGTCGAGGCCGTTCTGCAGCCAGTTGGGGTCCGTCAGGCCGTAGGGGCTGCTGTCCGTGACGCGGCTTTGGGGGGTGGTGTAGCCGTATTGTCCGCCTGTGGACTGATAGCCGAAATTGTCCGCCACGATTACGGTGATTCCGGCATTGCGCCGCGCGCAGTGCAGGAGATGCGAAAGGCCTATGCCGAAGGCGTCGCCGTCGCCCACGGTGAGAATGATTTTCTTGTCCTCGGGCAGGGCAAGGCGCAGACCTGTGGCCAGGGCGTAGACCCGGCCGTGGGTGCCGGCGAAGTTGTCCCCCTTCCAGGTGTTGAAGGTCTGGCGTCCGGAGCAGCCTATGCCCGTGCCCCAGACGATGTCGTTGATACCCAGGCCAAGCTGTTCGATGGCCAGGAGGATTTTTTTGTGCACCTGTCCCAGTCCGCAACCGCTGCAGGCGGTGCTGGGCGTTTTACGCGGGCGGAGGTATTTGACGGCCAGACGGTCCATCACCAGGCTTCCCTTTCCCAGCGCAGACTTTCCGGGGGCAAACCCCGGCTCAGGCGGGCAATGGCCTCCAGCAAGGCGGAGGCGGCAGGCAGCTCGCCGCAGGTTCCGAAGAAATGCGCCGGCGCGTGCGAGGCTCTTTCGATTTCACGCACCAGTTGCCCTTCCGCGTTCAATTCCACCGCCATATAGACGGCCTTGCGCCGGAAGAGCTGATCCTGAAAGGGCCACAGGGATTTAAGGCGTATGCAGCCGGCGGAAAGGCCACGTTCTCTGGCCGCCTTCACCGCGCTGCGCGCCACGCGGGAGGGACTGCCGTAGCTGACCAGCACTATCTTGGGATTATCCTCCAGCATGTAGCTTTCCTGCCGGTCTATGATCTCCCTGTGCCGGCGTATCTTGTGGATCAGGCGGTAGGCGTGGCGCATATGGGCCGCCGCGTCTTCGGTGTCGTAGCCTTCTTCCGTGGGAGTCCAGTCGGAACAGGCCCCGCCCGTGCCGCGCCCCAGCACCACCGGCGGCAGATCGATGTGATCGCTGGCCGGATAGAAGCATGGCCCCTGATGAACGCGGCGCGCGGGCGCATACAGACCCAGAGAGAGCGCTTCTTCGGCGTTTTCCGGTATCTCGAACGACTCCCAGCCGTCCGTGACCAGCTGGTCGGCCAGGATCGTGACCGGAGTGCGGAAGCGTTCCGCCAGGGCAAAGGCTTCCACGGTCATGGAAAAGGCCTCCTGCACGCTGCCCGGGGCAAGGACAATGGTTTCAAAGTTGCCCCCGTGCGTGGGATAGCGGCTGAGATAGAATTCGCCCTGTCCGGGGGCTCCGGTAATGCCGCTCACCGGCCCAACGCGCTGGGCGTTGATGATGACCACGGGTATTTCGCTGCCTATGGCCCAGCCGTAGGGATCGGCGTACAGCACATAGCCCGGCCCGGAAGTGGAGGTCATGGCCTTCATCCCTCCCAGCGAAGCGCCTATGCAGATATGCAGGGCGGCTGTTTCATCTTCGGCCTGGACATAATAGCCTCCGGTCAGGGGCAGGCGGCGGGACATGTTTTCCGCTATTTCCGTGGCCGGAGTGATGGGATAGCCCGCGAACAAGGAGCATCCGGCCAGAATCGCTCCTTCGGTGACAGCGGCGTTTCCTGTATCAAAGAGTTTTTTCACGGACGGCTCCGCTTGCGGAAGGCGTTATGTCCAGGCAAAAATCCGGGCAGACGTAAAAACAGCGCAGACAGCCCGTGCAGAGGCTCTCTTCGGCCACCAGCGGTACTTTGAAGCCTTTCCGGTTGAAGGCCGGGCCTTCCCGGTACACTCCCCTGGGGCAGACCAGACGGCAATACCCGCAGGCCTTGCAGGCTTCGAAATCCAGGTTCACGGCATAGCTTCCGGCCATGTTCATGCCTTCAGGACGCGGTCGGACTCGGGCAGAGCCAGATACTCGTCCACAAGCTTCAGCCGCTGGATTTTGCCGCTGGGCCCCTGGGGCAGGCCCTCCCTGAAGAATATACGTTTGGGAATCTTGAAGCCTGCCAGTTTGTCGGCGCAAAAGGAGAGTATATCCTCTTCTCCGGCTGTTGCGCCGGGGCGCAGGCGCAGAAAGGCCACCACTTCCTCTCCGTAAAGGGCATGCGGCACGCCCACCGCGGCCGCCAGTTCCACGCCCGGGTGCCGGTAGAGCACCTCGTCTATTTCCGCGGGGGCGATTTTTTCTCCCGCGCGGTTGATGAGTTCCTTGCCGCGCCCCCGCAGTAAGAGGTAGCCTTCGCTATCCAGAAAGCCCAGATCGCCGGTGCGGAACCAGCCGTCACGGAAGCTCTCCGCCGTGGCTCCGGGGTTTTTGAAGTAGGCGGCGGCCAGGTTGTCCCCCCGCACCGCCACCTCGCCGCTCACTCCCGCCGGGGCCGTTTCCCCGTCGGCAAGGAAGATGCGGACTTCGTTTCCGAAAGGCAGTCCGACGGATCCCGCTTTGCGGGCGGCCGGAGGCAGGGGGTTGCTGGTGATTTGGCTCCCTCCCTCGGAAATGCCGTAGGACTCTATGAGCGGCACTCCCGTGCGTTTCTCGAATTCCCGCAAAAGTTTCACCGGCAGAGGGGCGGAGGCGGAGCGGGCGAAGCGCAGGCAGGATATTTCTTCCGGGGCCGGAGTCCGCCGGCCCAGCAGGATGGCGTATATGGCCGGCACGGCGCTGAACCAGGAGACGCGGTGTTCCCGGACCCAAGTCCAGAAACGGCTCGCGCTGAAACGGGGCGGCATCACGACCTTGAGCCCCGCGAGGAGGGGCGTGAGCAGCGTCACCACCAGACCGTTGATGTGGTACAGGGGCAACAGGCAGAGGGCCGTGTCTTCCCGCCTCAGCCGGTGGGCTGCGCGTATGTTGCGGCACTCCGCCAGCAGGTTGCTGTGGGTAAGGGGCACTCCCTTGGGCTTTCCCGTGCTGCCCGAAGTATAAAGCAGCAGGGCCGTGTCCTCTTGCCAGCCTTGCGGACTCGCGCCCGCTTTGGGAGGAGAGAGGGGGTAGAGGAGCAGATTTCCGGGCAGGGAGAGCGGCCCCGCGAGGCCGGTTTTGGCTTCCAGCTCCGGGGCCAGAGCCTCTGTGCTGAGCAGGCAGGAAAGTTCCGCGTCTTCCAGAAGCAGGGCCAATTCCCGCGCGCTGTGGCCGGGAGGCAGCGGAACCGCCGCTCCCTCCGCCTCGATTACGGCGAAAAAGGCCAGAACAGCCTCTATGCCGTTCATAAAAATCAATCCGGCGCGCTCTCCCCGGCGGAAGCCGTTCCGGCGCAGGAGCCGGGCCAGAGTTTCCGCCCGGGAGCGCAGTTCCCCGAAGCGCAGGGTTCTGCCCGTATCCGGTTCGGCAATGAAAATCCTCTCCCCTCCCTTTTTGGCCCGCAGAGCGAGGAGTTCGGACAAAGCGCTGAAATGTCGCATCCGGAGGACAGCTCCTGAGGTTCAGTCTGAAAAATCGCGGCAATACCCTCTCCCGCCGGGCGCGCCGGAGCACGGAAAGAATATGCTCCAGGTAATATATGCATAGGCGGAGTGGAGGAGAAAGATTTATTTGGCATATTCTTATGCTGAAAACGCATGGCCGCGACCGGACGACAATACGCTCCGCCTCTCTGTCACGTTCGGAGGAAAGTGCCGACGTTTACGGTTTCACCCGGAAATAACGTCAGCAATTTCTGATCATAGGCGAGGAGCGAAGTGTGACACAAAGGAAGCGGTTATTTTTTGGGCATGACCTTGGCCGCCAAGCTCAGCATTTCCACCAGGGTCTCCTGAGCCTCGTCCGATAACGGCTCCAGCAGACAGGCTATGCTGGAAGCCCTGTCCGCGGTCTTGGCGTCGCTGTTCCTGAACAGATCAGCCACGCTGCACTTCAGAGCCCTGGCTATATCCGGCAAGCGCTCCATTTTGGGCGAAAAACGCCCTTTTTCAATTCTCGAAAGGGTATCCGGGGCAATGTCCAAGATGCCCGCCAAATCCTCCTGAGTCATCCCCGACATACGCCTTCTGGCTGCTATGGCCCCTCCCAGGATTTTAGCCAGTTCTTTTCCCCGCATCGTTTCCTCTCGTGAAAATATTTGATTGGCTCTAGTTGCGTTTAGTGTGTATTTTCCCTTTTATGATTGCCTGAAGCCAGTCTTGAGGTGAAATAAGGGGACATTCATGTAAGCGCCGCCAAGTGAGGTAGTTGGGCAGACGC
>JAISOL010000051.1 GCA_031275645.1 Deltaproteobacteria bacterium
TTGTCCGTTTCCCGCCGGAAAAGGACAGACTTTCGCGCCCACATTTTCATGCCGACACCTGGAACGGGTAATTCAGCCTCGGTAACGCCAAAATTAGCGATAATCACACATAAAGATGCAATTACCCAATCGCGATAAAAAAAGCAAGCAGAGTACAAAGAAAGTGTTTCCATGACTGATAAGGGAATAGAGAAGCTAAAATTTTTCTAAAAAATCAAGAACAGAATGACCCTGATTCCACCTTGACGCCAGGCGAAGCCGGGCATACCTTTCTGAGAAAGTGAAAATTCCCAGCCTCCGGGCAAAATAAATGGCCGAACCCGACAAAATTTTCGCAAAGCCCTGTTATTGCACTTCTTTGCGTAAAACCGCGCGAGCGGTGACCAAATTTTACGACGCCGCCCTGGAGGAGAGCGGCATCCGCGTCACCCAATACGCCCTGCTCAGCCATCTGAGCCGTCTGGGGCCGGTCTCCATGCGCGAGCTCTCCGAGTCCGTAAACCTCGAAAGAACCACCCTGCTCCGCAACCTGCATCCGCTCGCCCGGCATGGTCTGGTGCGCGTGGAATCCGGCCCTTCGTCCAGAGCGCACCGCATTTCCCTCACGGAAGAGGGCGCGGCTGAACTCGAATCAACGCGCCCCCATTGGGAAAAAGCGCAAAATAAAATTCATCTGGCTCTCGACGCGGAAGAAAGAGAACTTCTGAACCGGCTCCTGCAAAAACTGCGGAACATTGTCGCCTGAAATTCCTCATCGGGCAATTCATGCGCTGCCTATTTCGGCCAGATCATGTGCTCGCGACACCTTAGCTGAAATTTCTTGCCTTTTGCCTTTTCCTGTCGCATACTGTCTCCCGCGGCTGGGCAAGCCGTGTCAGCCTGTGGAGAGGCGGTGAGACCTGGGGGAACAGCCGGTTGGCTCGTAGGCGTAAAATTCCCCACTGTGGGAATTTGAAAGCGAAAACCAAGCTCTGTTCCTCCAGGGCGGTCTCGTTGAAGCAGGAACCCGCCTATGGCGCGTCCGCAAGGACGCTTCCGATAGGAATCCCCTCACTTTAGGAAGGGGAGGATGTCAATGACAGTTGAGAGGCCGGAAGGCCCTTTTCGGGCAGTCCGCGTCCGGGGCGCGTTTTAGCGGCGGCAAACGCCGCCTGCGCCTTGCGGCGGGCTGCCGGCACAAAGAAAGCCGGGATCGTGAAATGCCTGTTTTCGCCCCTGTTTGCAATTTCTTCATCTCCCACCGGGGAACCTTTATTTCTTTTGTTCCTTCCCTGTCGCTAAGCTTCCGACTATAAAAAGCGCGCCGTCTTTTTTTCGTTGTCTTGCGCGCTGCTCCGGCAGCGTTTTTCGTTTTCAGAATTTCAACACTTGAGGAGTATGACATGTGCGATCGCCTGATTATATTCGATACCACCCTGCGCGACGGCGAACAATCGCCGGGCGCGACCATGAACCTGCAGGAAAAAATCAGCATGGCCCGGCAACTGGAAACTCTGGGCGTGGATGTGCTGGAGGCCGGCTTTACGGCCTCCAGCCCCGGCGACTTCGAATCGGTGCGGCAAATAGCCGGAGTGCTCAAAAAAACACAGGTAGCCAGCCTGGCCCGCTGCAACCGCGAAGACGTGGACACGGCCTGGGCGGCCATAAAGGGAGCGCTCCACCCGCGCCTGCACCTCTTTCTGGCCACCTCTCCCCTGCATATGCGGCACAAGCTCTGCAAGACGCCGGAAGAAGTGCTGGAAAGCGTCGACCTGAACATCCGGCACGCGGCCGCGCTCTGTCCGAACGTGGAGTTTTCCGCCGAGGACGCCAGCCGCTCGGACCCGGATTTTCTGGTGCGGGTGTTCGACACGGCCATAAAGGCCGGAGCTTCCACCCTGAATATTCCGGATACGGTGGGTTACGCCCAGCCAGGGGAATTCGCCGAATTCGTGCGCTATATCATTGAGCGCACCCCCAGGGAGAGAGAGGTCGTCTTCAGCGTGCATTGCCACAATGATCTGGGTCTGGCCGTGGCCAACTCCCTCGCCGCCGTCCGGGCCGGAGCCAGACAGGTGGAAGGCACCATCTCCGGCATCGGGGAACGGGCCGGCAACGCCTCCCTGGAAGAAATCACCATGGCTCTGCGGGTACGCGCTGATTACTACGGCTGCCTCCCCGGGGTGGTCACCGAACAGATTTATCCCACCTGCCGCATGCTCTCGCGCATCATAGGCCAGCCCATACCCCTGAACAAGCCCATCTGCGGCGACAACGCCTTTGCCCACGAAGCCGGCATCCACCAGGACGGGGTAATGAAAAAACGCGAGACTTATGAAATCATGAGCGCCGAATCCGTGGGCCGCAGCAGTAACCTCATTATTCTGGGCAAGCATTCCGGGCGCAACGCCCTGCGCCGTAAGCTGGAAACCCTGGGCTACGAGCTGGAGGAAAAGGAGGTGGATCTTGTTTTTGAGGGCGTGAAATATCTGGCGGACCGCAAGGAGGAAATTTTTGACGAGGATATTGAAGCCCTGGTACTGGAAAAAGTCTACCGGGTGCCGGATCGCTACCGCCTGATAAGCCTGAGCGTACAGAGCAGCGATGCCGCCATACCCCCCACGGCCGCCGTGGTTCTGGAGGCCCGGGGAGAGGAGCGCCGCCAGGTAAGCTTTGGCGACGGCCCCATTGACGCCACTTTCCAGTCCATCTGCCAGGTGACCGGGCGCAGGCCCAAGCTGGAAAAATACCAGGTCAACGCCATAACCGAAGGCACGGACGCCCAGGGCGAGGTAACCGTGCGCATCAGCGAAAACTCGGTCAGCGCGGTGGGGCGGGGAGCGCATGTGGATATTCTCCGGGCCAGCGCCCTGGCCTTTGTCAACGCCCTGAACCGCCTGGCCAAAAAAGAGGAGGAAGGCGGCGGACAAACCTGGTGATCGCGGCCGGCTCCTCTCCGCGCGAAAAACGGGCGCGAGCGGAAGCTCCGCGGAAATTCAGGGCGCCCTGAGCAAGAGGAGATTCCCGCTTGACTCCCGGTGAAGCCGGGCATACCTTTTGCCTTGGCCGGCGTTTAAATCCATCAGCCCGGCTCCATCCGCCGGCTGACGCCGGCCCGGCGGAGAGGAGCCGGCTCAGACAAAGAGGCGAAGGAAAGCATGCTGGCGATTCTTGATTATGAGGCGGGCAACCAGACCAGTGTGCGCCGGGCTTTGGATTTCATGGGCATCCCATCCAGGGTGACGGCTGATCCCCAGGTCATAGCCCGGGCTCTGGGTCTGATTTTTCCGGGAGTGGGGGCGGCCGGGCAGGCCATGCGGCATCTGCGCCTGACCGGGCTGGATCGCCTCATCGCGGATTGGGTGCGCCAGGGGCGCCCGCTGCTAGGCATCTGCGTGGGCTGCCAGATCCTTCTGGAACACAGCGAGGAAAACGACACGGAAACCCTGGGGATAATCCCCGGCCGCACCAGACGCTTCTCCCCGGATTTACTTGACGAGGACGAAAGGAAAATTTCCATCCCGCACATGGGCTGGAACTCTCTGCGCCGCCTCCGCCCGAGTCCTCTTTTCGCGGGCATAGCTCCGGAGGCGGAGTTTTATTTTGTGCACAGTTATTATGTGGAGCCGGCGCCGGAGTATATCCTGGCCACCACTCTCTACGGGCTGGAATTCTGTTCGGTGCTGGGCCGCGACGGGCTGTGGGCCGCGCAATTTCACATGGAAAAGAGCGGCCCGGCCGGCCTGGCCATGCTGCGCAATTTTTACGATTATTGCCTGGGAGCCGCCGATGCTGAGTAAACGGATCATTCCCTGCCTGGACGTGCGGGACGGAAGGCTGACCAAGGGCGTGAAATTCGCGGGCAACGCGGATATAGGCGATCCGGTGGAGGCCGCCAGGCGTTATTACGCCGAAGGGGCCGACGAAATAGTTTTTTACGACATCACCGCTTCGCACGAAAAACGGGGCATTTTTCTGGAAGTGGTGGAAAAGGTGGCCTCCAGCATCGCCATCCCCTTCAGCGTGGGCGGAGGAGTCTCCGGCGTCCGGGAGATGCGGGCCGTGCTCAATGCCGGGGCGGAAAAAGTCTCGGTGAATTCGGCGGCGGTCAGAGACCCGCGCATCATTGCCGAAGGCGCGCTGGCCTTCGGTTCCCAGGCCGTGGTTCTGGGCATGGATGTGCAGGCCGTGCCTCCGGACGATTCCGTGCCTTCGGGCTATGAAATAGTCATTGAGGGAGGAAGGCGCCGCACCGGACTCGACGCCCTGGCCTGGGCCAGGGAGGCTGTGGCTCTGGGGGCCGGCGAAATCTGCGTAAATTCCATCGACGCCGACGGCACCAAAGAAGGCTACGAGCTAACCCTTACGCGCCTGGTGGCCGAGGCCGTGCCTGTGCCCGTGATCGCCTCGGGGGGGGCCGGAAGCCCGCGGCACATGCTGGAGGCTCTGACCCGGGGCCGCGCTTCCGCCGCCCTGATCGCCTCCATCGTGCATTACGGCGAGTACTCCATACCCCAGCTTAAAGCCTGGCTGCGCGAACATGGCTGCAAGGTGCGCCTGTAAAGCCGGGAAACTCTCCCGCAAAAAACGGCTGTCCGACTCGGGCGCTTATTTGCCTGGTAAAACAGCCCCAGCCGCTGACGGAGTCCGCGTGGAGCGCGCCGGCGGGGAGGGTTCGGCGCTCGAAATGCTCCGCTTTGAAAGCGCTTCTTTTTCCCGGCCGCGGAATTTCAGGCGCACAGGAGCGTGCCGTATTCCCAGAAGAAGGCGCAGAGCGCGTTCCAGATAGCGCCTGTAGGGCCGGGTAACCCTTTCGGCGTCGCTCACAAAGAAAACAAAGGTGGGCGGGCTTGTTTCGGCCTGGGTCAGATAGTAGAATCTGGCCCGCCGGTTTTTGACCAGCGGAGGCTGACGCTTCTGCAAAAGTTCTTCCAGCAGGCGGTTAAGCCGGCCTGTGCCCGCGCGCGTAAGGTTTTCCCGCATAATGTCGCGGCCCAGGGGCAGGATTTTTTTGAGATTGCGCCGGTCATGCGCGGAAACCATGAGCAGGGGGACGTGCGGGCAGTAAGCCAGGGCCTCGCGGTAGCTTTTCTCCACAGCCTTGATCCGCCGGGGATCGATGAGATCCGTCTTGTTCACCAACACCATGAAAGGGAGCCGGCGTTCATCCAGGAGTTCCAGCAGGCGCTTGTCCTGTTGGGTCAGCCCTTCCTGTCCGTCCAGCACCAGCAGGGTAATCTGGGCCTTGGTGCTGCTTTTGATGGAAGAATTCACGCTGAAACGCTCTAGGACGTTCTC
The DNA here is from genome assembly GCA_031275645.1 of Deltaproteobacteria bacterium. Taxonomy (GTDB): domain Bacteria; phylum Desulfobacterota; class Desulfovibrionia; order Desulfovibrionales; family Desulfovibrionaceae; genus WRHT01. The sequence continues at coordinate 5,278 of JAISOL010000051.1, forward strand.
CACCCTGGAAGGGCGGCGCACGCCGGCGCTGTCCACAAAGATATTGGTCACGCCTTCCAGTTTGACCGGCACATCCACGCTGTCTCTGGTCGTGCCGGCGACGGGGCTCACAAGCATGCGCTCCGCTCCCGCCAGAGCGTTCACCAGCGAAGATTTACCCACATTGGGGCGCCCCAGCAGGGCGAAATGCAGGGGTTCGTCCCCCTCCCCCTCCGAAAGAGGCGGGAGAGCCACGCCGGCGGCCGTTTCCAGCAAAGCGCGCATCTCTTCCAGCACAGCCCCCATATTGTAGCCGTGTTCGGCGGAGCAGGGCAGCGCCTTGAGGCCGAGGGCATGAAATTCCGCCAGGAGGTAATCCGCCCTTTCGGCGCCGTCCACCTTATTCGCCGCCACAAACAGGGGTTTGCCCGCGCGGCGCAGAAAATCCGCCAGATAGGCGTCAAAGGAGGTCAGTCCCTCCCTGGCGTCCACCACCAGGCAAAGGGCGCCGGCTTCCTCCACGGCCGCTTTGGCCTGGGCCAGGATGGCGGCTTCAAGGCCGCGCAGGCCGGCCGGACCTTCCACCGGAGAGGCATGGGCGTCCAGGGTGATGCCTCCGGTATCCACCACAATGAAAGGGGGGAATCCGGGGCGGGCCACCACCCCCTCCATACGGTCGCGGGTCACGCCGGGCAGGTCGTGGGTAATGGCCCGCCGGCTGCGAATCAGGCGGTTGAACAGAGTGGATTTGCCCACGTTGGGGCGGCCCAGCAGGGCCAGCTTGGGCAGGCCCTCGCTCAGTTTCAACCTGAGATCGCCGGCTTTCGCTTCCGCCGCTTCCGCCTTGTCTTTTGGCATAAACCCTCCTCAGCCCAATTTTTCGCCTATTCTTTTGGCCGGAATCAGGCCCGTGGCCGCGGCGGCGACTATATTGCCCGAAACCCCGGGCCCGTCGCCGGCTACAAACAATCCGCGCAGCGGCGTTTCCAGGTGGCGATCCGTTTCTATCTGGGTGGAGAAGAATTTTATCTCCGGCGCGTAAAGCAAAGTTTCCTCATTGGCCACTCCGGGCACGACCTTGTTGAGCTGTTCCAGCCCATCCACCAGGTTGTGCACGACGCGCTCCGGCAGGGCCATGCTGATGTCTCCGGGAGTCACGTCCTGCAGGGTGGGCCTGATATAGCCCTTGCTGATGCGGTTCCAGGTGGAGCGCCGCCCGCGTTTGAGATCTCCGAAACGCTGCAGTATGGCTTTGCCGCCCCCGATGATGGAGGCCAGCCGGCCTATGGCTTCACCGTAGCCGTGGTTGTCCGAGACAGGATCCGTCAGCACCACCTTGGATAAAAAAGCGAAATTGCTGTTTTCGGACTTGGTGTTTTTAAAGGCATGGCCGTTCACGCAGGTGAATTTTTCGTAATTTTCGAGCGTGACAAAACCCTCCGGGTTGGTACAGAAGGTTCTGGTCTGATCGTCGTAATGGGCGGTCTGCACAAAAAAGGCCGGATCATAAATGACCCTGGTGGTGTCGGCCAGAATGTCCTTGTGCACCTCCACCCGCATCCCCACCTCCAGGCCGCGCTGGCTGACCTTCAATCCGAAGCGGGCGGCCAGTTCCCCCATCCACTCCGCGCCCGCTCTGCCTGGAGCCAGAATGACCGCTCTGCTTGTGATTTCCCCCTTGTCCGTGACTACCCCGGCCGCCTGTCCTTCCCGGACCAGAATATCCCGCGCCGGTTCGCCGGGGCGCAGAAGCAGCCCTTTTTCCTCCATAAAGGAGCACATGCCCTCAATGTAATCCGGCAGAAAGTCGCTGCCCAGATGTTTCTGCCGAATCAGCAAAAGGTCTATGCCGTGAATTTTGGCGCGCTTGCGCAATTCCTCGGCCGCCGCCTTATCCGGAGGATAACAGGGCCCGTCCATACCGAAAAAATTGAAGATGGTCTCGGTTTCGGCGATAAGCCCCAGAGCCTCCTCCAACGACATGAAGCGGGTGAGATCGCTCTTGCCCAGCTTGGGGATGAAATTGAGCTTGCCGTCGGAAAAAAGTCCGGCTCCGCCCAGACCGCATAAAATGTTGCAGGAAGGCTTGCAGCGCATACAGGAGCCGGTATTCGGCACGGGGCAATGGCGCGATTTCGCCCGCAGCCCCCTTTCCAGCAGGCAGACCTTGAGCGAAGTATGCAGGCACAGCCAGTAGGCCGAAAAGAGCCCCGCCGGGCCTCCGCCCACCACCACCACGTCAAAATCCGGAGAGCGCGTCATTTCACACATCCAGCTCCAGGCCGACGGGGCAATGATCGGAACCTCCGACATCCGCCTCAATCCAGGCGTCTTTAACCCGGGGGGCGAGTTCGTCGGAGACGAAAAAATAGTCTATTCTCCAGCCTATGTTTCTTTCCCTGGCCTTCATCCGGTATGACCACCAGGAATAGGCGTCTTTCTTTTCCCCCTGGATCAGGCGGAAGGCGTCCACATATCCGGCGGCGACGAACTTGTCCATCCAGGCCCGTTCCACCGGCAGGAAGCCGGAGGTATTCCTGTTTTCCTCGGGACGGGCCAGATCAATGGGACGGTGGGCGGTGTTGAAATCGCCGCAGACCACCAGCGGTTTTTCCCGGCGCAGGCTTTGGGCGAAGTCCAGAAAGGCGTCGTAATAGCCCAGCTTGTAGTTCAGGCGTTCTTCTCCGCTCTGCCCGTTGGGAAAATAGACATTCAGATAATGAAATGGCTGAAATTCCAGGTGCAGGAGGCGCCCTTCCCCCTGCCAGGCGGCGGCCGGCAGCTCGCGGCCCACGGCCAGAGGCGCGGATCTGGAAAAAACCGCCACCCCGGAATATCCCTTGCGCACGGCGGAAAGCCAATAGGCGTTATAGCCGGCCGGCCGGCGGAGCGAGGGATCCACCTGGCTTTCTTCCGCCTTGGTTTCCTGCAGACCGACAAGGTCGGCCTCCGCCCGGCTGAACCACTGCCAGTCCGGTTTGGCGCTGAGAGAGCGAAATCCGTTTACATTCCAAGAATACAGACGCATGGGCCCAGTCTATCCGGCCCAGGCCGGTTTGGCAAGCCGGGAGACGCCTGGCGCCAGCGAGCGCGAAATCCGGCACTGAAGCTGTTTTATTCAAGCTTCTTGGCCGGAGTTATGTCGTTAAGGATCAGTATTTTGGCAAAAGCCTCATGATCTATGCCCTCCACCGGCATGCCGTCGCCGTATTTTCCATCGTTGGCTCCGGTGTTGAATTGCTCCAGAATCCAGGTCCAGCCTGATCTCATCCTGTCAATGGTTTTCCGGCGCACGGATTCATAGCCCACGCCTTCGGAGCTGAAGGCCACGGGAGTGACCTTGAGGTTTGAACACCAGGTGGCGCCGTCCTCCACTCCTCCGTAAATATCATATTCCAGATTCGCGTCGGTTTCATCCCTGCCGGGACCGAAAACGCGATACACTCCGGGTCTGACCTTAAATACGCCCACATATCCCGGCCCGCCGCGCTGAAAGAGAAAGACGACGTCTCTGGCGCTGACCTCTGATTTTATCTTGCAGGTCCGCCAGTCTTCCCCATATTCCAGCAGGGCCAGCTCCCATTTTCCGTCCTTGAAAGCCTTTATCTGCTGTTCCGGATACAGCATGTTGAAATGCCAATATGACGGCTCATCTCCTTCCGGCGAAATCTGAGGCGTGGAAGAAACTTCAGCAACATTTTGTCTTGATTCAGCGGATGCTGATTCCGGATCACCTGTGTCTTTACCTTGGCCTTTATCTTCAAAAACACTATCAAAATTGAAAGAATTATATAGTGTCAAGAATTTTGTTTCTTTCTTTATTTCTTCATCTTTAAGATTATTTTGCAAAATTCTGGTTATATTTCCAAATATAGGTGGTATATGATCAAATATTTCAATATAACCATTTTTATCGTTGAAGCTTTCTTTAGATTTATTTTTTAACTGACTCAATTCTCCTATTATTTTCTCAATTTCATTGTCATTTAAATGGAAGACTATTTTTTTAAGAAATATATTACGCAATCTCTCAATTTCATTTCTTTCAATTTTTCCATCTTCTATTATTCCCCATAATTCAGAAATAAATTCTGAAAACACCAATATTTTTTGTTGATGTATTGCTATATCCTTTTCTTTTTTCCATTCACTTTCAGATTGTCTTTTCAAAAGAATATTTGTTACCAAAACTGTCAGTATAACACCTATAAAGGCGCTTATTATTGCAACAATGCCATTGCTTAAGTTGACATCCGGTATTTGATTTTCAGCTATGACAAGTAGTAGAAGACATATAAGCGACATAAGAATAAAGGCAAAAATCCATATATACAAATCCTTTGGAATCCTCATGTCTTTCTCCTGAAGCATTTCAGCATCGAAATTATATAGGTCAGCTCTAGAAGAGCTTGTGCTCGGGCATTCATGGAATCGCGAGCAGATTAAAGACTCACAAAGCTGGCGCGTGTTTTCCCTTGTTTAGTCCATTGGGATGCTTGGAACAGCTGGAGTTGGTCAAGGATGCAACTGACGAATACTTTTGTCCGCAGTATTCACAATAAAAATTAGCCATTTATTTTCTCCTTGCCTCGAATGCCGGACAGGCAAATTTTCAATTTTTTCCATCTCGCCTCCCTCCGCAGGATCGTCGGCCGAAAAGCGTGGTTTTCGGCGCGCTCCGCCGCTGCCGGCGGTTACCTGGAGCACAAAAAGAATGTGCTCCAGGTAGTACGTTTGTGGAGTTTGGGGCTTGACGCCCCAAACTCCGTGTCTGCAGGGGAGGAATCGTTCCCTTCAGACTTTCCCGTGCAGTTCAGAACAACCGCTGCATGGAAAATTCCAGGGCGTGTTTGGCGTACTCGCGCTGCCATATGTTGGAATTACGCCTGGTATAGCTGTAAAGGATCTGGGGAGTGAAACCCCAGAAATCTATTTTGTTGTTCGACACGGAAAACAGGTAACGCCAGGTGACGCTTTTTTCCTTAATCTGCTTGAAGTCATAATCCTTGACCGTCCAGCGTGCCCGGTCATAGCCCGTAAAAAGCACCGACGGCTCAATGTAAAGGCGGAACCCCGCCGGCAGTTCAGCTCCGAAATTAACGCCCAGGGTGATCCTGCGGTTGGTGTAGATCTTGTCCCTGGTGTATTCCTTTTCTATTCCGGCTTTCAAACCCGCGTACGTTGAAGCCCCCAACATGCAGGTAAGCCGCGCCGAGGCCCCGCGCGTGTCTCCGTCGAGAATATCGCCGTAATCGTCGTAGCGGGTAGGCGAGTATTTCAGGGATAATCCGGCGGAAAGCCGGTTCGTGAAATCATGGCTGGCGTCAATTTTAACCCCGGTGGAATAACTGAAGGGTTTATGCCCCAGGTAGCGCCTGCTGGCCGTGAAGGCGACCCAGACGTCTCCTCTCGGATACACGTAGCGCGGACCGGTGGAAGCCGCCAGGTAAAGGTCGTCATAGTCGCTTTCGTCATAGGTGTTGGAAAACAGCATGAGGTCGTTCTTCAGGCCCCAATCCCGGTCGAATTTGTATTCGTAATTTCCTCCCAGAGAGAGATTGACGCCCACGGCTTTTTCCGACTCCGGCAACTGCCGGCACAGAACTCCGAATATTGTGGCTATGCACTCCTCGCCCCCCTGGGAGGAGTTTACGTTGTTGTCAGGGGCAAGGCCGAAGTTGAACCATACATCCCAATTCTTGTTCTGCCTTATGATGTAAAGCAGGAGCTTGATATTTTCGGGAACGCCCTCGGGAAGATCCTCCGAGGCTCCGGCGAGGCGCATGTGGTAATCCGCCCTGTACCAGGAACCCTGGGCCATGTACGTCAGGGCGAGCTCCAGGCGGACCCTGGCGAGAGCGGGGTGGCGGTCGAGAATGCGATGGAAAATCTCTATGGCTTCGTCCAGGTCGCCTTCCTTTTCGGACAGAAGCCCCAGAAGGTAGAGCCGCTCAATTTCAAGCTCCTGGGAGCTGAAGGCCGCTTTGCTGAGCAGAACCCTGGCTGCCCCGGTTTCTCCATCCTCTATCAACTTCCTGGCTATTCTCACTATCTGCAGGGGAGAGAGGGAAAGGCTCTCAAGCTCCTCCGCGCGGGACGCTGGAGTTTCCCCCCACGCCCCGCTTGAAAAGACGAGCAGCAGTAGGCATACCGAGACGCGCCCGCGCATGTCCTAGCGCTTCGCGCCGAAAGCGAATTGAAGCTGGCTGCCCATGTTACCGCTCTCTTGATAATCGTAGGCATAGCCGACCACTTCAGTGGGCGCATTATTACTGTCGCCGTAATACAGAGCTCCAAAGGCGGCATGGTCATGATCCTGCAAAGGCAGATCCGCCTTGCTCCAACCCGAGACAACGCTCTGGCTGCCGTAGGCTATGTCATAGCACTGCCCGCCGCCGCACGAGCCGGACGCCTGGCGCTGGCCGGAAACAGTCACATCGTACCAGCCGGAATCGCTGAACCGGGCAAACAGGCTTTCGTGCAGATTCCCGCCGCTCAGCGTGACGTCAAGCCTCGCGTCCCCATAAAGGTGCAAAGCATCAATATATCCAAATTCAGTCTTGGTGGGATCGAATTTTATTACATTGCCAGCGGCCTTGCCGGAAAAGGACATGTTCCCGTCAGGGATTGTCCCGCTCTGGGCCAGAGCGTACAGGTCTATCCTCTTTTCGTCATATCCTCCGAAAAAAGGTTCCACTCCGTCCCAGGTCGTTATGGTCGCTCCGCCGCCTGTTCTGGCAGTGGTCATATCCCTGTAATAACCGAAATCCGAATAGGCGAGGCCAAGGGAGGAGCCCAGCAGATGCACTTCGTGATGCGCTGTTACATCATACAGCACTCCCCAGGGAGACGCGGGATCGTCGTATTCTTCGGCATACAGCTCCGCCCTGGAGGCTACCAGGCCCTCGCTGTCTTCCCTGAAATCGGCGGAGGTAAACTCCACACGCTCCACTTCATCAGGATCTGCTTCATACTCCACAATAATCTTATGCAGGCTGCCGTCGTTTTTCTTCACAACATATTTCACAGCTTCAAGGTCGGAATACGCACCGAAGTGCATCGGAATGTTCTCCGTCTCCGGAGCCGGCCCGTTTCCGCCGCCTCCTCCCAAACATGCCTGAAGCAAGACCAGCGGAAGCAGCAGGGACAATTTACGGATTTTCAGCATTTGTATCCTCCGGGTGTAAGATGTTCCAAAGCGGGAAAGAAAAGCAAAAAAGCGCCTCCGGCGACAACCGCCGGAGGCGCTTTCACAGGTTTAGAGTCGGAGTTAAGAGAGAGAGAGAGAGAGAGAGAGAGAGAGCAATAAACGTGCCGCTTTCCGGCCTGACCCGCTGAACACGCAATACATGCTGAACCCCCGCTCCCCGCTACAGGACAAACAACAGATTAAAGCCGGCAGGACTTGTCTTGCCGCCCTGGATTAGGCCTGCTCCGGCATTCTTTATAAAAGGCGGGAAATTCCCTGTCAAGGGTTGAAAGCTAAAAAAATATCTTCCATGTCAGAGTATTCCCATCAGGAGCGGGATGACAGCAATACGCGACATCAAAGGAAATCAACGCCATTGCCGGCAAGGGCGGCTCGTGTAATGCCGGGCGGGCTATCCCAGGGGATACATCGCCCAGATGGCGCCCCACTTGGGAGCGCCAAGCGAACAGCCCCTGTCGAAGACTTCCCGCATGGATTGCTCGTGATCGGGGTTGCACATGACCAGGATGCGCCCGTTCATGAACGACACGAGGTATTCCGCCCAAGTCGAAAAATGATTTTTTACGAACTCGTGACAGACCCGCAATATCTCCCAGGCTTCGTCTTCGGGAATGAAGCCCGCGTTCGCCGCCATTCGCGTCCAGAACGCCGCCCGCTCCACATCCCAGGCGATGCAGCCATCCACCGCTTCGGCAAAAGCGCGGGTCATTTTTTTTATATTCCTGTTCGCCTCGTACAGCGGATTCCCGTCCATGTACTCCAGCATGTTTTCGTACATTTTTTTCTGGACGCCGGAAAGCGCGTCGGAATTGCCGCCTTTGTACGCCTTGAACATCTCGTCCATCTCGAACCTGTTACCTTCATTGAAGAGCCAGGCGACGCTTTCCCGCAAGCCTTCCCCGTTGTGTATCTGCATCGTCGAGAGGATGTCGCGCGGATCGTTATCCGGTAGAGTCGCGAGAACCTGCGCCGGATGTTGATTGGCGTAGGTAAGTATGGCCCCCACAGTCAAAAGCGGTTCTTTTGAGGAGGGAACCCTGTGTTTTTCGATGAATTCCTTGTTTTTGTCTCCGCCGATCAAATCCACTATGCTGTCCAACAAGCCCATATCGTTTTCCTCCGTTCCTGATTTGCGCTTACCACAGGTTAAAGATCCAGGATTCCGTTTTTCAGCGTTCGCATACTCCGGGTGTAATGTCCCAAAGTGGAAAACCCTGTCAAGGCTGACACTAAAAAATAGCTGTCCATGCCGGGGTATTCCCGGATCTATTTCCTTTCCGCGGCCTCGCGCAAAGGAGGAAGCTCGGCCAACTGCTTCAGGTAGGCAAAGCGCTCGTTATACTGCCTTTCCAGTTCCGCGCGCAGCCGTCCGGAGGTTTCCGGCGCAAGCTCTTCCAACTGGGCGTAACGGTTTTCTCCGGACAGGAAGCTCTGCAGGGTTCCGTCCGGGGCTTTGGCGTCAAGCTGCAGGGGGTTTTTGCCCTGAGCGGCCAGCTCGGGGTTAAAGCGGTAGAGCGGCCAGTAGCCGCTTTCCACGGCCAGTTTTTCTTCCTCGATGCTCCGGCCCATGCCTTTGCGCAGGCCCTGGTTGATGCAGTGGGCATAGGCCAGAATCAGCGAAGGTCCCTTATAGGCCTCGGCTTCCTTGAAAGCCTTGATCAACTGGTTCTTGTTGGCGCCCATGGAGACTGAGGCCACATAGACGTAACCGTAAGCCATAGCCATGCGCCCCAGATCCTTTTTGCCTGTCCTTTTGCCGGAGGAAGCGAATTTGGCGACCGACCCCAGGGGAGTCGCCTTGGAGGACTGGCCGCCGGTATTGGAATAGACTTCGGTATCCAGCACCAGCACGTTGATGTCCTCCCCGGAGGCCAGCACATGATCCAGCCCTCCGTAGCCTATGTCGTAGGCCCAGCCGTCGCCGCCGAAGACCCAGACGGATTTTTTGGCGAAGAAATCGGCATAATGCCAGATTTCGTGAAGCAGATCGCTCATGGGAAGCTGGCCCAGCTCGTCCAGCACGGCCTCGCCCAGTCCGGGGGAGGCCCGGCCGTCGTCCCGGCCGGCGATCCAGGCGTCAATGGCGCCGTTCAGGGAAGCGGGGATCTTTTCCTTTTTCAACTCCTCCAGAAGGGCGAGCAGTTTGGCGCGGCGCTGGTTGTAGGCCATATTTATGCCGTAGCCGAATTCGGCGGCGTCTTCGAAGAGGGAGTTGCCCCAGGCCGGTCCCCGGCCGTCCCGGTTCACGGTATAGGGGTTGCTCGGGCAGGAGGCTCCCCAGATGGAACTGCAGCCAGTGGCGTTGGCAATGGTCATGCGCGGGCCGAACATCTGGGTAAGCAGGCGCACATAGGGGGTTTCGCCGCAGCCGGCGCAGGCGCCGGAGAATTCCATGAGCGGCTGCTGGAACTGCGAGCCCTTGAGCTGATCGGCGGGCAGAAGATCGTCCTTGATGGAAACCTGCCCCTGAATATACTCCAAGTTGGAGATCTGCGTCTCCAACTGGCTTTCCAGGGGCTTCATGAGCAGGGCCTTCACCTTGGCCGGGCAGACCTCGGCGCAGGAGCCGCAGCCCTGGCAGTCCTGGGCGTAGACCTGAATGCGGAACCGCAGGCCGCTCAGCTCCTTGCCTATGGCCTTGACGGAGACAAGGCCGGCGGGGGCGCCTTCCAGTTCCTCCGCGTTGAGCAGGAAGGGGCGTATGGCGGCGTGCGGGCAGACATAGGCGCACTGGTTGCACTGGATGCAATGCTCCGGTTGCCACTCCGGCACGGCAATTGCGATGCCGCGCTTCTCATAGGCGGCGCTGCCCGGAGGCACTATCCCGTCCGCCGACATGGCCGAAACCGGCAGGCTGTCGCCCCGTTGGGCCAGGATGGGACGCACATAGCCGCTGATGTATTCCGGCTCGTCCTGTGCCGCGAGCGCGTCGTCCGCAAGCTCTCCCCAGGCGGCCGGGTATTTCACCTCCTGCAGGGCGTCCACGGCCTTGTCCACGGCGGAGATGTTCATATTCACCGTATCGTCGCCCTTCTTGCCGTAGGTTTTCCGGATGGAATCCTTGAGCACCTCCACGGCTTCCTCAAAGGGCAGCACATTGGAAAGCCTGAAGAAAGCCGTCTGCATGATCATGTTGATGCGTCCGCCCAGGCCGGAATCCAGCGCCAGTTTCACGGCGTCCACATTGTAGAACCTGATTTTCTTGCGGGCTATGCTCCGGCGCAGGGAGGCGGGGAGTTCCTTTTCCATGTCCTCCGGCGACCAGGAGGAATTGAGCACGAAAATGCCGCCCTCGCGCAGGCCCGCCAGAACGTCGTATTGACGCACATAGGAGGATTTGTGGCAGGCCACGTAGTCGGCGTGGGTGATCAGGTAGGAGGACTTGATGGGAGACTTGCCGAAACGCAGATGCGAAACGGTGAACCCGCCTGATTTCTTGGAATCGTAGGCAAAATAGCCCTGGGCGAAAAGGTCGGTGTTGTCGCCGATAATCTTGATGGCCTGCTTGTTGGCCCCGACCGTGCCGTCAGCGCCCAGGCCGTAGAATTTGCACTGCACGGTGCCCGCCGGCACGGTGTCCAGTTCTTCGCCCGTTTCCAGGGAGCAGTGGGTGACATCGTCCACAATGCCCACGGTAAAGTGATTTTTCGGCGCGCTGGACAGCAGGTTGTCAAAGACGGCCTTCACATGGGTGGGGGTGAATTCCTTGGAGCCCAGGCCGTAGCGCCCGCCCACGATGCGCGGGGGTTTGCGGCCCTGCTCCATGAAGGCGGTCAGCACATCCTGATACAGGGGTTCGCCCAGGGAACCCGGCTCCTTGGAACGATCCAGCACAGCCAGGGCGCGGGCGCTGGCCGGGATGGCCGCCAGCAGATGCGCCGCCGAGAAAGGCCGGAACAGGCGCACCTTCACCAGGCCCACCTTCTCTCCTTTAGCCGTCAGATAATCCACCGTCTCCTCGATGACCGCGCAGCTCGATCCCATGGAGACAATCACGCGCTCGGCCAGAGGATCGCCCACATAGTCGAAGATGTGGTATTTGCGCCCGGTAAGGGAAGCTATGCTCCGCAACCGCTCCTCCACAATCTGCGGCGCGGCGTTGTAGAAGGGATTGGCGGCCTCGCGGTTCTGAAAGTAAACGTCCGGGTTCTGGGCCGTGCCGCGCTGGTGGGGGGATTCCGGCAACAGGGCGCGCTCGCGGAATTCCTGAATTCTTTCAAAATTCACCAATTTTTTAATATCGGCGTAGCTGATGACCTCAACCTTGGAAATCTCATGCGAGGTACGAAAGCCATCAAAAAAATGGCAGAAGGGGATTGAGGCTTCCACGGCGGAGAGATGCGCCGCCAGACCCAGATCAATACACTCCTGCACCGAGGAAGAGGCCATGAAGGCGAAACCGCTCTGCCGGGCGGCCATGACATCCTGGTGATCCCCGAAAATGGAAAGAGCATGGGCGGCCACAGCCCTGGCCGCCACATGAAACACGCCCGGCAGCAGTTCGCCTGATATTTTGTACATATTCGGGATCATGAGCAGCAGGCCCTGCGAAGCCGTAAAGGTGGAGGTAAGCGCGCCGGCGGCCAGAGAGCCGTGCACCGCGCCGGCGGCCCCGGCCTCGGATTGCAGTTGGCGTATCTGGAGGACCTGGCCGAAAATGTTCTCCAAGCCTTCCGTCGCCCACTCGTCGGCCAGTTCCCCCATTGTGGAGGAAGGGGTGATGGGATAAATAGCGGCCGTATCGCTGAGGGCATACGCAACGTATGCCGCAGCCGTGTTGCCGTCCATTGTTTTCATTTTTCCTGCCATGTCTTTCTCCTTCTTTCCGGCGGCAGCCTCATATGGATGGATTTTGTAAAAGTCTCAGTCTGATTTCAGCTTATCGATAAGTTCACTGACCCGCAGGGCCAGCTTGGGCAGATCCGGTTTGGAGATCTGATCGTCCGCTCCCACCGCGGCGCCTTCCCGCCGCACGACCTCGGAGATCAGGGAAGAAAACAAAACCACGGGCAGAGCTTTCAGCGCGGGATCGCTTTTGATTTTGTGGGTCAGCTCATGCCCTCCCATTTCCGGCATCTCAATGTCGGAAATGACCAGATCGACAAATTTGCTCAAGGGTTCCTGGGAAAGGGAACACTGCTTCTTCCATTGTTCCAGCTTTTCCCATGCCTCCCGCCCGCAGGTGGCCGGAATCACGTTATACCCGGCGGCAACCAGCGCGCTGGAAATGGTCTTGCGGATCATGGCGGAATCGTCGGCCACAAGAATGTTGCGTCCCCGCCCGGTCAGAGGATCCATTTCCATTCCCCCGGTATTGTGTTCCAGGCTGAGGGAAGGATTCATCGAAGAAATAATCTGTTCCATGTCCAGAAGAAAGACAATGCGCTCTTCAATGCGCACCACCCCGGTCACGCTGTCATGGCTGAAATATTGCAGATATTTGCCCGGAGGCTCCACCTGCGCCCAGCTCATGCGGTGAATGTTGGTCACGCCGGATACGACAAAGGCGGTGACCACTCCGCTGAATTCAGAGACAATCACTTTGCGGCTTTCTTCCGGAGGCACCTTTTTTTCCAGCCACAGCCCCAGATCCACCAGAGGCATCACCCGGTTTCTCAGATTGAAAGTGCCCATGGCCGCGTCATGCCTTTTGCCCGGAACTCCGGTTATATTCACGGGCATGCGGATAATCTCCAGAACTTTGGCCACGTTCATGCCGTAATGGCTGCGGTATCCGCTCCCGTCCTCAAGAAGTTCATCCAGGTAAAACTCTATCACTTCCAGAACAGAGCTTTTATCTCTAAACTGGTTCTGCGACATCGCCGCTTGCCCTCCATGCTCTTTTCTTCTCTCAGCCTGCTGACGTGAAAGCGTGCGAACAGGGGCCTTGATCAGTTCAGCATCGAATATATTCTAAAATCGATCATATATCAAAAACAATATTGTCCGGCCGGCAATCTTGCTGTACATTGAGCGCGGGCGCGAATAAACCGCGCCGCCGGGCGCCGGAGAGGGCGCGGCCCGGAGATGGCAAAAGGCGCGGTTTACGCGCATAGCGTCGGAACACAAAAGAACAGGGGCTTGAAATATGAAAATCGCCATTATCGGTCCAGGAGCCATAGGCAGCACTTACGGAGTCCTGCTTTCCGAAGCCGGGCATGAGGTCGTGCTGCTGGCCGGGCGCGCGGCCTATGTGGAAGCGGCGGCAAAAAACGGCGGAATCCTGGTGAAACAGGGCGAAACGAACCGGATCGCGCCCTGCCGCATGACTTGCGAGGCAAAGGACATAGCCGGGAGCGGGCTGGCGCTGGTGCTGGTGAAAGCTCCGCAAACGGCGGCGGCGCTTGTTCCGGCCATCCCCTATATAGAAAAGGAAACTCCGGTGCTTTCCCTGCAGAACGGCCTGGGCAACGCGGAAGAGCTGGAGCGCCTTTTCCCGGCGGAAAAGCTGCTTATAGGCATAACCAGGGTCGGGGCGATTCTGCTGGAACCGGGAAGCATACATATCACCAGAATAGGAAAAAGCATTTTCGGCCCCTGGCGGGGAGGGGATCTCAAGCGGGCCGGAGAGATCGCCGCGCTTTTCTCCGCCGCCGGCCTTGAATCCAGAGCCGTGGAAGATCCCCGTCCGGCCGTCTGGGAAAAACTGATGATCAATGTGGGAGTCAACGCCCTCTCCGCCATAACAGGCATGCACGCCGGGCAGGTTCTGGACTCGCCGCCCGTAATGGCCGTGGCCGGGGAGGCCATAGCCGAAGCCGAAAGAGTGGCTCTGGCTCTGGGCCTGCCGGTGCGCGCGGACATGTTCGGGAATTTCGTCGAGGGTCTTAAACTGGCGAACAACAACCGCCCTTCCATGTTGCAGGACGTGGACGCCGGGCGCCTCACGGAAATAGAGTTCATCAACGGCGCCGTTTCCAGGCTGGGCAGGGAAAAAGGCATTCCCACCCCTGTCAACGACACTCTCTCCAATTTGATCCGGGGCATACAGAGCCGCCCGCGGGCATAAACGTCCGGGCAAAGGCGATTCCGGCCTATGGCGCCCATAAAAGTGGCTTTATGCACCTATTCCTGCGGCCAGGAAAACGGAATCGCCCATATAGACGCCGCCCTGGCGAAAGGCGTGGACAGAGATTTCTTCCGGGTGAAGACCTTTGTCTTGCGGGGGGACCTGCCGGCCGGGAGGGTAGAGGCCGCGGACGGGGCGACCCATGTCGGCCTGGCGGACGCTTATTCCTTTCTCTGTGAACAACTGCGGGAAGCCGACCTCCTGCATGTGAACGGCGCCTTTGACCCCGTGGCCTGCAACGCGGCTTCTTCCGCCGGGGTGCCCGCGATTGTGGAGGTCATGCATCAGGTCGAAGCCGGAGGATTGCACCCGGGCATAGACCTTGTGGTCTGCGTGTCCGAACTGGTGCGCGCGGAGCAGGCGCATGCACGAAGCCTGGTCATTCACAACGGCATCGACACGGAGCGCTTTTCCTTCAGGCCAGGAAGGCGGGACAGCGCGCGGGTAAGGATAGTCCAGGCGGCCAATGCGTCCAAGGCCGTGCATTGGGAATTGGGAGACATTCTGGCCGATCTGACCGACCCCGGCGTGGACGGGCTCATGGTCGGAGGCAGAAAATCCGTGGCCGGCCTGCCCGCTCTCGGAGTCGTCGCGGATATGCCCTCCATATACCACGGAGCGGATCTGCTCTTTCTGGTGGAACGCCGCGCGGCCTTCGGCCTGATCTTCGCCGAGGGCATGGCCTGCGGCACCCTGCCCGTTGTCTCGGGCGATTCTGGAGCCACGGCCTTTGTCCGGCACGGACGGAGCGGCTGGGTCGTAACCGGGCCGGAATCGCGCGCCAGAACGCTGGAAGTTCTGCGCCGGGCGGTGGACGCGGTGGCGGAACCGCGATTCGCCGCAATGCAGTTGGCGGCGCGCGCGACCATAGAGCGGAAATTCAGTCTGGAAAGGATGCTGCGCTCCTACCAGGCCCTTTACTCCGTCCTGGGAAGACGCCCGCGAAAAAAGCCCATCCGGGCCGCGGCCTGGATGGAGCTGGCTCTGTGCGCCCAGTTGTACGTCCACAACAATCCGGACAGCCTGACGGCCCTGGAACGCTATCTGGCCGAGACAAGGCCGCTGGAGCCGTATTTTCCGCGCCATCCCGTGGGAAACGCCGCCCTGTATATCATCCTCAGGCATGTTTGCCCGGATCTGCTCCAAAAAGGCCACGCGCCGCTGGCTTCCCTGCTCTGCTCCCGCCTGCGCCGCTCCGGCTGCGCCCATCCCCTTCTGGACGATGTTGAAAACAGTCTGAGGGGCCGGACGTGCCCCCCCCCGGCCTGAGCCGGAAAAATCAGGCGTCGTGTATGGCCTTTATGCGCTCGAGCCCTCCCAGGCCGGGGGCGAAAAGCTCCCAGACCCCGCGGGCGTCCCGCTCCCAGGGCGAAATATCCGGCAGATGGACAATGTGGCCGCCGGCTCCCAGCACTTCCTCCTCCGCCTTTCTCTCATCCTCAAGGATAAGCTCGTTGAAACGGGCGGCTCCTTGCGCGGCGGCGGCGGCAAAGACGGCTTTTTCCCCGGCCGGCAGGGCCAGCCAGAATTTTTCCGCCGCATAGATTATCCCCCCCGCCTGGATATGTCCGGTTTCCATGAGATAAGGCGCCACTTCATAAAGCTTGAGGGCGGCGTAAGCGGATTTGTTGAGATCCATGGCCTCCACCACCCCGGTTTTCAGCGCGTTGTAAGTTTCGGCAATGGGCAGGGTCACCGGCTGGGCGCGGAAAGACCGCCACATGGCCGTATGCACGGGATTGGGAATGGAGCGGACGCGCTTTCCGGCCAAAGTTTCGGGGGCGAGCACAAGCTCCTTGGCCAGGAGGCAGCGCGCGCCGTAACCGACATAGCCCAGAGCCACAAAACCCTCGGCGGCCAGGCTGTTTTTCAGCTCTTCCCCCAGTTCCACTTCCAGCACCCTTTGCAGATGTTCCCGGTTTTTAAAGAGAAAAGGCAGATCCAGAATCTGCGTCCGGGGGGCCCAGCCGCTGAAGGCGGAACTGGTATTGACGCTGGCCTGGATTGACCCCAGGCGTATGCCTTCGGCCAGCTCTTTTTCCCCTCTTCCCAGGGCCGCGTTGGGCACGATGCGGAATTGAAAGCGTCCGGGCAGCTCTTTTTCGATTATGTCCCGGATGTAGTGCCAGACCCGCGTTTCCGGCTTGTCGGGCCCGACCAGGGTACCCACGGTGACCACGCGCCCGGCGGCGGCCGCCGGGGAACGCGGAAGCAGTCCGAACACACAGGCCGTGCCGGCGCCCAGCAGGGCGAGGGCGCGGCGGCGGGTAATCTTGAGCATGATCTCCACCTCTGATAAGATTTTATTTTTATTCAATAGCGCAGAGCGCGAAAACTTAAAAGCCGAATTCTCATCTCAGAGCCCAGAGTCCGGCCCCCACGGACATAAGGGCCATGGCGGCCAGCATGAAGGCCAGCAGGGGGAGCGTCGCCCTGAAAACCCCGCCGGAGGAGAGGCCGCATAAACCGCTGGCGGTGAAAACAATCATGCCCACAGGCGGAGTCAGCCCGCCCAGCATCAGGTTAACCACCAGAATGATTCCGAAATGCACCGGGTCAAGCCCCGCATTGACCGCCGCGGGCAGGAGAAGAGGCGCCAGCAGCATGATGCCCGCCCCCACCTCCAGGCAAAGGCCGGAAAGCAGCAGCAGCGCGTTGGCGAACAGAAGAAAGGCGAAAGGCCCGCCGCCCATGCTCCCCAGAAAGGCGGAAAGCGCGGCCGGGGCCTCGTCCACCGCCAGGATAAATATAAACGGAGCCGAAGCTCCTATGAGCAGCCCGACGGAAGCCGCTTCCCTGCCGGACTGGATAAAAACCCGGCCCAGATTCCGGAGTCTGCTCCCATTTTCCGCGGGCCCGCCGCCGGGCGCGGGCGGCCTTCCTCCAGCGGCTTTCGCGCCGCTCCGCCCAGGCCCGAACATTGCCAGGAGCAAAGTATAGACGGCGGCCAGAGCCCCGGCTTCAGAGGCGGTCAGAAAGCCCAGGCGAATGCCGAAGAGAATGAGCGCCGCCAGACCCAGCATGGGCAGCGCTTCCAGCAGGGCCCGCAAGCGCGCGCCGGCCGTAGCCGGGAGCCCGGCTCTCTCTCCTTTGTCGAGCAGATACAGGGCGAAGGAGAGAATCAGGGCCAGAAACAGCCCTGCCGCGAGCCCGCCCATGAAAAGAGCCCCCACGGAAAGATCCGTGGCCACGGCCAACATCAGAAAAGCCACTGAAGGCGGAATTATGTTGGGCAAGACCGAAGTGGCGCAAACAATGGCGGCGGCGCGTTCGGGAGCGCAACCGCGCTCCTTCAGTCCCGGAACAAGCACTTTGGAGCTGAAGGCCACGTCCGCCAGGGAAGAACCGGAAATGCCGGAAAAGAACACATTGGTGAGCAGGGCCGTCTGGGCCAGCCCGCCGCGCCGGTGCCCGACCAGGGAATCGGCCAGGGCGACCAGCTTTTCGGCCAGACCGGCCGCTACCATGAAGCCTCCGGCCAGGATAAAAAAAGGAATGGCCAGGAGCAGAAAGGAACTGACGCCGTTGACCGCGGTCTGCAGAATGGCGGCCGCGGGCAGCAGGCTGCCCAGAGGGATGGCCAGGGCCAGGGATGAAAGCAGCATGTGCGGCAGGGGAACGCCCAGAAGCAGCCCCCCCAGGGCGATAAGGGCCGCGGCCGCGCCGGGCAGGGGCAAGGGCCACAAAAACGGCTGCCGCCCCAGGGCGAAAAGAAGAAAACCCAGGCCCAGACTGGCCGAAATCAGAAGAGGAGCGCGCCGTTCAGAAAACATGCGCAGCACCGTCAGCAGCGCTCCCAGAATTCCGGCGGCCGGCGCGGCGGCAAAGCGGCACCATTCCGGGAGGCCGATCTGGGTAGAAACGCCGCCCAGGTTGCGCATGACTTCGGCGCCGCTGTCCACGAGCAACAGGGAAGCATGCAGGACCACAGCCCGGTTGAAGACCCGCGCCCCGCTCCGCCAGCCGCCCCTGAGCCGTCCGGCCAGCCCTTCCAGGCGCATGGAAAGGGGGCTGTCCGCCAGTAGCGGAAAAGCGGCGAAAATCAGAAAGACGTAAAGCCAGGAGGCCAGCTCGTCCGCGCCGTTCCAGCGGGCAAAGCCGGCGTAACGCCCCAGAACGGAGCAGAGGGCCACAGCCAGAAGCGCCGCTAGAACGAGGCCCGCCAGACATCCCAGCCCCTTTTCCAGAATATGGAGAAATCTTTCCGCCAGCGGCCGGAGAGCCTCAGCCGGCCTTTTTCCGATCTCCCGCCCGGAGGGGTGCGGGAGCGCGGCCTCTTCCGCCGGCCGCGCAGGGGGACAGGGACGCGGGATCATGAACCCTCCCCCAGAAGATAAAGCTGATCCAGAAAAGCGGCGGCGAATCCCCCCGGCCCCCTGGCCTCCTCTCCGGCCTTTGCCCCGGCAAAGGCGAAAACGGCCGAGGCCGTCACGGCCGCCCGGAACAAAGGCAGCCCGGCCCCCAGAAAAACGGCCGCGGCCGCCCCCAGAGCGCAGCCGGTGCCGGTGACGCGGGACATGAGCGGATGGCCTCCGGGAACGGACATCAGCCTGAGCCCGTCCGTAACGTAATCCGTGGCTCCGGTGACCATAGTCACCCGGCCCGTGCGCCCGGCGACTCTTCCGGCCGCCTCCAGGGCCAACTCCGCCTCCACGGTCGCGTCCGCGCAACGGCCTTTTCCGTCCTCTCCGGCCAGGGCGAGAATTTCGGAAGCATTGCCCTTGACTATGTCCGGCCGCAGGGCCAGGAGATCCCGCGCCAGTTCCGTCCGCAGGGACAAGGCGCCCACGGCGGCGGGATCAAAGAGCCAGGGCTTGCGCAGGGAAGAGGCCAGAGCGGCGGCGCGGCGCATGGATTGCGCCCCGGCAGAGCTCAGAGAGCCCAGATTTATGACCAGAGCGTCGGCAAGCGGCACGAACTGCTCTATTTCCTCGTCCGCGGCGATCATGGCCGGGGAGCCGCCCAAAGCCAGAACCACATTGGCCATCAGCTCCCGGGCAACGGAAGCGGTAAGGCAATGCACCAGAGGGACAAGCTTGCGCGCCCGCGCGAGAGCCTGAAGAATTTCCGGCTCCGGCCTGCGGGCGGCGCCGTAAGGGGGCAAAGGCATTTCTCTCTCCGGGAAGGCGCCCCTTGGGCCGGGGCCGAGGGCAAAGCCCCTGTTTTCAGATTGAACCGCCGCCGGAATCGCGGCAAGTCTGACAAAAACCGGGATCCGGAGGCAGGAGGGCCGCGCCGGCGGCCGCGCGCGCCAGAGCGTCCACCCTTTCGTTTTCAGGATGACCTCTATGCCCGGCCACCCAGGCCAGCCTGGGCCTGTGCCTCTCCAGCAGGGGAAGAAGCCTCTCCCACAAATCGCGGTTGAGCACTTCCTTTTTATCCGCCTTTTTCCAGCCCCTGCCCCGCCAGGCTTCCAACCAGCCTTTATTCACCGCCTCGCTCAGATAGCGCGAATCCGTGTACAAAGTGACGGAACAATCCCGTTTGAGCCGCGCCAGACCTTCCAGGGCCGCCATAAGCTCCATGCGGTTGTTGGTGGTCAGCCTGAAGCCTCCGGACAGCTCCAGGCTGCGCTCCCCGCAGCGCAGGAGCGCGGCCCATCCTCCCGGACCGGGGTTGCCCAGGCAGGAACCGTCCGTAAATATTTCCACAACATCGTCCGCTTGCATGATTTTGACGGCGGCGCGGGCGCATTCAGCGCGCCACGGTCTCAAAACTGTATTCCAGAAAAAGCAGAGAACTGACGGCCGCCTCCCGCCACTGCCCGCTTTCAAAGCCCTGATACATAATCTCGCTCTGAATCCGGAAAATTGTACCCTCTCCGATGGCGGAGCGCCACAGGGCGGGCATGAAAAGCACAGTCTGTTTCATAGGGGGGCAGATTCCGAAGAGCACCTTGCCTTCCAGCGCGTCCTGGGAGCTGAACAGGGTCTCCCTGGTCTGGACGTGCAGCTTGACGGAAAATTTCTTGTCAAAGGCTACTATGATTTCGACAATGGCTTCGCTCTGCTCCGGGCTGAAAACTTTCATATCGTCGTTCAGGCGGGCGTTGGCGCTGAATTTGTAGACGTAGCGCTCGCTGTTGGCCCAGAAGGCCCAGCACACGCCGAGAATCAGGATCAGCATGAGCAGGGTGCGTAAAAGCGACAAGCCCGCGCGACCGGAAGCGAATTTTGGACGAAAAGTCAGTAAGCTTAAAAACACCGTACTTTCTCCCAGGATCTTTTCCGAAAAAACGCCGTCAAAAATTTCCGCCATCAGAAATTTTCAATGTGAATTTTCAATGTGGAGCGAGCTTACACCTTTTTCGAATACTTTAACAGGAAATCTTGACCAAAACTACTTTATGGTATGAAGACTTTCCCTTGAGAGAGATTTCCGCTTGACTCGCGGCAAAGCCGGGAATACTTTTCCGGTAGCGGTCCGTCCTGTTCCCGCGCGCCCGCAGGGAGTCATCCGGCGGACTCGAACCGGCTGCTTGAAAACAGGGAAACTTGCGCCGGAGCGAAGTTCGGACATGCCTTCAAGGAGGTCTTATGAATTGGGATTGGGACAAATTGCAGGACAAACGGAGACGCCAGGCCGGCCAGACTCCGCCCGGAAACCACAGGGAAGAGGATGAGGACGACGCGCCTCCGGGCCCGCCTCCGGGCGGAGGCAGGGGCGGAGGCCGGGGAATCGGCCGCATGGGAGACGCCTTCAGGCAGTTCCGCCGGACGCGCCTGCCGGCCATACGCATAATTCTGATCCTGGTTCTGCTGGGCTGGCTGGCTTCGGGCATCTTTATAGTCGATTCCGCCGAAATAGGCGTGATTACGCGCTTCGGAGCCTACAACCGGGTGGTTGACCCCGGCCCGCACTACCATCTGCCTTTTCCCATCGAAGAAGCCGTCACTCCCAAGGTGCATCATGTGCAGCGGGTGGAGATAGGCTTCCGCACTCTGCGCTCCTCCACGGGACAGAACGCGGTGCGCGGCGTGCTGGAAGAAGCCGCCATGCTTACCGGCGACGAAAACATAGTGAACGTGCAGTTTATTGTGCAATACCAGATCAAGGACCCGGTGGACTTCCTGTTCAAGGCGGATTTGCAGATCCCCGCCCAGGGCAATGCCGACATCTATTCCGAAACCGTTAAAAACGCCGCCGAGGCGGCCATGCGCGAGGTCATAGGCGGCAGCCTCATTGATTCCGCCCTCACGGACGGAAAAAATCAGATTCAGATTGAATCGCGCGATCTCCTGCAGGGCATTTTGGACCGCTACAGCACCGGCATCCTGATCCAGGCCGTGCAACTGCAGGATGTGACTCCTCCCCTGGAAGTGAGCGCGGCCTTCAAGGACGTGGCCAGCGCCAGGGAGGATCGCAGCCGCTCCATAAATGAGGCTGAAGCCTACCGGAACGAAATACTGCCGCGCACCAGCGGCGAAGTGGCGGAAATACTTAACCGGGCGGAAGCCTACAAAAGAGCCGTGGTGGAAAAGGCCTCCGGCGAGGCCCAGCACTTTTTATCGGTGCTGACCGAATACAACAAAGCGCAGGATATCACCAGAAAACGCATGTACATTGAAACTATGGAAGAGATTCTCTCTTCTCCGGGCATGGAAAAAATCATTCTGGGCAGCGAAGCGGGGCGTTCCGTCCTGCCCTTCCTTCCCCTGAATCGCTCCGGCCGCGCAACAGGGGGACAATAATGGAAAAACGTCTGATCAGCTTTTTCGTCCTTCTGGCCGCGCTGGGAATTATCGGCAGCCAGAGCCTTTATACCGTGTACCAGACCGAAAGGGCCCTGGTGCTGCAACTGGGCGAGCCCGTGCGGGCGGATGTTCCCCCCGGCCTGCACCTTAAAATACCTTTTATCCAAAACGTAATCTATCTGGACGCACGCATTCTCACCTACGACTCCAACCCGGCCGAGGCCCTGACCAGCGACAAGAAAACCATTGTTCTGGACAACTACGCCCGCTGGCGCATCACCTCCCCCCTGCGTTTCTACCAGACCTTGCGCACCGTGCGCCTGGCCCAGACCAAACTGGTGGATATAGTCTATTCCGAACTGCGCGTGGTGGTCGGCCGCTACACTCTGGAAGAAGTGGTCTCCTCCAAGCGCCAGGAAATCATGCTCCAGGTCATAGCCAAAGCCAATGAGCTGAGCAGCGAATACGGGGTGGAAGTAATCGACGTGCGCATCAAGCGCACCGACCTCCCCCAGGAGAACCAGCGGGCCATTTTCGGCCGCATGCAGGCCGAACGCGAGCGCCAGGCCAAGCAATACCGCTCCCAGGGAGAGGAGGAGGCCAGAAAAATCCGTTCCGGCGCTGACCGGGAAGTTACCATCATGCTGGCTGAAGCCAGGCGTAAAGCCGAAGTGCTGCACGGCGAAGGCGATGCCGAGGCTGTCCGCGTCTTTGCGGAAGCTCTGAACCAATCTCCGGGGTTCTACGAGTTTTACCGCAGTCTGGAAGCTTACCGGAAAGGGCTGAAAGAAAACAGCCGGATTCTTCTGGAGCCCGGCTCGGAATTCCTGCGCTTCTTCAAGTAGCCTCTTCCCGCCTCCGGGGGAAACGCTTTCCCCCGGAGGCGAAATCAATCCAGGGTGGCGCGCGAGCGGAGTATGCTCAGGACTATGACCGCCAGGGAGAGCAGGCCGAGCATGCACATGCTGCGGGCCATATCCTCCAGAAAGAGATTCTTGAGCAGAACGCCCCGCACAATGCGCATAAAGTGCGTGACCGGCAGAGCCTCGCCTATGACCCTGGCCCAGGCGGGCATGCCGTGAAAGGGAAAGACGAATCCGCTGAGAAGCACATTGGGGTAAATATAGAAAAAGGACATCTGCATGGAGTGGACCTGGTTGCGCGCCAGGGTGGAGATCAGGTAGCCCAGGGAAAGATTGCCGACTATGAAGAGAACTATGCCCAGGGCCAGAGCCAGCCAGCCTTTCGGAGAAGAGGCCATGGGCACGTGGAAGAGCAGGCGCGAAAGGGCCAGGACGACGCAGGTCTGCAACAGGCCCAGCAGGATATAGGGCACGAGCTTGCCCAGCATGATTTCCACCGCCCCGGCCGGGGTGGAGAGCAGGCTTTCCATGGTGCCGCGCTCGCGTTCGCGGGTCACGGACATGGCGGTCATCATGATCAGGGTGACGGAAAGGATGATGCCCAGGAGCCCCGGCACCACATGGTAGGCGGTGATATTTTCCGGATTGTGCAGCCGGTGTACGACTATCTCGAAGGGGAGCTCACCCCGCCCGCGTCCGCCGGGGCCTCCGCCGCTGACGCTGCCGCCCAGAATCTGGGGATCCGGGGCAAGGGGATCGGGGGCAAGACCGCCCCGCAGTTCACGGATCAGAGACAGGCGCGGCGCCTGGGTCAGGGCCGCCAGAGCCGAGGCTATGGCGGTGGGGTCGGAGGCGTCGGCCTCCGCCAGTATTTGCGGGCGTTCCCCTTTGAGCAGGCGTCTGGTGAAATCCGGCGGGATGGTGAGGGCGAACACGACCTTGCCCTGGCGCAGCAGGCGGCGCATTTCCTCCTCCGAGGAGGGCAGGTATTTTATTTCCAGATAATCCGTGCGTTCCAGGCTCCCGGCCAGGGAACGGCTCAGGGAGCTGTTGTCCTGATCCAGCAGGGAGGTCGGCAGATGGCGGGGATCGTTGTTTATGGCGTAGCCGAGAATGAGGAGCTGGATCAGCGGCAGGAGCAGAATCATGCCGAAGACGACGGTGTCGCGCCTGAGCTGGCTGTATTCCTTGGACATGACCGCGTATACGCGCAGAAGCGAGGGGAAAAGGATCATTTTTCTTCTTCCGGCCGCGCGGGCTCTGTTTCGCGCATGAGGTGAATAAAGACGTCTTCCAGGCCGGGCGGGCTTTCGCGCCAGTTCAGAAGGCGTCCGTCAGCATCCCGCCTGTGTTCGAGCAGGGCGGCCCGCAGCAGGGCCTTGTCCGTGCCGCTTACCCGGATGCGCGGGCCGAAGGCCGAGGCGCGCAGCACTCCGGGGCAGGCGGAAAGAGCGCGGAGCAGGGCGGCGTCGCCCCGGCCTTCGGCCGTGCGGGTGCAGAGGCCGGAAGCGGAGACTATTTCCTCCCGCGTGCCTCTGGCAATGAGAGAGCCGTTCAGGATATAGCCGATGTCATGGCAGCGTTCGGCCTCGTCCATGTAATGGGTGGAAACCAGCACGGTCACGCCCCTGGAGGAGAGAGCGTGGATTTCATCCCAGAATTCGCGCCTGGCCTGGGGATCGACCCCGGCTGTGGGCTCGTCCAGAAGCAGGAGCCTGGGCTCGTGCAGGGTGGAAACGCTCAGGGCCAGACGCTGTTTCCAGCCGCCGGAGAGAGTCCCGGCCAGCCGGGAGCGCCGATCGTAGAGGTTCAGGCGGCGTAACGCCCCGCGCACCCGCTCCCCCCGGCGATCCAGGCCATGCACCCTGGCCATGAAGAGCAGATTTTCCTCAATGGTCAGATCCTCGTAGAGGGAGAATTTTTGGGCCATATAACCGGTCAGGCGTTTCACGGCATCCCTTTCGCGCCGGAAATCCAGCCCCAGCACCGTGCCTTCGCCGCCGGAAGGCGTAAGCAGGCCGCAGAGCAGGCGCAAAGTCGTGGTCTTGCCCGAGCCGTTCGGGCCGAGAAAGCCGGTAATCTGCCCTTCCCGCACCACTATGGATATGTTCCGCACCACCTCTCTGGAGCCGAAACGCTTGCTCAACCCGTGCACGTCTATGGCCAGAGACATGGAAACGCGCCCTTCAGGGCCGGGGGGCCGCCGGCATGACGTCCAGAGGCTGCCCCGGAACCAGGGGAAAATCTTCCAGAGGGAGGGCTTCCAGCAGGAAGACCAGCCTGTGGCGGCTTTCCAGGCTGTAAATCACCGGGGGGGTGTATTCCGGTCTGGGGGCCACATAGCTTACCCTGGCCCTGGCCGGAGCGGCCATGCCGTCGGTTTTGAAAAGGATTTCAACCCCGGGGCGGTACTTTTCCAGCGCGGCCTGAGGCAGATAAAAACGGATTTTGCGGCCTCCGTCCGGAAGCAGGCTGACCACCGGGGCATTCAGAGCGGCCCATTCCCCGGCCTGATACATGACATCTTCGATATGGCCGTCCACCGGGGCTCTGGGGCTGAGATTGCCCAGGTGGAAGAGAATTTCCTCCATTTCGGCGCGGGCCAGGGCCACCTGGGCCGAGGCGGCTTCCACGCCCGCGGCGCAGGCGGCCACATCCTGAGCCGCGGCTTCGTCCAGCCGGGCGGCGCTGCTGGCGGCGCTGCCCGCGTGCTCCAGATCCTGCTGCGAGATGGCGCCGGAACGGGAGTCGCGGAGCTGGAGGTAACGCTCGTAATCGCGGCGGGTTCTCTCCTTGTCTGTGGCGCTGACCTGCTTGTTGCTCAGGGCTTTTTGCAGATTGGCCGACTGGAGGGAGAGCTGGGCCTCGCTCTGGGCCAGACGGGCCCGAGCCTGGGCCAGGCGGGCCAGGACGCCGGCCGGGTCCATCCGGAAGAGCGTCTGCCCGGCGCTGACGCGCTGGCCCGGTTTCACCGGCACCTCCAGCACCGTCCCGGCGCCGGGAGCCGCCAGATAGATATTGTCCGCGACCACAAACCCGGCGTAGCGCTCTTCCGGCGCCTCCCCGAGAACGAAGCGCCACAGGAGCAGAGCCAGAACGCCGGCAAAGAGGAGTATGAAAAGATCACGCGTTCTTTTGAATTTTGCCCGCATAACGGCTGACGATATTATTACGTTAGAGCTTGTAAAGAAGGTTATGCCCGGCTTTGCCGGGCGTCAAGGGAAAATCTCCCCTTGCCCGGGGCGCCGCAACCCGCCCCCGCCTCTCCGGGCGCCGCCGGAATTTTCCGGCATTGCCCGTCCGGGGAATAGAGGGTATATCTGCGGCAGAAAACAAGGAGACATGATATGCCAGGAGCCGACTTTTCTTCCCTTATTCACCTTGTTCCGGGGCCGGTTTCCGTACCGGAGCGCGTTCTGGAAGCCATGAGAGCCAACAGCGATCACGGCCGCATCAAAGCGGATTTCCTGGACTTTTATACGGAAACCGGGCGCAAGGCGGCCCGCGTTCTGGGGACGCGACACGAAGTCATCCTGATGAGCGGCGAGGCTATGGTGGTTCTCTGGGGGGTCGTGCGCAGCTGCCTCGCTCCGGGCGAACGCCTGCTCTGCATTGATACCGGAGTCTTCGGCGCGGGTTTCGCGGATATGGGGAAAGCCGCGGGCTGCTCCGTGAAGACGGTGAGTTTCCCGCCGGACAGCACCATAAACCAGGGCGACGCCCTGCAGAAAATAGAGGAGGCCGTGAGGAGCTTCCGGCCCAAGATGATCACTCTGGTGCATTGCGAGACCCCCTCCGGCACCTTGAACCCCCTGGAAGGCGTGGGCGAGATAAAGAGGCGTCTCCGGACGCCCCTCCTCTGCGTGGACGCGGTGGCCAGCGTGGGCGGCGCGCCGGTGGAAGGGGACAGGCACGCGGTGGATCTGCTTTTGGGCGGCACGCAGAAGGCTCTTTCCGCTCCGCCCTGCCTGGGCTTCGCCGCGATCAGCCCCGAAGCCGGGGAGGAGATTGCCGGGGTGGGCTACCAGGGTTACGACGCTTTTTTGCCCTTCATCCGGCTCAAAGACAGCTCTTCCCTCCCCTATGTCCCTTTCCGCCAGGGCGTGGCGGCTCTGAACGCGGCGCTGGATCTGCTTCTTGAGGAGGGGCTGGAGCGGGCTTTTGCCCGGCATGAGAGGGCGGCCGGGCAATGCCGGGCCGGGGCGGCGGCTCTGGGGCTGGAGCTTTTTCCCTCGGCCGGGGCCGTGAATTCGCCCACGGTGAGCGCCTTTAAAGTGCCTCCGGCAATCGGCTGGCCTGCCTGGAGGGAGCGTCTGGCCGCCCTCGGCCTGATTGTGGGCGGGAGCCTGGGCCCCCTGGAAGGCAGGGTCTTCCGCCTGGGGCATATGGGCAGCCAGGCCAGGCCGGAAATCGTGGAGAAGGCCCTGCGGATAATGGCCCAGGCCCTGTGAAGCGGGCGCCCGCCACGAAGGCGCGGGCGGAACTCGTTTCGCCGTCAAGCGCCGAATGAGCGTCTTAAAGTTAAAATGCGTTAGCGACAGCGGTGCCTCTATTCTTCATGCTGCGCGGGATTCCACGCGCTCTTGAAGCCCAGCGGGAGGAACAGCGCACGGCACGCCGGCGGAGTAAATGGCGCGGTTGCCGGGCAAATATGCTCGCCGCGGCGCTGAATATGCCCTTGCGCACTGCCCGGCGTCACCCAGGCTCAGGGTCATTCTGTTCTTTACTTTTTAGAAAAATTTTAGAAAATATGACCACAGAGGAATGCATATGCAAACTGAACTGGCTGCCTTATGGTATTGTCTGGGGCAAATACCCGATCCGAGAAATCCTTCGGGACGTCGCTTTTCATCGCAAAGTATTTTGGCACTGATCATAGCCGGACTTTTATGTGGAAAATTGTCCTTGCGGGCCATCGCGAGATGGGGAAGAAGGCTGAAGCGGGAAGATCTTAAACTCATTGGAATAAATAGAGATAAATCTCCAAGCCAGTCATCCATGCATTATCTTTACGGTGTTTGATGGAATAATTTCCCCTGGGGGATAAAGAATATCCGATAGAACGGGCCAAGACTCAAGAAAAGCAGCATGGGCGCAAGAGATACGCGAATTGGAAGTGGCTGAAGCCTTGCCTGGATATCCGGATTGGCCTGGAATAAGACGCATCTTTCGCATTCATCGGACCAGGATGGAAAAAGGCAGAACCACCAGGGAAA